>CAZQQP010000005.1:9640-40521 GCA_964595475.1 uncultured Planctomycetaceae bacterium | reverse complement strand
TACGGACCCTCGTCGGTGACCCTCCTCGGCCTCGAGGATCAGCAGCCGCGCGGCTCCAAGCAAACCCTCTTCCCGTTCCACACCCATGGCGTCAAGGCGATGACCATCGGCAAGCTCGTCGACCCGGAGAAGCCGCTCATCTGGCGGGGCCCGATGGCCCACGGGGCCTTCCGCCAGCTGTCCACCCAGACCGAGTGGGGCGAGCTGGACTACCTCATCGTGGACCTACCGCCGGGCACGGGTGACGTGCCGCTCACCCTCGCCCAGATGCTCCCGATGACCGGCGCCGTCATCACGTGCACGCCGCAGAAGGTCGCCCAGGACGACGCGATCCGCGCCGCCCACATGTTCAAGCAGCTCGACGTCGAGGTGCTCGGCCTCGTGGAGAACATGAGCTACTTCATCGGCGACGACGGGAAGGAGTACGACATCTTCGGCCGTGGCGGCGCCGCGGCCATGGCGGAGCGGCTCGGCCTGCCGCTGCTCGGGACCATCCCCATCCACATGGAGCTGCGGGCCAACTGCGACGAGGGGAACCCCACCGGCAACTTCGAGGGGAACCCCCAGCTCGCGGAGGAGCTGAACCGCTTCTGTCACAACCTCCTCGAGTGGGCCGAGGACCTCCGCCCACTTCCGGCCCACGCCGAGGTGGATCGAGAGGGTCACCTCCTCGCCCCGCATGGCGGCGACCGCCGCCCGCTCGTCGAAGGTGGCGGCCGTCCCGCGACGGCAGACCACCTCGGCCCCGATCCGCACGCGAATCCGCTCGGCATCCAGCCGCGCGCCGGTCTTGGCCGCGGCGGTGACGATCCGCCCCCAGTTCGGATCGCCGCCGTAAACCGCCGCTTTCACCAGCGGCGACTCCGCGACGGCCCGCGCGACGCGCCGGGCCTCCGCTCGGCTCGCGGCTCCCTCGGCCCGCGCCCGGACCACCCGCGTCGCCCCCTCGCCGTCGTGGACGATTTGGTGGGCGAGCTCCTGACACACCGACGTCACGGCGTCCACGAACCGGCGAAAGCCCGCCGACCGCTCCGACCGCAGCGGAGGATTGTCCGCGAGGCCGCTCGCGAGCGCCGCCACCGTGTCCGACGGGCTCGTGTCCGTGTCCACGGAGATGTTGTTGAAGGAGGCGTCCGCGTCCGCCGCCTCGCGCAGCGCTCGGGCCAGCGGCCGCCGCCCCACCGCCGCGTCCGTCGTGAGGAACGCGAGCATGGTCCCCATGTTCGGCGCGATCATGCCCGACCCCTTGCCGATGCCCCCGACCGTCACGACCCGCCCACCGACCCGTATCCGCCGCACGGCCTCCTTCGCCACGGTGTCCGTCGTGAGGATGGCGTGGGCCGCCGCCCGGTCCGCGTCCGCGGAGCGCTCGAGGGCGGGGAGGAGGCGGTCCACGCCGGCGAGCACGCGTTCCGTGGGCAGCCGGGCGCCGATGAGGCCGGTGGAGCAGACGAGCACGCTCTCCGGGCGGCAGCCGAGCCGCCCCGCGGCGTGGCGGGCCACCCGCTCGGCGTCGCGCTGTCCCCGCTTGCCCGTGGAGGCGTTGGCCACGCCGGCGTTGCAGACGATGGCGCGGGTGGCTCTCGCGGCGCGAAGGTGGCGTCGGTTGACGAGCACGGGCGCCGCGGGCGTCCGGCTGCGGGTGAAGAGGGCGGCGGCCGTGCAGGGGACGTCCGCGACGACGGTCGCGAGGTCCGCCCGGCCGTGCTCCTTGATCCCGCAGGCGCCTCCGGCGGAGCGAAACCCCGCCGGGGCGCTGACGGACGCGGCCAACGGCTCGTCGGCGGACATGCGGCCTCCCTCGTCGAGTTTCCCGCGGGACACGGCACGAGCGTCGGCGGTGCTGCGGGCCGTCCTCCCCGGACGGGGCGCTGCGATTCGACGCCTACCCTACGATAGCGGGTCGCCTCGGCCTCGCTCGGCGCCCGTCGCGATCGCGTGGAAGCGGGCGGACCGGGTCGGCTCGGAGCGACGCCGTTGCGTAGCGCCCCCCAACGCGATCCTCGATTCCCATGTATCACTTTCGCCAATTCTTTTTTCGCCTGCTTCTCTACCGCCGCCTCGTCACCGTGGCCGTGGGGGCGTCCATCCTCGACGCGGTCTGTGCCTTCGGCGGCTTCGCGACGCTGATGTGGGTGATCGACCAGCTGTTCCGCCGGGAAGAAGGCGCGGGCGGCGAGACCGACTACGTGACCCTGCAGGACCTGCTCGCGGAGAAGGCCGCGAACCCGCGTGTGCAAGCGGTCATCGGGAATTGGGAGCCGTTCGTCCGGACCCACGTGCCGGAGGACCCGTTCACGGGCTTCGCGCTCACCCTTGGAATCATCCTGGTGGCGGCCCTCCTGGGTGCGAGCCTTCGCTACGTCCACCGCTTCTTCGCGGAGGTCGCGGTCCACCGCGCCGTCGCGAGGGTCCGGCTGGATGCCTTCCAGCACGTGATCCACGTGCCGTGGGAGCTCCAGAAGCGTCGCGGCGCCTACGACATGCTCAGCCGCGTCGCGGGTGACTGCAATCGCATCGCCGGCGGCATGCGGCTCCTCCTCGGCAAGAGCCTCCGCAGCGTCCTTATCGGAACGGCGACGCTCCTGCTCGCCCTCCTCATCGACTGGCAGCTCACCCTCCTGTTCCTCGTGGGCCTGCCGCTTCTCGCCGTGCTGATCCGCAAGCTCGGCAAGCGCATCCGGCGGACGACGCGACGGGCCCTCGAGCAGAACGCCGAGATGATCAACCTCCTCGAGGAGACCCTCGGCAGCAGCCACGTCGTAAAGGCTCACCAGGCGGAGCGTCAGCAGCGCCGCCTGTTCAACCGCGTGGTCCAGCGTCTCGTCGGCCACCAGATCCGCCTCGCCCGCGTTCGGGCGATCACCCCGCCCGCCACCGAGCTCATCGGCATGGTGGGGATCATGAGTATCGCCTTGTTCGCCGGCTGGTACGTCTTCCAGCAGCAGGCAGGAGCCACCTCGCTCCTCAAGGTCATGAGCGTCCTCGCGGTGAGCGCCTCGACCTTCCGTCCGCTCGCCAACCTCAACAACAGGCTCCACGGTGCCTTCGCGGCGGCGGACCGCGTCTCGCAGCTCCTCGAGCTCCCCACCGAGCAGGGCGGCGACCGTCTGCCGACCCTCCCCCGCCACACCCGGAGCGTTCGCTTCGAGCGGGTGACGTATCACTATCCCGGTCAGGAGCGTCCCGCCGTCGACGACGTCGACCTCGCGGTGGACCACGGCGCCACGGTGGCGATCGTCGGGCCCAACGGCTCGGGCAAGTCCACGCTCGTCGCCCTCCTCCCTCGTCTGATCGACCCCACCGCCGGCTGTGTCCGCATGGACGGGACGGACCTCCGCACCGTCAGCCTCCGCTCCCTCCGCTCGCAGATCGGCGTGGTGAGCCAGGACGCCCCGCTGTTCCGGGGGACCATCGCCCAGAACATCGCCTTCGGCCAGGCGGGCGTGGACCGGGACACGATCGTCGGCGCCGCGACCGCGGCGTTCGCCCACGACCTCATCGAGGCGCTTCCCCACGGCTACGACACGCCGCTCGCGGAGGGCGGCTCCGGCCTGTCGGGCGGTCAGAGGCAGCGTCTGGCCCTCGCCCGAGCGGTGCTCCGGGACCCGCCCGTTCTCATCCTCGACGAGGCGACCAGTCAGGTGGACGCCACCTCGGAGGCCCGCATCCACGAGGCGCTCGCCCGCTTTCGCGAGGAACGGACCACGTTCATCATCGCCCACCGCCTCAGCACCGTGGTGGACGCGGACCGCATCGTCCTCCTCGACGGCGGCCGCGTGGCGGCGGACGGAACCCACGATCACCTGCTGCGGACGAGTCCGCTCTACCAGTCCCTCAGCCAGCACCAGCTCCTGTCCACCGACGCCTCGCCCTGACGCCCGACTGTTTCGCGTCGGCGCGGTGACGCTGAGAGCACCCGAGCTGTTCGCCGCTTTCCTCGCCGCGGCGGCTCACTACCATCCCAGGATGTCCCGTAGCCGCCGTCTGCGGATCCGCCGCTTCCTGTTCATCGGGTTCATCACCGCCACACTGGCGGTGCTCGTCGCCGCGGGCCTTTCCGTGCGTTATCAGGACACGCTGGTCCGCTTCGTCTTCCTCCGCCGCCTCTGCAGCGATCAAGCCGAGGAGCGTCGCCTGGGGATCCGCTACGTCGCCCGCCACGCCGCCTCGGACGCGGCGTTGCGTGCGACGCTCGAGGAGAAGCTCCGCTCCACCGAGGATCCGAAGTGCTTTCAGGCCATCGTGGAGGGGCTCAGCCGCGCCGGCGTATGGGGTCCGGACTTCGGCCGGGGGTGGGTCCGCTACCTCGCGAACCACGCCGACGCGGACGCGGCGAATGAGCGGGCGGAGGTGGCCAAGGCCCTCGGCCGGCTGGGCCTGGAGGGCCGTTCGACCGCGACGGACCCGCGGGTCGTCTCGACCCTCCGCAAGCTCCTCGCCGACGAGCGCGAGGTGGTCCGCGAAGCGGCCGTCCGTGCCACCGCCGCCGTTCCCTCCGACCGCCGCCCCGACCTCCTCCGCAAGGCGGCGACGGACGCCTCGCCCGCGGTGTCCGCTCCGGCGTGGGTCCACCTCGGTCTTCTCAACGACCGAGTGGCGCTGCCCGACCCGCCGGCCGCCCTCGCCGACCTCCCGCCGTCCCTCGCCCGCGCCGTCCTGTTCACGCGGAGCGAGCACGACGCCCTCGGCGACTGGACCGCGGAGCGTGCCGACCGTCTCCGGATGAAGGCCCCGTCCGTCGCGGCGTTTCTCCCCTACGCCTTTCGCCGCTCGCTTCCCGCGTGGTTCCCCGACTGGCTCCGGTCGGTCGCCGCACCGGACGGGAAGCTGCAGGTCACCTCGCCGGCGGGACGGCTTCTCTGGCGCTCCGTCCTCGCCGGCGACCCGTCGGGTCGGCCGGACCACCCCGCGTGGTGGTTGTTCCGCCACGTCGACGTGCCGGGCGTGCCGTCGGCCGACTCCCCGACGACGGGGGAGACCTTCGCCGTCCCGCCTCCCGTCGCCGCGGCCGCCGTTCACCGCGTCTTCGGCCGAGCCGACATGGACCACGCCTCCGTCCTTCGCGACGCCCTCGCCGCGGACGGATGGCAAAGCGATCCCGAGGCCGCCGTGAAGCGGCTCGCTATGCTCACCGCGCTTCCCTCCGAATCGGTGGAGCTTTCACTCCCCGATTCGCTCCCCCCGCGCCTCCGGCTCCACGCCGTCCGGGTCTCGACCGCCGCGTCGCCGTCGGATCTCCTTCCCGCCCTCGGCGCGGCGAGCGACGGCAAGCGGGATCTGGCGGCGCTCCGCGCCCTCGCCTGCCGGATCGCGGTGGACCGCTTCGACCGCGAGGCGTGTCAGTCGCTCGCGCTTCAAGCGGCCACGGCCTACGAGGACGAGAAGGAGATGGCCGGCGCACTCCTCGCGGGACTGGTGGGGTGGGAGGACCACAGCCGTCTTCGCGACTATGTCCGAGACCGAGCGGAGCACGCTCACGCGTGGCTGGTTCGCACCCACTACCGCTTGGCGCGGACGATGCAAAACCCCTCCGACAGCGGGGGCCTCGACCCGGCGGACCTCCTCGCCCGGTCGGACGTGCCGCGGTCCACCGTCCACCTCGCACTGCTCGCGATGGGCCGCGAACGCTCCCTCGACACGCTGTTCCGGCCGATGGAGGGCAGCGCGGCGAACCTTCGGTCCTTCCTCGCCGACGATCGCTTCTGGCCCCTCCTCCGCCGATATATCCCGCCGCTGCCGCCGTTCGGGGTGTGGGGGGACCCACTGCTGCAGCGCTTCCAGGTCCGGGTCCAGCGGAGCTGGCTCCGCATCCATCGCGGGCGTCTGCGTTTCGACGCCGATCGCGCCGTGTTCACATCCACGACGCCATGACGCGCTAGTCGATGAACCGCATCCGGCCGAAGTTGGGGACCAGGGCCATGCCGTCGGGTCGCCAGCGGTGGGGAGGTGGAAAGTAGACAAAGAAGGCCCGCCCGAGCATCAGCTTCCGCGGCACCCGCCCTTCCTTCACGCCCGTCTGCGCCCGAACCACCTCGTTGACCCGGTCCCACCGACGGCTGTCCTCGCTCTCCGGGCTGTTGTCCCCGAGCACGTAGAACTCGTCCGGGCCGATCCTCGCCCCGCCCTCCGTCGTTCCGAGGGCCGTGGCCGTGGGCTGCGTGTAGTACATGTCCCGGTCGAGGTTCACCCGCCGCAGCTTCGCGGCCGCCCCCTCCACGCCGATGCGGATCGCCGGCGGCTTCTCGGGCGCTCCCGCCTCGTCGAGGGCATGCGGGTCCGCCTCGTAGGTCCAGTGCAACACTCGCTCGCCGTCGACCCAGAGCGACAGCGCCTGGTCCACGTGCCAGAGCTCGACCCGTGTCGCCCGTCCCGGCGAGAGAGTGCCCACGCGCTTCTTCGCGACACGCCGCCACTCGCCGCTCGCCCTTTGCGGCCGGCTCCGGAAGCGGGCGACGCCCTCGGCATCGATCGTCGCCCGGAAGGCCCGCTTCCGCCCCGTCGTCTTCATCCAGAGACCGAGGCCCCGCTCCTCCGGGATGACCGTTGCCGCGACACGGACGTCCTCGAAGCAGTTGCGTCCGCGTGCCCCGGACCGGGTCAGCGCGTTATAGGCGTAGTAGTTACGGGCGTACGGCGACTGCTCCGGTCCGTTGAAGCGAAAGGCGAGCACGCCGGGCGTCCCGCCGCCCCTTTCCTCGGCCGCGGGTCGATAGTGATAGGTGTGGGCCTCGGCGGGAGACGCCGACCCCATCCGGCCCTTCCGCACCGGGCTCCAGCTCCCCCGGACCGGGTCCCACGGACACCGCCAATCCCGGCGTCGGCGGTCGCCGCTGTCGAGCGGGAAGTACTTGCTGTGGTAGACGGGCTGCCAGACGGCCCGCTGCACATCGGGCGGCTTCCTCGCGGCCTGCCAGTCGGCCTTGCCCCGCTTCTTGAAGAAGACGTTGCCGCGGGCCACCCAGATCCGCTCGTTGGGCAAGCCGACGAGCCGCTTGATGTAGTTGACATCGGGCTTTTTGGGGTTCTTGAAGACGACCACATCCCAGCGGGACGGCTCCTTGAAGGCGTAGAGGTACTTGAGGACCAGGATGCGGTCGCCCGTGTTGATGCGTGCCCGCTCGCGGCGGATGAGATTGCCGCACTGCGGACACTGCACCTCGATCCGGTAGGCGTAGTTCGGCGACCGCCGTCGCCCGTTGTTCTCCGGGCTGAAGCGGAAGCGGTAGCCGCACTGCTCGCACACCACCTCGACGTGGTTCCCGAGAAGCGTGGGCGCCATCGAGCCGGTGGGGATCACGAACGCCTCCACCACGAAGGCGCGGAACGCGAAGGCGAACACGAAGGCCATCGTGACCTGCTCGATCAGCTCTCGCAGCCAACCGTCCCGCCGCCGTCTTCTCGGCTCTTCGTCGCTCATCGGTCGGTTCCGTCGATAGAAGAACGCCCATTATACGGAGGAGAGCGTTCTCGCGTGCTCCCCCGGATCGACGCGAGGCGGCCGTGCTCACGACGTCGGACGCCACGGCGGGCATCTCCGTGCCACCCAAGGACGGACGCCGTCGGGTGGCACGCAACGCCGTGAACCACGTCGCTGTCCCACACACGGCCTGCTGATCGCTGACCGGAACGGGACCGTCCGCTGTACCCCTCCCGCCGGGCTCACCCTTCCCCACATCGTGGCGCCGGGCTTCTGCGGTGCCCTTATGCCCGCAGCGAGAGGAATCGTGCGGTCGACTCAGGGAGGAGCTCCGATGGTGAGGAGCTGGGTTCCGAGTCCCCGCAATGGGCGGAGGTCCATTTCGGCTCCGCCGATCTTGGCGATGCTCGGCGCACCCGCCGAGCGGTCCAGGTCGCCGCCGCGGCCGCCGAGAGACCGGCCGGGAGCCTTCCCCGAAATCGTGGGGGTGAGCGAAGGCCGCGTATCGCCTGTTCAACGCGGTGGAAGTGACCTTCAAGACGATGATCGAGCCGCACTGCCAAAACACGCGGGAAGCGGTCGCTCAGTGCGACGGGCCTGTCCTGTTCCCCCACGACAAGGCGGCGCTGGCATTTCCCGACCGGGAGGAGCTCAGCGGGATCGGGCCGATCGCCGACGGGCGAGGCAAGGGCTTCATGCTGCTGGGCAGCTTGGCGGTGTGCCCGGGTTCGAGCCCGGGAATCCTCGGCTCGCCTTATCAGAAGCTGGGGTCGCGGCCCTCGACACAAGACGCAGGGAGCGTGGGCCGTCACCAACTGAGGATATGGGGAAGAGTGAGCCCGGCGGGAGGGGTGCCGGAGGCCGAGCTCGCTCAAGCACGGTTGAACGACATCGCGGCAACCAGTAGGAACGACGCGGTTCACGCCGTCGGGTGGCACGGCGAGCTTCCGAGCTCGCCCGTGGCCGATCCGCACCCCGAGGACGTGCCCAACGGGCTCCGTGGCGGGAGGCTCGCGGGGGAGGGGGTTGATCCATCGTGCCGGCCGCTCCGTAGAGTGAGTCATGACCGAGCCGACGGGCCGACTGCTCGCGGACGAGGAGGCGCACGGCGCCGACGCCCAGCGCATGGTCGACGACCAGCTGGTCTCGCGCGGGCTGACGGACGAGCGGGTGCTCCGCGCCATGCGCTCGGTCCCCCGTCACCGCTTCGTCCCGTCGACCTATCTCCGCCGCGCCTACGACGACGGCGCCCTCCCCACGCACCACAACCAGACCATCTCCCAGCCCTACATGGTCGCGATGATGACCGCGGAGCTGGCGCCCGGGTCCGACGGCCGGGTCCTGGAGGTCGGGACGGGCAGCGGCTATCAGGCGGCCGTGCTCGCCATGCTCGTCCGCGAGGTGGTCACGATCGAGCGGGACGCGGACCTCGCCGAGCAGGCGAGGCGGACGCTCGCCGCTCTCGGCGTGGACAACGTGGCCGTCCACGTGGGCGACGGCACGCTCGGCGTGCCCTCCGCGGCGCCGTACGACGGCATCCTCGTGACCGCGGGAGCGCCGGAGGTGCCCAAGGCCCTCTCGGACCAGCTCGCGGACGGCGGCCGCCTGGTGATCCCCGTGGGCAGCCGCGACGGTCAGGACGTGCTCACCGTCGAGCGTCGCGGCGACCAGCTCCTCCGTCGGGCACGCATTCCCTGTCGCTTCGTCCCGCTGGTCGGCGTGGAGGGCTGGGCGGACTGACCGTCGCTGGACTCGAGCGGACGGATCGCCGACCCTTCCGCCCATGCGTGCGATCGTCACTGGACAGGTCGGGATGAACAAGCGGCCCTATCTGGAGGCCGTCGCTCGCCACGCGGCGGAGCGGGGCGAGCCCATGCGGGCCTTCCACGTGGGCGATCGGATGTACGCGGAGGCCCCCGACATCCGCCCCGGCCGCATCCTCGACGTGCCGCTGAGCCGGCTAAAGGCCCTCCGCCGGGCCGCATTCAAGGACATCCTCAACGAGGCGGCGGGCGAGCCCAACGCCATCGTGAACACCCACGCCACCTTCCGCTGGCGCCACGGCCTCTTCCGCGCCTTCGACTTCGACCAGATGAAGGCGTTCGCGCCGGACCTCTGCATCTGCCTCGTGGACAACATCGACGCGGTCCACCACCGCCTCCACGCGGAGCACACCCTCGACGCGACGCTGAAGGACCTCATGGTCTGGCGGGAGGAGGAGATCATGGCCACGGAGCTTCTCGCGGAGGCGGTGGGCTGCGGCCACGCCTTCTACGTGGTGGGACGCGGGCGGGAGGAGGTGACCACCGAGACCACCTTCCGCCTCGTCTGCCGACCGGGTCTGACCAAGGTCTACCCCTCCTTCCCCATGACCCACGTCATGGATATGCCCGACGTCCTCGAGGAGATCCGCCGGTTCCGCCGGGCACTCGCGGACCACATGATCCCCTTCGACCCCGCGGAGGTGGACGAGAAGGCGCTGCTCGAGAGCGCCATGGACGCGGCGCGAGCGGGGGAGGACTTCATCACCGCCACCTCGCGGGACGCCGACGGCGCGAAGCAGACCTTCGCCGTGTCCGTCAAGCAGGTCCTCGACATCGCCAGCGACATCGACGGCCAGATCTACGCACGCGACTTCAAGCTCATCGACCAGAGCGACATGATCGTCAGCCTCGTCCCGGAGCTGCCCAACGGCGCTCCGGGCCTCAGCAGCGGCGTGGAGCGCGAGCTGCAGCACGCCTTCGAGGGGGGCAAGGAGGTCTACGTCGTCTGGAAGCCGAGGAAGAGCCCGAGCCCGTTCATCACGGAGACCGCGACCCGGGTCTTCCGGTCCACCGACGAGGCGATCGACCACTTTCGGGGGACGGGCAAGCTCGTCACGACGTAGCGCCGGTTGACCTTCCCTCCCCCGTGACGTTCCGATGGCGTCGACGAGCCGACAGCGCCGATGCCTTCCAGGAGGCCGCAATGAACGCCGACCGTCCCACCCGTCGTCAGATGCTCGGCGGCGGTGTCGCCGCCACGGCGGCGCTGCTCGCGAAGAGACCGGAGGCCCTCGGCGTCGAGCCGCCCGGGGACAACGAGGAGGTCGTCCCCTTCCTCGATCCCCAGCCGACGGACCCCGACGAGCCGATGGTGAAGTGGAGCGAGCTGACGGACTGGATCACGCCGCGGGAGGACTTCTTCCACGTCAGCCACTACGGGACGGCGGACGTCTCCGTGGACGACTGGCGCCTCGACGTCACGGGGCTGGTGGGCAAGCCCACCTCCTGGTCGCTGGAGGAGCTGAAGGCCCGTCCCCGCCGCGAGATCACCGCCACGCTGGAGTGCTCGGGCAACGGCGCCTCGCCGGAGTTCATGGGGGCCATCGGCAACGCCCGGTGGGCGGGGACACCGCTCGCCCCGCTCCTCCGCGAGCGCGAGCCGACCTCCGACGCCACCGAGGTGGTCTTCTACGGCGCCGACGAGGGGGAGGAGAAGATCCGCGGGGAGGCCTACAAGCAGCCGTTCGCCCGGAGCCTCTCCATCGACGACGCGATGCGGGAGGAGATCCTCCTCGCCTACGAGATGAACGGAGCGCCGCTGACCAAGGGCCACGGCCACCCGCTCCGCCTGGTCGTCCCTGGCTGGTACGGCATCGCGTGGGTGAAGTGGTTGACCCGGATCCACCTCCAGGACAGCCGGCTGATGAACCGCTTCATGGCTCGCGACTACGTCACGCTTCGCGGCCACGAGCGGAACGGCGAGGTGGTCTGGAAGGAGACCTCCGTCACCACGATGAACGTCAAGTCGCTCGTCGCCCGCGTGGTCCGCCGTCCCGACGGGTCCGTCCGCGTGACGGGCGCGGCGTGGACGGACGGCACGCCGCTCGACCGCGTGGAGCTGAAGATCGACGACGGCAGCTGGACGCCGGTGAAGCTCCACCGCGACCGGCAGGCGAAGTACGCGTGGACCTTCTGGTCCTACGACTGGTCGAGCCCGCCGTCCGGCGAGCACACGCTGGTCTCCCGCGCGATCGACGCCGAGGGCCACGTCCAGCCGGCGCCGGACGACCCGGCGATCAAGTTGAAGAAGACGTATTGGGAGGCGAACCAGCAGGTTCCGCGGAAGATCCGCCTATAGCCCGATCATCTTGATCGGGCTCCGCCTCGTCTTCTCGGGTCGCCGCGTGTCGCCCACGCTCTGGTCTCTGACACGCTATTGTCATGGGATGACGCGCTTGGCATGGAAAGCGCGCCCGACGGTCCGCCGACACGCACGACCGGCGACGAGTCGCCCCGAGTCGGCCCGCACGGACAAAGCCGCGGACGGCTTTGTCCGTGCCACCCAAGCAAAGACAACGGGATCGCGGGCTCGTGGGGGTCGTTCCGTCTACCCGAGGCCGGGGGGAAGCTTCTGGGGCGACTCGGCGCGTCGCCGCTCGAGCGAGGCGACGGCATAGGTGCAGTAGTCCACCGCGAAGGCGCCGCTCGGCCGGTGGTTTCCGCTCAGGCCGATGCCGCCGAAGGGCAGCCGACCGCTGGCTCCCGTCGTCTGTCGGTTCCAGTTGACCAGCCCGGCGCGGATGCGACGGTCGAAGCGGTCGTACAGGTCCGGGTCGTCCGAGAGAAGGCCCGCGGCGAGGCCGTACTCCGTGTTGTTCGCCTCCTCGATCGCCGCGTCCGTGTCCGGCACGCGGATCAACTGAAGCAGCGGACCGAAGTGCTCCTTGTCCTCGCGGTCCGCCACGGCGGTGACGTCGAGCAGGCCGGCCGAGACCATGGCGGCGGACCCCTCGAGCCGCTCCATGCGGACCACTGGCTCGCTGCCGCGGCGGGTGAGCGTTTCCTGTGCCTCGAGCATGGCGTCGGCCGCCTGGCGGCTGAGCAGCGGGCCCATGAAGGGCTCGGGCGTCGCGTGATACGGCCCCACCCGAATCCGCCTCACCTGCTCGGCGAGCGTTTCGACGAGGGCGTCCCCCTCCCCGCCCTCCGGAACGATGAGCCGGCGGGCGCAGGTGCATCGCTGGCCGCTGGTCATGTATGCGGAGAGCACCGCGAGGCTGGCCGCGGCCTGCCGGTCCGCGACGCCGTGGACCACCAGCGGGTTGTTGCCCCCCATTTCCAGGGCCAGGATGCGCTGGGGCTGATTCGCCAGCGCCCGCCGGAGGGCCAGCCCGCCCTGCACGCCGCCGGTGAACAGCACGCCGTCGTGGCCGCCGTGCATGACGGCGGCCACACCCGTCTGGCGGGCGCCGTGGACCATGTTCAGCACGCCGGGGGGAAGGCCCGCCGCCTCCCACAGCTCGATCAGCTTCTCCGCCACCGCCGGCGTCTGCTCGCTCGGCTTGAAGACCCCCGTGTTCCCCGCGAGCAGCGCCGGCACGATGTGGCCGTTGGGAAGGTGGCCGGGCAGGTTCGCGGGGCCGAAGACGAGGAGCACGCCGAGCGGCTTGTGCCGCGTCACGCCCGTCGTGCCCCCGAGGTCGATCGCCTTGGAGCTTCGCCGCTCGTGGTAGGCCTCCACCGTGGTGGGCACCTTCTGGATCATGGCGCCCACTTCGCTGTGAGCGTCCCACTTGGGCTTGCCCGTCTCCACGGCGAGGGTCTCGGCGAGCTCCTCCCGCCTCCGGTCGAGCTCGTCGGCGAAGGCCCGGAGATATCCCTCTCGGGCCTCCACGGGTTGCTCCGCCCACTGCGGCCAGGCCTCCCGTGCGGCCCGGATCGCCCGGTCGACCTCGTTCGCGGACGCGGCGCGACCCTCCCAACACACGGCCTCCGCCGCCGGGTCGACCGAGGCCAGCTCCGGTCCTTCGCCCCGCACCCATTCACCGGCGATGTAGTGGCTCATGTCGGATCGTAGGGTGCGACCGCACGGGGTTGGGAAACCGGCGCCGCGGTCCGCTACGCGGGTCGGAGCGGGGCGTATCGGACGGGGTCGCCGGGGCGGACGCCGAGGCTTTCCGCGGTCGGCCGGTCCACGCTCACGCTTCCGTCGTCGTGGCGGTGGAGGGCCGCCCGACCGGCGCGGAACGCGGAACCGGGCCGGGCGACGAGCCAGGTGGGATCGCCGCCGATGTTCTCGGGAACCGCGTGGACCGGGGCGCTCCGGCTCTCCCGCACGGTCCGGATGGCGTCCCGCTCGCAGCGCACGATCGGTCCCGCCTCGAAGATGTCCACCAGGTCCGTGATCTCGAAGCCCTCCTTCTGCAGCAGGCGCCACGCCGGCCGCGTGTGCTCATGGGTGCGGCCGATGACCTGCCGGGCCTCGTCGGGCAGGAGGAAGAGGTAGATGGGGTGGGAGGGCATCAGCTCCCCGATGAACTGCTTGTTGACGATGCTCAGGTAATCCGCCTTCGGAAACTCCATCTCGAAGAAGTGCCGGCCGAGGGCGTCCCAGAAGGGGCTCCGCCCCGCTTCGTCGACCACGCCCCGCATCTCCGCGATCACGGTCGGGTCGAACAGCGCCGGCGACTCGGCCATCAGGAGGAAGCGGCCGAGGGAGAGGACGCGTCCGTTGTCCTCGCGGCGGTGGTCGGGGTGGAGAAACAGGCTTCCGATCTCCGCCGGTCCGTCGTGGTCGGCGACGAGGTGGAGGGCTTGGATCTCCTTCCGCACGCCGAGCATCCGCGACTCGTGGACCGTGGTCCGGATCTGGTAGGCGTAGAAGGGGTCGAAGCCGCCGACCTTGGAGACGATCCCCGAGGTGCCCACGATCCGCCCCTCCGCCGTGTCCTCGAGGACCAGCAGGTAGAACTGGCCGCGGGGGTCCTCCTCGTCCATCTCCGCGAACGCCCGCCGCGACGCCCGCAGCCGCTTCTGAAGCAGCGTGCGGTCCTTGGGCAGCGTGGTCAGGCCGAAGCCCGTCAGCTCGGCGAGCTCGACCAGCGCGTCGAGGTCCTCCATTCGCACGGGACGAAGGACGTACATGGCGACAGCTCTCGCGGAGACCCGCCGGCCGACGCGGCCCGCTACGCGTCCCGGTCGTATTTCATGATCTCCCGAAGCAGCACCGTGGCGTAGCAGCCCCGCTCGAGCTCGAAGCCGACCCGGACGTAGGGACCCAGGTCGTCGATGCCGCCGGAGACGTCCGGCCAGTGGACCCGCATGCGATACGGCCGCCGGCCGCCCTCCAGCGTGTAGACGCCCTCGCTGAACTGCTGCGGGTCGACGCCCGTCCGCCGCAGCGCCTCCCGCTCCCGCTCGCCCAGCTCGCCCGCCGGCACGGCCATGGAGCGGCCCCACTGCGGCCCGCTCGGCGAGGCGGTCTGCTCGTCGACGCGTCGCTGGGCGTCCGCCCCTTCCGTTGCCTCGGAGATCTCCCGCGTCTCGTGGTCGATCAGCAGATCGCCCGGTCCCGCCGTGGCGAGGGTTCCCTCGCGGAGGCGCCGGTCGAGCAGACGGTTGAAGATGTCGCTTTGGAAGGCCGACAGGAGGAGCGTGCGGTGCTCCGGGTCGATCGCCCCGACCGCCTCCGCGGGCGACCCGCCCTCGACGAGGCGGTGGAGCGCCTGTCGCTCGAACCGCCGCACCTCCGGCCATCGCTCGAGCGCCTCCTCGATCGCCCCGCGGTCGTAGGCGCTTCTTGCCCGTCGGTTGGCCTTGGTCTCGATGGGCTGGGGCCGTCCGAGCAACTGGTCGACGAAGGCTTGCCACCGCCCGAGAAGCAGATGCTGGCCGAGGAGGTGGCCGTCGCAGCGGTGGCCGAATCGCTGCTCGCCCACGTAGTTGGGCGCCCCCGTCGCCGCGAGCCGCTCGAGGATGCGGCGGGCGTGGACCGCGGACGTCGCGTCCACGTCGCGAATCCGGATCTCGAAGCGATTGCCCGCGAGCTTCCCCCGGCCGAGCGGCCGGTCGTGCCAGTCCACACCGAGGATGCCCACGTTCTCGTCGTCGAGGGAGCGCACCTGCTCGGGTGTGACCCCCTCCAGACAGAACCACTGCCGGGTGATGGCGTGCTTGTCCTTGAGGCCCGCGTAGCTCACCCGCTCCAGCGGCACGTTCGCTCGCTCGCTGAGGAGGCGGGCGACCTCCGTGGTCAGCCGCTCCCGCTTCTCGATGAAGAGGTGGAGATACTCCCCTTTCCCCTCGGGCTCGGACCGCGGAATCTCCGTGACGAAGAAGTCCTCCGGTCGCCGCTTGAGGGTTCCGCCGATGCCCGGCTCGTCCTCGGTGAGGCTCGCGAAGCCTTTCAGACAATGCATGGGCCACTCGTAGGCGAGGGCGCTCGCGGATGCAAGGAGAGTCCGGGCGTGCACGTCGCGTCCGCGGAACCCCGCCGTCAGCCGCTCGTCCCGCGTGCCTCGCCGCCCTCCTCCGCCCCGACACTGCGGACCTTGTCCGCGAGGCTCTGCGGCCGATCCGTCCGCGTTCCCACCTTGAGGGTCGTATGCAGCCGCGGCACACCGCGCTCGTGAAGCACCTCGTGGCAGCGGCGTACCGCCGCGAACACATGCTCCCACTCTCCCTCCACGTTCGTCCCGAAGGCGTGGGCGTGGGGCTCGAGGCCCGCCTCCCGCAGCACCCGCTCGCACGCCGTGACGTGGGAGGAGACCGACACGCCGACGCCCATCGGCACGACGCACAGCTCGACGGTGACGTGCAAGCCCATGACCTCCTCTCGTCAAGTGAGCCGCGTTGCCCGGCCACGCCGGCACTGCTAATGTCGGAGACTTCTCCGCGGCCATTCTAACCGGTTCCGGGGAAGCTCGCCGACGGGCGTTTCGCTCACGCCGGCGTCCGTCTCCGGTTCCATGAAGCACGCTCGACTCGAGATCAGGAGGCCAGCGGCCATGAACCGCTTCCTCAGCTTCTTCGGATTCTGTCTTGTCGCGGGCATCGGCGGTCCGGCCTTCGCCGGCGACGCGTCGGCGAACCCGGGTCTCCCCGCGCCGTACTGGCTGGCACCGATCGGCGGCGTCCTTGCGCTGCTGACGGCGGTGCTGTTCTACCGCTCCGTCATGGGCTACAGCGAGGGGGAGACGGAGACGGTCCGCATCGCCCGCGCCGTCCGCGAGGGTGCCTACGCCTATCTCCATTCCCAATGGCGTGTGATCTCGATGGTCTTCGCGGGCCTGGTGGTGGTGCTGGTCATCATCGGCCTCGCGAACCTCCAGCCCAAGCTCAGCGCCCTCGGTGTGCCCATCGCGGGTCTGCTCTCCGGGCTGTGCGGCTTTCTCGGGATGAGGATGGCGACCAACGCGTCGGGCCGCACCACGGCCGCGGCCAAGCAGTCCCTCAACGACGGCCTCCGCGTGGCCTTCCGCGGCGGGGCCGTCATGGGGCTGTGCGTGACGGGCTTCGCCCTCCTCGACGTCTCCGTCTGGTTCTTCATCCTGGTCAAGGTCTTCGGCGCGGACGCGCTGGTGACGATCACCACCATCACCCTCAGCTACGCAATGGGGGCCTCGCTCCAGGCGCTGTTCGCCCGCGTGGGCGGCGGCATCTACACGAAGGCCGCGGACATCGGCGCCGACCTGGTGGGCAAGGTGGAGGCGGGCATCCCGGAGGACGACGCCCGCAACCCCGCCACCATCGCGGACAACGTCGGCGACAACGTGGGAGACGTCGCGGGGATGGGCGCCGACCTCTACGAGTCCTACTACGGCTCGATCCTCGCGGCGATGGCGCTCGGCGCCGCGGCGGCCTTCCAGCTCGAACTCGTGCCGGCCGACGCGATCCGCCTGGTGGTCGCCCCGCCAGCGCTCGCGGGTCTGGGCATCATCGCCTCGGTGGTGTGCACCTTCCTCATCCGGGCCAAGGAGAACGCGTCGATGGCGGAGCTCGCCCGTGGCCTGCACATGGGCGTCTGGTCGAGCTCCGCCCTCGTGGTCCTCGGCGCCGTGGGCATCCTCTTCTGGCTCCTCGGCGGCATCGCCGCGGTGTCGGAGTGGGGCATCATCGTCGCGATCCTCGCGGGCCTCGCCGCGGGCCTGATCATCGCGTGGGGGACGGAGCTGTATACCAGCTACGCCCATAAGCCGACACGGACCATCAGCGAGCAGGCGGAAACGGGACCCGCCACGGTGATCATCGCCGGCGTGGCGGCGGGCATGCGGTCGACGTGGATTCCGCTGCTCACCATCCTCCTCGCCATCGTGATCGCGTTCATCGCGGCCGGCGGCACGGAGACCTTCTTCCTCGGCGTCTTCGGCGTGGGCATCGCGGCGGTGGGTATGCTCTCCACGCTCGCCATCACGCTCGCCACGGACGCTTACGGGCCCATCGCGGACAACGCCGGGGGCAACGCGGAGATGTCCCACCAGCCGGAGTACGTCCGCGACCGCACGGACATGCTCGACAGCCTCGGCAACACGACCGCCGCGACGGGCAAGGGCTTCGCCATCGGGTCGGCCGCGCTGACGGCGCTGGCGCTGCTCTCCGCCTACGTCATCACGGTCCAGAACACGCTCACACAGCAAGCGAAAAACGCCTACGAGGCCAAACAGGTGAAGCCCGGCGACCGAGGCGAGGTCTCCGCCAAGGACGCTTACCTCGGCTACGGCCGTCTGTACGTGCCCGGCGCGGACGACGGCGGCGGGCAGACCACGCTCATCCTGGACCCGCGTGATCAGCGCACGCTCGAGAAGGAGCTCGAGAAGGGCGCGGTTCCGTCCGTCAAACCCGGCGAGGCGGGCGCCCGGCGGATGACCGCCCGCCTCGTCCGCGGCCAAGAGGAGGTGGCCACGATGGAGGTGGTCAATGCTTCGAAGGCCTCCCTCCCCGACCTCATGCGGTACTACAACGTGACCATCACCAACCCGAAGGTGCTCGCGGGCCTCTTCGTCGGGGTCATGCTCGTATTCGTCTTCTGCGCCATGACGATGCAGGCGGTCGGCCGGGCGGCCAACAAGATGATGCTCGAGTGCCGCCGGCAGTTCGACATCATGCGGGACGCGTTCCGGAAGCAGGGGATGGGCGAGGATCGGATCACGGACCCGACCCAGTGGCCCTACGAGGTCTCGGTCGAGGACAAGCGATATCCCGACTACGCCGCGGGCGTGTCGATCAGCACCAAGGCGGCCCTCCGGGAGATGGTCACGCCCTCCCTCATGGCGGTCCTCGTCCCCATCGCGGTGGGCGTCGTCCTCGGCGTGGCGGGCGTCATGGGCATGCTCGCCGCGGCCGTGGTCACGGGCTTCGCGGTGGCGATCTTCATGGCCAACGCCGGCGGCGCCTGGGACAACGCCAAGAAGTGGATCGAGACGGGACAGCACGGTGGCAAGGGCTCGGAGGCCCACAAGGGAAGCGTCATCGGCGACACGGTGGGCGACCCCTTCAAGGACACTTCGGGCCCCTCGCTGAACATCCTGATCAAGCTCGTCAGCATCGTCTCGGTGGTCTTCGTGGGTCTGACGGTGAAGTTCTCCCCCGTGGTCAGCGAGCTTCTCGGGTTCGTGGGACGATGAGGAGCCCCGTGGAGGCGTTCCGATGGAGAAGATCCGGAAGTCCGAGGACACCTGGCGGCGCGAGCTGCCCGACTGGGTCTACCAAGTCACCCGCGAGGCGGCGACCGAGCCGCCGTTCACCGGTGCTTACTGGGCCACGAAGACGCCCGGCACTTATCGCTGCGTCTGCTGCGGCCAGTCGCTGTTCCGGTCCGCGACCAAGTACGACTCGGGGACGGGCTGGCCGAGCTTCACGGCGCCGGAGGAGGCAGGCCGTGTGGAGGCCCGCCCGGATCACAGCCACGGCATGGTCCGCACGGAAGTGATCTGCGCCCGCTGCGACGCCCACCTCGGCCACGTCTTCGACGACGGGCCGCCTCCGACGGGCCAGCGCTACTGCATCAATTCAGCGGCGCTGCAGCTGGAAGAGGACGAAGAGCGTGTGTGAGAGCCGCTTCCGGCTTCGCCCGGCCGCGGCGGGCGATCCCGACGCTACAGAAGCCGACATCGCCGGCTTCGGCCTCGGGACCAATCGGCTCACCCCTTCGAAATGCTCGCCCCGGAGGTCGGCTACGGAACCCGCTGGTTGCCCTCCGCGTCGATCGCGATGAGGGCCTCGACGGGGCAGACGTCGCAGCCCTCGATCAGCGTGTCCTCGTCGACCTCCTCCCGATCCTCCCGAAACGCCACGAGCTGATCCGCGTCCAGTTCGAACACCTCCGGAGCGACCTTGGTGCAGTTCCCGCTGCCGATGCACTTGTTGCGGTCGATGCGGATGGTGAGGTTGCCGATCTTCTGCTCGCGGATGTTCTCGCTCATCGCCGGCCATCTCCTCTCGTGTCGTGGGGAGCCGATCGTAAGGGCGCCACCGCCGCGGTCCAAGGCGTGGACATGGGCGACCGCTCATTGCTCGAGGTCGATCCGCGGGTCCACCAGCGCGTAGGCGACGTCCACCGCGAGGTTGAACAGGACCAGCAGCGTGGCGTAGGAGAGCACCACGCCCATGATCAGGAACAGATCCTTGTTCTGCACCGCGTCGACGAAGTGCTGCCCCATCCCCGGCACGTTGAACACCTTCTCCACCACGAAGGAGCCGGTCATGGCGCCCGCCGCCGCGGGGCCGATGAAGGAGAGCACCGGGAGGAAGGCCACCTTCAGCGCGTGCTGCATCACGATCTGACGGTGGGGCACCCCCTTGGCCGCCGCGGCCCGGATGTAGTCCGTGCCGAGCACGTCGATCATCCCCATCCGGGTTAGCCGCGCGATGTAGGCGGCGAAGGGGAGGGAGAGGGTGATCACGGGAAGGATCATTCGCTCGATCCCGCCCCACCCGCCGATGGGCAGCCACTGCAACTGGATGCTGAACAGCACCAGCAACGCGGAGCCCGTCACGAATGTGGGGAGGCTCACCCCGATCAGCGCGATGGACAGCGAGGCCATATCCGCGACGCCACCCCGCCAGACCCCGGCGACCATGCCGGTCCCCACCCCCACGACCAGCGCGACGAGGATGGCGCCGAAGCCCACCTGCAGGCTGACGGGCAGCGAGCTCGCGAGGATGCCGCTGACCCGCCAGTCGCGGTAGTTCAGACTCGGCCCGAAGTCCAGCTTGACCGCCGCGTCGTAGAGGTAGTCCCAGTAGAAGGCCCACGGGTCGTCCAGGTTGTACTGCGACCGCATCGCCTCCTGCACGGCCTTCGGCGGCTGTCGGGCCTTCTCCCGCTGCAGCGGGTCGCCGGGGACGAGCCACGCGAGCACGAAGGTGATCGTGTAGATGATCAGCAGCAGAAAGGGAAGCTGCACCAGCCGCCAGACAATCAACCGAATCATGGGACGCTTCCCGTCGTGGCGGCAGGCCTCATCCGCCGTCCGCCCGGACGCTCATCTGGTGGTACATCTGGAGGTTACGCGGGTGGAGGCTCACGCCGCGGAGCCGGTCCGCGTCGAACAGGTGGATGAGGCGGTAGTGATACACAGGGAGCACCGGTGCCTTCTCCTGGAGGACGTACGCCTCCGCGCGCCTGAGCAGCGCCCGCCTCTTCGCCGGGTCGCTCATCTGCTTGGCCCGCTCGAGCATGCGGTCGTACCGCGGGTCGCTGAAGCCCGAGTCGTTGTTGCCGTTGTCCGAGACGAGGAGGTTCAGAAAGGTGGTCGGGTCGGGATAGTCGCCGAACCAGCCCCCTCGCGCCACGACGAAGTTGCCGTCGTTCCTTGCCTCGAGGAAGACCTTCCACTCCATGGACTCGAAGCTCACGTCCACGCCGAGATGCTCCCGCCACATCCGCCCGACCGCCTGGGCGACGTCCGCGTGGTCCGCCCCCGTGTTGTAGCTGATGCTCACGGGGCCGAGCCCCTCCCCTTCCGGATGGCCGCTTTTCGCGAGCAGCTCCCTCGCCCGGTCGGGGTGGAACCCGAGCCCCTTCGGCGGGTCGTAGTTCGGCAGGGAGTAGGGCGGGACGAGCGACGTGGCCACCTTCTGCTCGAGACGCGTCACCCGCTTCACGATCGCTCGCTTGTCCACCGCCATGGAGAAGGCCCGGCGCACCCGCGGGTCCGTAAAGGGGTTGTCGCGGCCGTCGGGTAGCGTGGGGCGGTTGTTGAAGAGGTAGTAATACGTTCCGAAGCCGTTGGTCGTGTGGACGTCCTCCCGTCCGGCACGCATCTGCTTGAGAAGCTCCGGGGCGTACGGCAGCTCGCCGGCGCCCTGGAAGAGGTCGATGACCCCGCTCTGGTAGGCCGTGTAGGCCGTGTTCGGCCCGTGGATGCACAGCAGCTTCACGCTCTCCGGGCCGACCGCGTCCGCGTTCCAGTATTGGTCGTTGGCGACAAGGCGGATGGAGCGCTTGAACCGCCACGCCTTCAGGCGGTAGGGGCCGTTGCTCACCATCCGACCCGCCTTGGTCCACTGCGGGTCCCGGCGATACCGGAGCGTCTCCGGGTGGACGGAGCTCGCCGCGCGGAGGGTCTCTCGGTGGAGGGGGAAGAGGGTGGGAAACGCCACGATGTCCAGGAAGTAGGGCGTGGGGTGCTCGAGCTCGACCACGAGTGTGAAAGGATCCGGTGCCCGAGCGCCCACGAGCTCTCGAAACTTCTTCTTGGAAGCCTCGATTCGCTCCCGCGCCGCCCGCATCCGCCGCTCGCGATCGTCGATCGCTTGGGCACGCTCCAGCCGCTTCTGCGCCCAGTCGAAGAAGTCCCGCGCCCCTCGGATGTAGAACAGAAATTGGATGTAGTGCGGCGCCACGTCCGGCATCATCCCCAGCCGCCACGCGAAGAGGAAGTCCTCCGCGGTCACGCGGTCGCCGTTGGACCACCGGGCGTCCTTCCGGAGGTGGAACGTGTAGGTTCGCCCGTCGTCGGAGACCTCGTGGGACTTGGCCACGCCCGGCTGGATCTCGAAGGTAGCCGCGTCGTAGGTGTACAGCCCCTCGAACAGCGCGTAGAGGGTTTGGATGTCCTCCAATGCCCGGGCTCGCTGAGGATCGAGAGTCCCGATGGAGCTGTAACGAACCGTCAGGTCCGGCCGCGGCATATCCCGATCGACCGCCACGATCCCGCCGAGGAGCGCTCCGAGCACGGCGACGAGTAGGAGCAGACGACCGACGAAGCCCATCTCAGCGCTCCCGCTCGTCCTCCGAGGCCCTTCGACGCGTGGCTGTCGGCTTTACACCCACGCGAACCCGCTCGTCCAGAAGTGGATCGCATGCTCGGTCCGGAACGCCTTGGGCTGGTCCCCGTCGACCTTGGGCACCCGGAGGTCCTTTCGGGGGATGTTGAGCTTCGACTTCGTGAGAATGCCGGGCTCGTCCGACGTGCCCACCCATTTCCGGACCCGTTTCAACAGCTTGGTGTATTTCTTGTTCTGGACCGGGGCCGCCAAGGCGGGGCGCGGGGTGTAGTTCGGGTCGAAGATGTCCAGCCCACCCTGGAACCACTCCATCCCGGTGCGGATCAACCGGTGGGCGGCAGGACGCAGCGAGTCGGGAACCTCGCCCGCCTCCAGCTTCCGGGCGATCACCTGGACGTACTGAGCGACCACCACGAGGAAGCTCCGCAGCTCCTTCAACGCCTCCGCCTCGCTTCCCGCGGCCCGCCCGAACATGGGCTCGGTCAGCACGGCGAGACCGGTGACGTCCGCCCGGAGACGCTTGTCCACCTCCCTCTGCAGGTCGGCCACGCGGCTCTTCAGGTTGTTCAGCACGGCCTTCGTCGCGGCGGGCGTGCCGAGCTTTCCGAGCGTCCGCAGAACCTCCTTGACCACCACGTGGGATGTCTCCTTGTCGAGCCGCTCCTTCAGCGCCGCCACCACGCGCTTACGGCCCTTGGCGCCCGGGGCACCGCCCACCGCGATCGCACGAAGGGTCTTCACTCCCCAGTACCGAATGGCCGGATTCGGGTCCTCGAGGGCGGTCTCCGCCAGCTCCATCAGAGGCTTACGCCCCACCCGCTCCGCGACGATCATCACGTTCAGCCGGACGGCCAGCGGGTGGTTCTCGCTCAGGAGCGACGCCATCTCCGCCTGGATGGCCTTCGCGTAGGCGGTGCGAAACGCGTCGGTCGCGACGTCCGCTTGGGATTTCTGGACCATGCTCTGCCGCGCCTGCTTGGCGGCGTCGGCGGTGCCTCGCTTCGTGAGGTAGTCCGCCCAGTAGCCCACGTACGTCGCGATCGTCTCTTGTTGGGCCGAAGACGGGGGCGTGTTGCTCCCGATCAGCGTCGCGGGAAGGCTCGGCGGGTCGGGAGCGGCCGCGGGGGTATCGTTCTGGGCGATCGACGCGGACGCGCAGACGAGCAAAGCGACGACCGCCACTCGCACGGCATGCATGGGCGTCTCCTCCAAGAAGAACGGTGCGACGTTACAGAGCGGGGCGCCCCCCGTCAAAGGGAGCGCCGGCGTGGGGGCGGTTGACCCCTCATGTGCCGGCAGGTTATAAGACCGTTCGGGCTCCGACAGGCGAGCGGTCGGCCTATGGCGCGTTCAGACTTTCCGGCTCCGACGGTCCGGCGCCTCAGCCTCTACCTGCGAGTGCTTGAGAGCCTCGCGGCCGACCACGTCCCAACCGTCTCCAGCGGACGCCTCGGTGAGGCCCTCAAGCTCACGGACGCGCAGGTCCGTAAGGATCTCGCCTGCTTCGGCCAGCTCGGCCAGCCGGGTGTCGGGTACCACGTCAACGGGTTGATTCGCCGCCTCCGCCGCATCCTCGGCACGGACCGGGTGAGCCCCACCGTCCTCGTCGGCGCCGGCAACCTCGGGCACGCGGTGGGTGCCTACCGCGGCTTCGAGGCCAAGGGCTTTCGCCTGGTCGGGCTCTTCGACACGGACCCGGAGAAGGTGGGCGGGTGGATCGGCGACCTCGTGATCCAGCCGACGGACCAGCTCGAGGCGGTGGTCGACCGGTTGAACATCCGGCTCGCGATCATGACCGTGCCCGAGACCCAAGCGCAGGGCGTGGCGGACCGTCTGGTCGGCGCCGGCATTCGCGGCATTCTCAATTTCGCACCGGTGCACGTGCGGGTGCCCGCGGCCGTGACCGTGCGGAACCTCGACGTCGCGGCGGAGCTCGAGCAGCTTTCCTTCCAGACCCACGCCGACGCCACGATCCCTGTCTCCTAGACCGCCGCAGCCGCCGGTCGAGCCAGGGCGCAGACCGCACGCCCCGCCGGAGCCAACCGGGGTCCGTTCACGGCCTCGCGTCCCATCCGGTCCGGGCCCCTGCGGGACCGACCGACGCTTTTTCACCGCGTGCATCGAGGGAACGCCCGCCGCGTCCAACAATGCGTGCGATGGACGCATCGGCGAGCCCCAGCCCGACGACGCGGCCGCAGGCGGGTCGGTTTTTCGACCTGGAGAAAGGCGAGCTGGAGGAGACCGTCCGGGCCGCGGGAATGCCCCGCTTTCGTGCGGACCAGCTCCTCCACTGGGTCTACCGCCGCGGCGTGACCGACCCCCACACCATGACCAACATCTCCAAGGCGGACCGGGCCAAGGCCGCGGAGATGCTGTCGTTCGCTCGCGGACGCGTGGCCGAGCATGAGATCGCGACGGACGGCACGCAGAAGCTCCTCCTCGAGCTCGTCGCCGACGACGCGACGCGGCGAACCACGGAGTGCGTGATGATCCCGGATCGCGAGGTGGGAGGCGGACAGCGGCGGACGGCCTGCGTCAGCTCGCAGGTGGGCTGTCCCGTGGGCTGTCGCTTCTGCGCCTCGGGCCTCGGCGGCCTCGAGAAGAACCTCACGGCGGGGGAGATCGTCGAGCAGGTGCACTGGCTCAACCAGCTTCCCGAGACGGGCCCGATCAACCACGTCGTCTTCATGGGCATGGGGGAGCCGCTCGCGAACTTTCGCGAGGTCACGCGTGCCATCCGCATTCTCACGGCGGAGTGGGGCTACAACATCTCCGGGCGGAAGATCACCCTGAGCACGGTCGGGCTTCCCTCGCAGATCCGCCGTCTCGCGGATCTGGGCGTCCCCGTCACCCTTGCGCTGTCGCTGCACGCGCCCGACGACGCCATCCGGCGGGAGCTCATCCCCTGGGCCTCCTCCACGTCCATCGACCGTCTGGTGGACGCGGGGCGGGCCTACTTCGAGAAGACCGGGCGGGAGATCACCGTCGAGTACACGCTGCTTCACGGCGTCAACGACCGGCCGGAGCACGCGGCGGAGCTCGCCCGGATCACCAAGCAGCTCCGGGCCAACGTCAACCTGATCCGCTACAACGAGGTGGAGGGTCTCCCCTTCGACCGCCCCGCGACGGACGCGGTCCACCGCTTCCAGGAGATCCTGCGAGACCGCGGGGTGAACGTCCACATCCGCGCCAGTCGCGGCCGCGACATCGCCGCCGCGTGCGGACAGCTCAAGCACGAGACAAGCTCATAAGGAGGCGGAAAAGAATAAGTTGAGCCTATTCCTCGGTGCCAAGGCGGAAGTCGGCTTCCGCCTTGGCACCGAGGAGACGGCGAAGCCGATGATCGAGCAAGCGCACCGTCCGCAAATGCCGGGAGCTGTGGCCGGCGGGGCATCGCAAATGGTTCGAGGCCCACGCCAAAGCAAGGAGGCTTCCCGCTCCTCGCTTTGGCGTATAGGCTCAACTTATTCTTTTCCGCCTCCTTAGCGGCGTCGCCCGGCTTTTATTCGTCGGTCGGCGGGCCAGACCGGAACCGCGTCTCTTCGGACAGGCCGTGGCCTCGCTGGAACGCGTCCCAGCCCATGGTCCGCTTGCCCGGTGGCTGAACCTCGATGAGACGAACGGCCCCGCCGCCCACGGCCAGCCATCCCTCGTTGCCGAGGAGCTCACCGGGCTCCTTGTCGTGCCGGGTCTCCGGGAGGGCCTCCACCCGCCGGAGAAGCAGCGGGCGGGGGGCTTCCCCGCCGCGGCTCCACCAGAGACGCACGCCGGGCCACGGGGTCAGGCCGTGGACGCGCCGCTGCACCGCCTCCGCGGTGTCCGTCAGATCCAATGTGGCGTCCGCGCGGGAGAGCTTCGGGGCGCGAGTGGCCTGTGATTCATCCTGAGGAACCGGCTGCAGGTTGCCGGACGCGAGCTTCTCAAGGCCGTCGAGGACGACGTCCGGCCCGAGCGTGGCGAGGCGGTCGTGGAGCTCGCCGGCGGTCTCGAGCGAGCCGATGTCCGTACGCTGCCACCCGAGCACGTCTCCCGCGTCCATCCGGCTCGTCATGTTGATGAGTGTGTTTCCCGTCTCCCGCTCCCCGCAGAGGATGGCCCAGTTCACCGGAGCCGCCCCGCGGTATTTGGGGAGGAGCGACGCGTGGAGGTTCATCGTCGCTCGCGGGCCGTGGGCGGGCATCTCGATCAGCGTCTCGCTGACCTTCTGGCCGAACGCCACCACGACCAGCGCGTCGGGACGGGCGTCGCGGATCGGACCCAAGCCCTCTTCCGTGTTCACGTCCGGCGGACGGACGAGTGGCCACCCGCGCTCCTGGGCCCGCTCCGCGACCGGGGTGGGGGTTAGCTTTCGCTTGCGCCCCGCGGGCCGGTCCGGCTGGCTGACAACCAGGGCGAGCTCATGCTCGTCCGCGACCCGCTCCAGAGTGGGTAAGCCGAAAAGGCCGCCGCCGAGGAAGACGATCCGCATGGTGAGGAGGCGATTTCGGTTCAGGCTTGGACGGTGGGGGAATCCGTCGGCCCCGTCGGGTCCGTGAGGCCGAGGCATCGGTCCATTCGGGCGAGCGCCGCGGCGACCGCGTCCATTCGCGGGTTGATCTGCAGCGCCCGTCGGTAGCAGCGAGCGGCCCCCCGGAGCTCACCGCGTTCGGCGCGGCAGTGGCCCATGGTCGCCATGGCACCAAAATGCACGGGCATGCGGTCCAGGGCCTCACGGCAGTCCGCGAGAGCGGCCGCGCAGTCTCCCGTCATCCAATGAGCCAGAGCACATTGGTGGAATGCCTCCACGAAGCTCGGATCCACCGTCCGCGCCCGCTCCAACCAGCTCACCGCGTCTTCCGGGGCACCGCGTTCCATCGCCGCCAGCCCACGCTTGAAGGGTCCCATGGCTCGGCGGTCCCCCATCCGGAACCAAACGGACCAAAGCGCGTTCTCGGCGAACTCGTTCACTTGTGGGTCGTCGTCCTTCAGCGCCTGTGTGAGGCAGGCAACCGTCGACGGGTCCCCGACGAGGGAAAGAGCCACACACGCGAGCTTCCGGATGTGGACGGCGCCATGGTCGAGGAACTGACAGAGCTCGTGCGGTTGCCACCGGCGGTGGATCCGATGGGCGGCGTCGTCCGGGCTGTCGGCCTTGAGGGCCGAGCCGACCTCTCGGACGAACGCCTCGGTGCTGAGGCACTCGATCCACATAGGAGTCTCTGCCGACGACGAGCCGAGTCGCGAGCGCTCCCCGACTATACAGACCCTACGCCACCCCGGTTAGGCTGTCCATCGATCGACAGAGGTGGACCCGGCGAGGGCGTCCACCGCCTCGCCGGTGAATCCGGCCGGCGGAGTGACCTGGGCGTTCGCCGTACCCGCCGCAAGTCCCGTGCGGAGCGAGGACCGCGGATCGCCCGTTCGCGCCCACTCCGCGAGAAAGCCGCCGAGGAGCGAATCGCCGGACCCTACCGTGTTGACCACGTCGGCGGGATCGACAGCAGGCCGACCTCGCCACGCCCCCTCGTCGCCCAAGAGAAAGGCCCCGTCAGGCCCCGCGGTGACCAGCACATGCTCCACCTTCCCGCGCAGGGACTCCGCGGCCCGTCGAAGATCCGCTTCGTCCTCGGCGGGGCGTCCCGTGAGCTCGGCGAGCTCCTCGCGGTTGGGCTTGATGAGCCAGAGGCCCCCGACGTCGAGGGCGGCCCGGGCCGCGGGCCCGCTGACGTCGAGGCCGACGCTCGCACCGGTGGACCGCGTCGCGTCGACGAGGCTCGCGAGCTCCCCCGCGGTTATGCCGCGGGGTAGCGAGCCGCAGAAGCAGACGATCGTCCGCGGTCCCGCGAGGGCACCGAGGCGGTCCCGGAGCCGCTCGACGGACGCCTTCTCCACCTCGGGTCCCTCCTCGCGAATATGGGTCTCCTGATGAGCGACCGGGTCGACGAGCGTCACGTTCATCCGTGTGCGCCCCGCGATCGGAACCCAGTCGCTGCAAATCCGCCCGTTTCCCACCTCCGCCGCGAAGTGCTCGAAGCTCGGCCGATCCGCTTCCCCGACCAGTCCGGTGACTGTGCCCGATTCCCCGCAGACAGCGAGGGAGCGAGAGACGTTCATGGCCTTGCCCGCCGGGTGGACCGAGAGAAGCCGACCGGGAACGTGGCCGCCGACCTGGAGACGAGGGACCTCGACGATCCGGTCGATCGCGGAGTTGAGCTGCACGGCGACAATGCGAAGATCGGACATCGGCGCTCGTTCGTCGGGGTCCAGACCGCGTGACGCGACGGCCGAAAAGGCGGCCACACCGTAGGGCGCGACGGCGGCCGGGACGGCGAGGGACAGGGCGAGCGGCGGAACGGCCTACGCGGGGGATGCGTTGTCCTTCTTGCGTGTGTGGCCTAGAATAGGGTGGATGGAGTATCGAGTTGCCCTACCGCGCGTTGGGGAAGGCCTGCTTTCGCTCGGGCTAGGCCACGAGTGGCGCGGATAGGGTCTGCTCAGCAAACACCGGAGTGAGCCGAGACCCTGTCCGCGAAGCGCGGCCAGGGTTTTTTTCTGGGACGCGCCGTTCTTTCCGACGGGAGAGGCAGATGGACGATCGTGTGAGGATCTTCGACACCACGCTCCGCGACGGCGAGCAATCGCCGGGCGCTTCGCTGAACCGCGCCGAGAAGATGGAGATCGCTCGGCAGCTCGAGCAGCTCGGCGTGGACGTGCTCGAGGCCGGCTTCCCGGTCAGCTCCAAAGAGGACTTCGAGGCGGTCCGCCAGATCGCCGCCGAGCTCGAGGCCACGACCGTGACGGGGCTCGCCCGGTGCACGCCCAAGGACGTCGACCGGGCGGGGGAGGCGGTGCGGGACGCCCGATATCCCCGCGTCCACGTCTTCTGCGCTACCAGCAAGATCCATCTGCAGCACAAGCTGAAGCGCGCCTTCGAGGAGATCATGAAGATCAGCGTGGATCACATCCGGCGCGCTCGGCAGTTCGTCGACGACGTCGAGTTCTCTCCCGAGGACGCTTCGCGGACGGACCTCGACTCGCTCGTGCAGATCGTGGGCACGGCCATCGACGCCGGGGCGACCACCATTAACATGCCCGACACGGTCGGCTACGCCACGCCCGCCGAGTACGGCGAGCTCTTCCGGCACATCCGAGAGAAGCTGCCGATCATCGATGAGAAGGGCATCACGCTCTCCGCCCATTGTCACAACGACCTCGGGCTGGCCGTCGCCAACTCGCTGTCCGCCGTCGAGCACGGCGCCCGGCAGGTGGAGAGCACCATCAACGGCATCGGCGAGCGCGCCGGCAACGCCGCGCTCGAGGAGGTGGTGATGGCCCTCCGGACCCGGCGGGACTTCTACGGCCTCCGCACCCAGATCAACTGCCGGAAGATCTACCCGGTGAGCCGCATGGTCAGCAACCTGTCGGGCATGCACGTCCAGCGGAACAAGGCCGTGGTCGGCGCCAACGCCTTCTCGCACGAGGCGGGCATCCACCAGGACGGGGTGCTCAAGCATCGCCAGACGTACGAGATCATGGACCCGACGGAGCTGGGGGTGCCGTCCAGCGAGCTCGTCCTCGGCAAGCACTCCGGCCGCAACGCGTTTCGGGAGCGCTTGCAGGCGCTGGGCTACGTGGTGGACGAGCAAACCCTCGGCCGCATCTTCGAGGCGTTCAAGGAGCTCGCCGAGAAGAAGAAGGAGGTCTACGACGAGGACATCGAGGCGCTCGTGGAGAGCCACCTCGATACGACAGCGGAGACGCCGAGCTGGCAGCTCGAGGAGCTTCAGGTGACCAGCGGAAGCAGCGCCATTCCGACGGGCGCGGTCACCCTGAGCGACGCGACCGGACGACGGGTCACCGACGCTGCCTACGGAGACGGGCCGATCGACGCCATCTACTCGGCGGTGCAGCGGATCGTCGGGATCTCCGTGGAGCTGGTGGACTATCAGATCCGCGCCGTGACCCAGGGCAAGGACGCCCAGGGTGAGGTGACGGTGGAAGTGAAACACCAAGGTCACCACCTCCGCGGACGGGGGGTCAGCACGGATGTGATCGAGGCGTCCGGCAAGGCGTATCTCGCGGCGATCAACCGTGTGCGCATGTTGAACCGGGTGGCGGCGACCGAGGAGCGAGCGGCCCAGCCGTGACTGTGGCCGAGGCCGCTGCCCGCGAAGCTGGGACCGGCCCGCCGTTCCGAGACGCAATCCCCGGACGTGGCGATGGCTGCGAACACCTTCGGCGAGCTATTCCGTGTGACCACGGCCGGCGAGAGCCACGGGCCCGGCTATGTGGGCATCGTCGACGGGGTGCCGCCGGGGCTCTCTCTCAGCGAGGCGGACCTTGTCCCGGATCTGCGGCGGCGGCGGCCGGGGCAGTCGAAGATCACCACGCAGCGGAAGGAGGGGGACGAGGTAGAGATTCTCTCGGGCGTGTTCGAGGGGGTGACCACCGGAACCCCGATCGCGCTGCTCGTCCGGAACGAGGACCAG
>CAZQQP010000005.1:0-9630 GCA_964595475.1 uncultured Planctomycetaceae bacterium | reverse complement strand
CTGGAGCAGAAGCTGTCGGACGTCGGGCTGCTCCACGCGGACTTCTCCTTCGATGCCAAGTACGGACGGCGGGACTACCGCGGCGGCGGGAGGTCCAGCGCCCGGGAGACGACGGTCCGTGTCGCGGCGGCCGCGATCGCGAAGAAGCTGCTCCGCGAGCGGTGGGGGGTACGGGTCGTCGGCTACGTCCGGCAGGTCGGCGACCTTCGGGCACACATCGACGACCCCGCCGCCGTGACCCTGGACCAGGTCGAGGGGAATCCGGTGCGCTGTCCCGACCAGGAGACGGCGGGGCGGATGGCGGACCGCATCGAGCAGCTCCGCGCCGAGCGGGACTCCGTAGGCGGCGTGGCGGAGCTGGTGGCCACCGGGGTGCCCGCGGGGTGGGGCGAGCCCGTCTTCGACAAGCTGAAAGCGGACCTTGGGAAGGCGCTGCTGAGCCTTCCCGCGGTGCTCGGGGTGGAATACGGCGCCGGCTTCGACGTGGCGACGGCGCGAGGAAGCGAGAACAACGACGTCTTCCGTCCGGCGAGCACCCCCTCCGAAGCAAGCGGCGCCCAGCCCGTGGTGACGGAGACCAACCGCCACGGTGGCATCCTCGGCGGCATCTCCACCGGCATGCCCATCGTCCTCCGGACGGCCGTGAAGCCGACCAGCTCCCTCCCGCGGGAGCAAGCGACCGTCGATACTTCCGGGGCACCGGGCCCCGTGGTGACGACGGGCCGTCACGACCCGTGTCTGCTTCCGCGCTTCGTCCCGATGGGCGAAGCGATGGTGGCATTGACCCTCGTCGACCACGCAATGCGACAGGCCGCCCAAGTCACCTCGCGTGTCGGGGCGGAAGCGGCCGACGAACCGAGACGGAACCGGGCCCCGCGCTAAAATCGCCGCCGGTTCTTCGGGCCTGCTTGTGGAGCGACGCGGTCCCATGGCTGCGGGGCGGCTGGACATCGACGACACGACGCTGCTCGTGGTGGACATGCAGGAGAAGCTCATGCCGCATGTCCACGACAGCGAGGAGGTGGTGGATCGGGCCACCCGGCTGATTCGTGGCGCCCGAGCGCTGGAACTGCCCGCGGTCGCCACCGAGCAGTATCGCCAGGGCCTCGGCCCGACCGTGCCGACGATCGACGAAGCGCTCGGCTCCGTGGAGCGGCTCGAGAAGATGCGGTTTTCGGCATGGGTCGAACCCGTCCGGACGTGGCTGACAGCGACGGGGCGGGGGACCGTGGTCCTCTGCGGCATCGAGGCCCACGTCTGTGTCGTCCAGACGGCGGCGGATCTGATCGACGCGGGCTGGCGCGTGGCGGTGGCGGGCGACGCCGTCGGCGCTCGACGGCCGGTGGACCGGGATCTCGCGTTCCGTCGCCTCGACGGGATGGGTGCGATGCTCGTGAGCGCGGAGATGGCGCTGCTCGAGCTGGTTGAGGAAGCGGGGACGGAGCGGTTCAAGGCGATCCTCCCGGTCATCAAGTAAGGGACGGACCCACGGCCATGGCGCCGCAACTGCTCATCGACCTCAGCACGATCGACCTCGACCACGTCGCTTACGACGCGGAGGCCATCGAGGCGATCAACCCTCAGCGCGGGGCCATGCGACAGCTCGACGGCATCTGCTACATCGACGACAACAACTCGGAGGCGGTCGGGTTCAAGGAGGTCGGGTCGGACGAGTTCTGGGTGGCGGGCCATCTGCCCGATCGGCCGCTTCTCCCCGGCGTGCTGATGATCGAGTCCGCCGCTCAGCTCGCGGCTTTCCTCATGAAGCAGCGGTACCCCGATATCGATTTTCTCGGCTTCGTGGGGTGCGACCAGATCAAGTTCCGTGAGCAGGTGCCGCCGGGACGGCGGTTGTATGTCCTCGGCCGAGAGGTGCAGCTCAAGCGGCGGCGGTTCATCTGCGACGCCCAGGGCGTGGTCGACGGCGGGCTGGTGTTCGAGGGGCGGATCACGGGCATGCCCCTGTGAAGCGGGCGCGCTGAGACCTGCTCAGCGAAGCCGCTCCTCGATGGCGTCGAGGAGGCGGAGCGTGCGGGTCCACCAATGGTTGACGGCAGCCCGGGCGCCGCGACGCTGCAGCAGGCGAGCGAACCCTCCTTCGTCCAATCGGCGCGTCGGAATGCGGGGAAGGTCCGGCTTGCTCGCGAGCGCGAAGGTCAGAAAAGCGCTCGTCTCCTCGATCATCCGCTGTCGACGCCGGTCGAACGACGGCTTGTCGTGGATGACTCGTCGGACGATGGCGGTCTCTCCCTGGAACAGATCCGAGACCTCGACGATGCTTTCGTCCACGGAGAAGCCATCCTAGCATACACAAGGCGATCGCAACCAGCGGAGATGAGCCGATGAGACACTTGCTCCTCGTGACGGTCGTGGCGACGGCGCTGTGCTCGCTGGGTTGTCAGAACAATGCGCGGACCGGCGGGCTCCTCGGAGGCCTCGGTGGCGCCGCTGCGGGCGCGGCGATCGGCGAAGGGGTCGCGGACAAGCCGGGGATCGGGGCCGCCATCGGTGGGGCGGCCGGCGCCGGCGGCGGATACATCATCGGAAACGAGATGGACAAACAGCAGCACCGCCGGCGACACCACGGGCGCTACTGAGCGGGGTCGCCGCCCCGGGCTTGGCGTGCGAGATCCTCGAAGTGGCCCGCGAGCGGGTGAGGCACGTTCCGAGCATGCGTGGCGAGCCCCTTCCGGAGGAGGGCAGCGTTGAGCAGCGCTCCGTCCGATGTTCGATAGACGTAGGCTCGGATCGAGGCGGCCTTGCCCCGGTGGAAGGGCGGCTCCAGGACGAGCGTGACGCGCTTGCCGAGGGAGTGATCCGCGAGCCATTTCGCCGCGTGGTCCGTGGGGCGTCGCACGCCGAGAAGCTCCACCGAGACGGAGCCGGCTTCCGGGGCCGTCGCTACGCGAAGGGTCCGGCCGTCCACCACCTCCAGCACTTCGCCCGTGTGGCGGTGGAAGCGATGGAGGGGGCGCAGCGGGCCGTTCCATCGCAGGACGACGGCGGCGGCGACCGAGGCGACGAGGATGGCGAGGACCGCCAACCGTTTCCGCCGTCGACGCACCAGCCACAGCGAGAGGGGAGGCGCAGCGGTCCGCCTTCGCCCGCCCGACTGGCGTTTCATGGCCGCTCCTCCCGGCGCCGCTTGGCAGCCGCGGCCGCAGCGGGGCGGAACCAGAAGCGGGTCTCACACCCGCTCATCGAGGGCTGGTGCACTCCGACGCAGCATCGACGGGCCGTGGCCCCCGACGGGGGAAGGAGAGCGGAGCTCAACATCTCCCGATGTCGACCGATCCGCGGAAGCTTCCTGCTCGCGGATCGTGTGGACCGAAGCGGCCAGGACGATCACGATCGCGGCGAGCACGAGGGCAACCGACAGCCACGGTCGCTTGAGCCAGCCGAGATCGAGGCCGAAGACCACGCCGAAGACGACCAGCGCGAGCAGCACCTTCGTCCCGAGCACCCCGTGGGCGGCCGGACCCGCCGCTTGATAGGCCTCGGCGTTCGCCACCCAGTTGTACGCCCCGGAGATCAACAGGAGGGCGATCGAGCTGTGGACGAGGCGACGGAACTGCTTATGCACGCCCGAGGTGACCGTGTTTCGGACCTCCTCGCTGACCGGGCGGAGGGCCGGGCCGAGCGCCACCAAGCGAAACGTCAGACCGCCGACCAGGACCGCCATGCTTCCGAGATGGAGAATCCGCATCAGCGCGTCGAGCCATGCCATCGTCGCCTCCGGGTCGGCTGAAGAGGAGGGTTCCCAGTGCCGTCGGCCGCGAGGATAGTCGGCGGTCGGCGCTCGGCCAACGCGAACCGCGGCGGCTCACGTCTCGCTCGGCACGGGGCCGAGCTTCAGCTTGACCTTGCGGAGGGTTTGCGGCGATCGCTGTTGCAGCTCCCGCTGGAGGCCGCTGCGGAGGCGGCGATCGAGCTCGTAGAGGGTGGCGCTGTCGGCGACGTGGACGGTCAGGACGCCGCGGCTCATCGACGCCAGCGCCGTCCGACGGGCGATCGCCGCGGGGACGAGGGTCTCCCACGCGTCGACAAGCTGCCGCACTTGTCGGTAGGGCTTTTCGATCTCGGTCCGGAACTGGTTCCAGATGAACCGGAGCGAGGTGTCTTCCGGCGGACAGCGCCAGCGACGGAGTCGGTGCAGGTGGGCGTCGGGATGCGGTCGACCCATGCGCGAAGTATAGCGGACCCGCCGCGGCCGATCCGACAGGCCGCTCTCCGCGGTGCTGCCGAGTCCCTGGTGGATAGAGGGTTACGCCCGCTCCGGCCTCGCCGAGCGGCTCGCGAGCCGTCGCAAGGCCTCGAGAAGGCGGGCCGTGGCGCGGCCTCGATGACTGATGCGGTTCTTCTCGGCCGTCTCGATCTCGGCCGTGGTGCATCCGAGCTCGGGCACGTAGAACAGCGGGTCGTAGCCAAAGCCGTGTTGGCCCCGCTCCTCGAGCAGCAGCTCGCCGTGGATCTCCCCGCGAGCGGACGCCCAGGTTCGCTCGGGGTCGGTGAGGACCATCACGCACACGAACTGGCCGGTGCGGGCGGACCGGGGAAGCGGCCGGAGGCGCTCGATGAGCTTCTCGTTGTTGGCGCGGTCGACCGGATGGCGGGGACCGCTCACACCGGCGTAGCGGGCACTATGGACGCCGGGCTCGCCGCCAAGGCCGTCGACCATCAGGCCGCTGTCGTCGGCGAGCGAGAGGTAGCCCGTCCGCTCGGCGTAAGCGCGGGCCTTGGCCCGGGCGTTGCCTGCGAAGGTAAGCTCGGCCTCCTGCGGCTCGGGCACGGAGACCGAAAGGGCATCGAGGCCCACCACGCGGATGCCCTCGGGGTCGAGCACGCGCTGGACCTCTGCGACCTTGTGAGGGTTGGACGTCGCGAGGAGGATCGGGCGGTCGAGCATCGGAGGCTTTCGCTTGTGGGTCCGTCGGCGAGCGAGCCCCGTGGACTTACGATAAGGCCGTCGTGTGCCCCGGCCTCACGAAGAGTTGTCCCTGGGAAAGGCCCTCGATGATCATCGGCACGCCTCGCGAGGTCAAAGAGGATGAATACCGCGTGGCCCTCGCGCCCGTCGGCGCCGAGCTCCTCACACGCGACGGCCACACGGTGCTCGTCGAGCGAGGAGCCGGCCTCGGGACGGGCTTCGACGACGACGAGTACGCCGCCGCCGGCGCCACCCTGGTCGATACGGCGGAGGAGCTGTTCGCGCGGGCCGAGCTGCTCGTGAAGGTGAAGGAGCCGCAGCCCGCAGAGCTGCCGCGGCTACGCCCCGGGCAGGCGATGTTCTCCTTTTTCCATTTCGCGGCGTCGCGGGCGCTGACGGAGGCGTGCCTCCGGTCGAGGATCACCGCGCTCGCCTACGAGACGCTCACCGACCGCAGCGGTCGCCTTCCGCTGCTCATGCCGATGAGCGAAGTGGCGGGGAAGATGGCGATCCAGGAAGGGGCGAAGTACCTCGAAAAGCCGATGATGGGCCGTGGCATCCTCCTTGGCGGCCTCTCCGGAGTGGCCCCCGCGGAAGTGCTCATCCTCGGCGGGGGCGTGGTCGGCACGAATGCTGCCAAAGTGGCGGCCGGTCTCGCCGCCCACGTGATCATCATGGATATCAACCTCGACCGCCTCCGGCAGCTCGACGACATCATGCCGGCCAACGTGGACACGATCTACTGCGACCCTCACGCGGTGGACTACTACGTCGACCGGGCGGACCTCTTGATCGGGGCCGTACTGATCCCCGGGGGCCGCACGCCCAACCTCGTCAGCGAGCAACAAGTGAGGCGGATGAAAAACGGGGCGGTCATCGTCGATGTGGGGGTCGACCAGGGGGGATGCGTGGAGACGGCACGGCCGACCACCCATCAGGAGCCCACCTACATCGTCGGGGGCGTGGTGCACTACGGCGTGACCAACATCCCCGGCGCCGTCGGGCGGACCTCCACCCAGGGCCTTTGCAACGCCACCCTCCCCTACGTCCGCGAGCTCGCGAACCTCGGAGTGGACGGGTTCATCGACCGATCCCCGGGCCATACGGCGGCTCTGAACATGCGGGACGGGAAGCTGACCAACGAGGCCGTCGCCCACGCCTTCGCGGACCTCCCTGCCGAGGCGTGAGCCGGGCGGGCCAAGGAGGCGAAAAAGCATCCGTGGAGCCGATTCATCGGGCCGACGCGCCGGGCGCGTTCCGTGTCGCCTACAGCGTCTCGACGTGGATGCAGTCGTTGGTGTAGATGCACAGCTCCGACGCCATCCCGAGCGCTTCCTCCGCGATCTCCGCCGCGGGAAGCTCGGTCCGGCGAAGCAGCGCTCGAGCCGCGGCCATCGCGTAGGCACCGCCCGAGCCGATTCCGATGATGCCGTCGGAGGGCTCGATGACGTCGCCGGAGCCGCTGACCAGCAGGCTGCACGAGCTGTCCGCCACCGCCAGGAGGCTCTCGAGCCGGCGGAGCATGCGGTCCGTCCGCCAGAGCTTGGCGAGCTCCGTCGCCGCTCGCTTCAGGTTGCCCGGTGCCTCTTTGGCCTTTCCCTCGAAGCGCTCGAGGAGGGCGAGCGCGTCGGCCGCGCCGCCGGCGAAGCCCACGAGAACCTCACGGCCTTCCCCCACGGACAGGCGGCGCACCTTGACCGCGTCCGCCTTGGCGATCGTCGCGTCCTGGAGCGTCACCTGTCCGTCCCCCGCGACCGCGACGGAGCCGCCGCGGCGGACGGAGAGTATGGTGGTGCCGTGGAACGAGTGCATGGTCGATTCTACCGCCTCCCGGGCCGAGGCCACACGAGCGGCGGGGGTTTGTCCGCCGCATGGGCCGGGGGAAGGATCGAGAAGAGCCGGAGGACGGGAGGCGGTTGGCATCGCGTTTGCAAAAGGGACGGGGCGGGCGTCGCCCGGTGAGCTGCGGAGATGTGAACCGGACGGTAGAATGCCCGTAGGAAGGGGCGGGATATTGAGTGCGAGGATTCGAAGCACGGAGCTCGAACGTATGTTTGAACGGTTCACGGATCGAGCGCGGAAAGTCATGGCGCTGGCCAATCAGGAGGCCCAGCGCTTCAACCACGAATACATCGGAACCGAGCACATCCTGCTCGGGCTCGTGAAGGAGGGGTCGGGAGTCGGCGCCAACGTGCTCAAGAACCTCGATGTGGATCTGCGGAAGGTCCGGCTCGAGGTGGAGAAGCTCGTGAAGTCGGGCCCGGACATGGTCACGATGGGCAAGCTTCCGCAGACGCCCCGGGCCAAGAAGGTGATCGAGTACGCCATCGAGGAGGCGAGGAACCTCAACCACAACTACGTGGGGACGGAGCATCTGCTCCTCGGGTTGCTGCGAGAGCACGACGGGGTCGCGGCGCAGGTGCTCATGAACCTCGATCTTCGTCTCGAGGACGTGCGGGAAGAGGTGCTCAACCTCCTCGGCGCCGGCTCGGGCGGCGGGGAGAGCTCCGCGGAGACCTCGGAGAGCAGCAGCTCCTCCGAGACGAAGCGGGGAAAGTCCAAGACGCCGGCGCTGGACTCCTTCGGCCGGGACCTGACGGAGATGGCCCGGCGTGGCGAGCTCGACCCCGTCATCGGTCGCGACCACGAGATCGAGCGGGTCATTCAGATCCTCTGCCGGCGGACCAAGAACAACCCCGTGCTCATCGGGGACGCGGGCGTCGGGAAGACCGCCATCGTGGAGGGGCTCGCCCAGAAGATCGTCAACCGGGACGTGCCCGAGATCCTCCACAACCGGCGCATCGTCATCCTCGACCTGGCGATGATGGTGGCGGGAACCAAGTACCGCGGCCAGTTCGAGGAGCGGATCAAGGCGGTGACCAACGAGGTGCAGCGGGCCAAGAACGTGATCCTCTTCATCGACGAGCTCCACACGCTCGTCGGCGCCGGCGGCGCGGAGGGCGCGATCGACGCGTCCAACGTTCTGAAGCCCGCCCTCAGCCGTGGTGAGCTGCAGTGCGTCGGCGCCACCACGATGGACGAGTACCGCAAGCACATCGAGAAGGACGGAGCGCTGGAGCGGCGCTTCCAGATGATCATCGTGAACCCGCCCAACCGGGACGACAGCATCGAGATCCTCCGCGGTCTGCGGGATCGCTACGAGGCCCACCATCGCGTCCAGATCAGCGACGAAGCGCTGGTCCGATCGGTGGACCTGTCGGACCGGTATCTCCCCGGTCGCGTCGAGCCGGACAAGGCCATCGACGTCATCGACGAGGCGGGGGCTCGGGTTCGGCTGAAGTCGATGACCAAGCCGCCCGACCTGAGCCAGCTCGAGGAGCAGCTCGAGCAGCTCAACATGGAGAAGGACGAGGCGGTGAAGAACGCCGACTACGAGCGGGCCGCTCAGCTGCGCGACCAAGCCGAGGAGCTGCGGCGGAAGAAGGAAGAGCAGGAAGCGCAGTGGCGCGAGCAGGCCCGCGAGGTCGACGGGGTGGTCGACGAGGAGACCATCGCCGAGGTCATCAGCAAGATGACCGGCGTGCCGCTCACGCGGCTCGAGAAGCAGGAGACCGAGCGTCTGCTGAAGCTCGAGGAGGAGCTCCACAAGCGGGTGGTCAGCCAGGAGGAGGCGATCCACAAGGTCGCCAAGGCCATCCGCCGGGCCCGCTCCGGGCTGAAGGACCCGAGCCGGCCGATGGGCTCCTTCATGTTCGTCGGACCGTCCGGCGTCGGGAAGACGCTGCTGTCGAAGGCGCTCGCCGAGTTCATGTTCGGCGACGAGGACGCGCTGATTCAGCTGGACATGTCCGAGTACATGGAGAAGCACAACGTCAGCCGGCTGATCGGCGCTCCCCCCGGGTATGTCGGCTACGAGGAGGGTGGGCAGCTCACCGAGAAGATCCGACGGCGGCCCTACGCCGTGATCCTCCTCGACGAGATCGAGAAGGCCCACCCGGACGTCTTCAACATCCTGCTTCAGGTGATGGAAGAGGGGCGGCTTACGGACGCCTTCGGCCGCAACGTCGACTTCCGCAACGTCATCATGATCATGACGTCCAACATCGGGGCGGAGATGATCAAGGGCGGCGGCGCGACGTTCGGGTTCGCCAAGCGGGACGAGCAGACGAGCTACGAGTCGATCCGGGACATGCTCCACAAGGAGATCGACCGATACTTCCGTCCCGAGTTCGTCAACCGCCTCGACGACGTGATCGTCTTCCGGCCGCTGAACCGGGAGAACCTGCTCCAGATCGTCGACTACGAGCTGAAGAAGGTGCGGTCGCGACTTGAGGAGCGTGGCCTGAAGCTCGACCTCGACGACAGAGCGAAGGACTTCGTGATCGAGAAGGGCTACAACCCCGACTTCGGGGCGCGGCCGCTTCGGCGGGCCATCGAGCACTATGTGGAGGACCCGCTCAGCGAGTCGATCCTCCGCGGCGAGTTCGAGGGCAAGCGAGTGGTCACGGCACGGCGCGTGCCCGACCAGGATCAGCTGACCTTCGAGGCGTCCGAGCAGGACAGCGAGGAAGCGGCCAGCGCCGAGAGCGGACAGTCCACGGACGCCGCCGAGGCGAGCACGACCTGAGCTCCGCGAAAGCAACGATGCTGACGTGGATCCGCCCCGCCGCGCTTCGCGCGGCGGGGCTTTTTGTGCGCCGGGCATGGCGTCACGCTTATGGGGTGCAAGTCCCCTGGGGGCC
>CAZQQP010000004.1:22668-44676 GCA_964595475.1 uncultured Planctomycetaceae bacterium | reverse complement strand
CGCGGTGGAGGGGCTCATCCAGCGGCTGTGGGGGGAGATCCTCGGCGTGGAGATCCCCCGCATCCGCCGCCTTCCCTACGACGAGGCCATCCGCCGCTACGGCACGGACCGCCCCGACCTCCGCTACGGCATGGAGCTCGTCGACGTCTCGGACATCGCCGCGGAGACGGACTTCCGCGTCTTCCAGACCGCCCTCGACGGCGGCGGCCTCGTGAAGGCGCTCCGCGTGCCGGGCGGGGACCTCGCCGAGTGGGTGAAGCAGTTCGGCGGCGGCGGCCTCCCGGTCACCAAGGTCGACGCCGGCTCGCTGACCACGGGCATCGCCAAGTTCCTCGAGCCGGTTCGCGAGGCGCTGTTCGCCCGCCTCGGCGTGGAGGACGGCGACCTCCTGTGCTTCGGTGTCTCGGACCGTCCGGAGGTGGTCCACCGCGTGCTCGGTGAGCTCCGCACCCGCCTCGCGGGCGAGCTGGAGATGATCCCTTCGGACGCCTGGGAGTGGCTCTGGGTGGTCGACTTTCCGCTGGTGGAGTGGAACCGCGAGGAGTGGCGGTGGGACAGCCTCCACCACCCGTTCACGACGCCGGCGGACGAGGATCTGGACCGGCTGGAGACGGACCCGGCGAGCGTGAAGTCCAAGGCGTACGACCTCGTGGTCAACGGCTCCGAGCTCGGCGGCGGCTCGGTGCGAATCCACCGGCCGGACGTCCAGGACCGTGTCTTCCAGCTCCTCGGCATCGGGGAGGAGGAGGCCCGTGCGAAGTTCGGCTTCCTCCTCGAGGCGCTTCGCTACGGCGCTCCGCCCCACGGCGGCATCGCCCTCGGCCTCGACCGCATCGTCATGCACCTTTGCGGCACGTCGAACATCCGCGACGTCATCGCGTTCCCCAAGACCCAGACGGGAGCCGACCTCCTGACCAGCGCACCGGCGCCCGTGGACGAGCGCCAGCTCCAGGAGCTCGGCCTTCGCCCGCAATAGCCGGATGTGCGGGCTCGCGGGCATCCTCCGCTTCGACGACCGCCCCGTCGCTCCCGAGCGTCTGGAGGCCATGGGGCGCCACCTCCTCCCGCGAGGCCCCGACGGCACCGGACGGTCGGGCGCGGGGCGCTGCGGCCTGGTCCATACCCGTCTCGCGGTGGTCGACCCGGACACGGGCGCTCAGCCCATGTCTCGCCCCGCGGAGGGACCCCACGCCCCCGTCACGGTCGTGTTCAACGGCGAGATCTACAACCACCACGAGCTCCGCCGCGAGCTCGAGGGCCATGGCCACGTCTTCCACTCCCACCATTCGGATACGGAGGTCCTCCTCCACGGCTATCGGCAGTGGGGCCAGGCGCTTCCCGAGCGGCTGCGAGGCATGTTCGCCGCGGCCGTCTGGGACGAGCGGACGGGGGCGTTGTGGCTGTTTCGCGACCGCATGGGGCAGAAGCCGCTGTATATCTGGCGGGACGGTCGACGCGTGGTCTTCGCGAGCCTGATCGGCGCACTCCTCGAGGGCCTCGACCGCACGCCGTCCATCGACCCGGCGGCGCTGGGCCGCTTCCTGACCCTCGGCTACACCGGCAGGCGAGGGCTCCTCCAGGGTGTGGAGGAGGTGCCGCCGGCCCATTCGCTTCGCATCGGGCCGGACGCGACGGAGCGGCGACGCTACTGGCGGCCGCCGTCGCCCGCGACGCCTCCGGCCGCGTCGGCGGCCGACGCCTGCGAGGCGGCCTTGCGGAGCGCCGTCCGCGCTCGGCTGGAAGCGGACGTGCCGCTCGGCTGCTTCCTCTCGGGCGGGGTGGACAGCGCCCTCGTCGCGGCGATCGCCCAGGAGGAGGCGGACGAGCCCATCCGCACCTTCAGCGTCTCCATGCCCGACGCCCGCTACGACGAGGGGCCCGCGGCCCGTCGGACCGCCGACGCCCTCGGCACGGACCACCACGAGCTGTCGGCGGAGCCCGCGACGGAGGCGGACCTCCAGCGGATGACCGCCACGCTCGGCGAGCCGTTCGCGGACAGCTCCATCCTCCCGACCTACTGGCTGAGCCGGGCGACGCGTCGCCACGTCACCGCGGTGCTCTCCGGCGACGGCGGGGACGAGCTGTTCGGCGGCTACGAGCGGTACCGCGGCCTTCGCCTCCTCCAACGCCACGGCGGGTGGCTCCGCCACGTGCCGAGCCGGTGGATTCCCGTCACCGATCCGAAACGCCTGCCGGCCAAGCTCCGCCGCCTCTTCCACGCCTCGGCGGAGGCGACGCCCTCCCGCCGTTACCTCGATCTGGTCCGGCTCTTCCCGCCGGATCAGCTGAAGGCGCTCGGTGTGGACGGCGACATGGCGGACATGCCCGACTGGCCCGACGAGGCGGACCCCGTCGAGGCGGCGAGACAGTGGGACCGGGACCACTATCTGCCCCAGGACCTCCTCCGGAAGGTGGACCGGGCGTCGATGGCGGTTGGCCTGGAGGTGCGGTGTCCCCTCCTCGACGCGTCCGTGGTGGAGCTGGCGGCCGCCCTCCCGCTGTCCGTCCTCATGCCCCGCGGCCGGCGGAAGGGGCTTCTCCGAGAGGTCGCGTCCCGCCGGCTGCCCCCGGAGGTCATCCGCCGGCCCAAGGCGGGCTTCGCGGTGCCCGTCGGCCGCTGGCTCGCGACACACCTCCGTCCCGCCCTCGACCGGGCCCTTCTCGAGACGGAGGAGCTCCGGACGCTCGGCTTCCGCCCGGACGGTCTCCGGGCGCTGATCGAGCAGCACGCCCGCGGCCGCGGCGACCACACCCACCGCCTCTTCGCGCTGCTCTCCCTCGCCATGTGGCTCCGCTGGCTGCGGGACCCCGAGCCCGCCGCCACGGTCGCGTCACGTCCCCTCTAGCCCGACCGACGCGGCCGGACGGGCGTCCTCGAGCACCTCCACCGCGGGCGGGCTCGTCGCCCGAAGGCTGGTCTCGAGGGCGGCCGGCTCTTCCGACGTCACGGCGATCACCCCCGGCGTCGCGCCCGGTGTGAAGGTCGCCTCCGCCGGCGCCGCACGGAGCGCCCGCATGCCGTGGGTCGTCGCCATCTTCAGAAGAAGCAGCGCGTCCGTGCCGTCCCGCCGATGGAGCCGGCGCATCTCCTCGAGGATGCTGAACGACCCGTGACAGAGGACGGAGTCCGTTCCGAGGCAGACGTGGATCCCCGCCTCGAGCATCGGCCGGTAGGGGTGGGGCCCGTGGCCGAAGTACTCCGTCGCCCGCGGGCAGTAGGCGACGGACCAGCCGCGGTACGCCATCGCACGCATCTCGTCCGCCCCCGCGTAGTTGCAGTGGGCGCCCAACCACGGCGCTCCGCCCGCGACGCCATCCAGCCACGCCACGGGATGGGCGGCGCCTCCGCCGGTCTCGCCGTCCGGCCACTTGCCGAGCGCCTGGAGCATGGCCCGGAACGGCCCCTCGCCGCTGCGGACGAACTGCAGCTCCTCGGGGCTCTCCGCGAGATGGGTGCAGACGGGCACGCCCCCGGCCGCCGCGTCCGCCGCGGCACGATACATCGCCGCTCCGCAGGAGTACGGCGCGTGCGGCTGCAGCCCCAGCTGCACGCCTCCGTCGCGGGTGCCCGGCGTCGGCCACCCACCCGTCCGCAGCCGCTCGGCGAGGGAGACCTCCCCCCGCCCGAACAGCTCCGCGTAGCTCACCCCCCGCAAGCTCGCCCGCCGAAGCGCGGCGACGGCCGCGGGCGACCCCGCGATGTCCCCGACCGTCAGCACGCCTTCCCTCCGGCTCGCCTCCGCTCCCTGCCGCACCGCCTCGGCCACCGCCGTCGGCTCGGCCGGCCGCAGCGACCGCACCGCCGACAGCCAGCGGATCAGGTCCCCGTCGAAGTCGCGCCGGCCGAGGGTCGAGAGGTCCAGATGGGCGTGGGCGTTGACGAGGCCGGGAAGCAAGACGGCCCGCGACCGCTCCACGGTCTCGTCGGGCTCGCTCCGCCGACGCACGTCCTCGGGCTCGCCGGCGGCGACCACGGATCCGTCCCGCACCGCGACGGCGCCGGGCGCCGCGTGGCGTCCCGTCGCGTCGCGAAGGCCGCCGCCGACGAGCAGACGGGTCCGCCCTTGCGATGTCGTCTCGGCCCGATACATTACAAGGGCACTTACTCGAGAAGGATCGCCATGAGACACGGATTGTTGGCCATCGGCGTCGTCGCGGCGGTGCTCCTCTCCGCCGGCTGTGTCGGGCAGCAGCGATACGACAAGCTGAAGCTCGCCAATCAGAAGCAGAAGGAGCGGCTCGCCGAGCTTCGCAGCCGCATCAAGAAGGTGCAGGCGAAGATCGACCGCCTCGAGGGGAAGCCGTCGGAGCGGGCGGAGCTCATCAGCGAGCTCGAGAAGGAGCTGTCGAACCTCCGCGCCGAGCTCAAGAAGAAGCGGCAGAAGTACCGGAGGCTCAAGAAGCAGCAGCCGGAGAAGGTCGCCCTCCCCCAGCCCGTGGACGAGGCCCTCCGGAAGTTCGCCAAGGAGCACAGCGACCTCGTCGAGTACAAGCCGTCGATGGGCATGGTCAAGTTCCGCAGCGACCTGACCTTCGGCCTCGGCTCCGCCCAGCTCAGCGAGAAGGCCCGCGGCTCGCTGCGGGAGTTCGCGAAGATCCTCCTCTCTCCGAAGGCCTCGGACTACGAGGCACGCGTGGTCGGCCACACGGACAGCGTGCCGATCGTCCAGGAGTCCACCAAGCAAAAGCACCCCACGCAGTGGCATCTGTCCATCCACCGGGCGATCGCGGTGCGGGACGCGCTGGAGAATGCGGGCGTGCCACCGGTGCGGACGTCCGTGAAGGGCTACAGCATGTATCGCCCGCTGGTGGAGAACGACCCGAAGCAGGGCGCCAAGAAGAACCGACGGGTGGAGATCTTCCTCGACGAGATGCGGCCCGTGGACGAGTCGCTGATCGCCGGCGACGGCCGCTCCGAGGCGAGCGGCTCGTCGGAGAGCGAGAGCAGCGGCGGGGAGGGCGAGCGCCCGCGGAAGTGATCCGCCGGCCGCGCGCGGGCGGCTCGGCGTGACACGGCACCGGCCGGCGCTCCGAGGCCGGACCGTTGGGCGTGGCTGGTTTCCCGCATCGGCCACTGGCAGGCAAGCTGCCATTGGCACCCTGCGAGGTGGCGCTCGCAACCCGCAGTCAAGCACAGTTGGCACTCGAATCGCTTTAGGGACCGATATGGCAGGAAGCGAATGGCCCGACAGGGAGGTGGTCGTCGGCCGATGTCTCGAGCACATGGCCGCGTGGCCGGCGAGCTCGGTGGACCTCATCTTCGCCGACCCCCCGTACAACATCGGGTACACGTACGACCAGTACGATGATCGCCTCACGCCCGAGGAGTACGGCAAGTGGACGGGGCAGTGGATCCGCGCCTGCAGCCGCCTCCTGAAGCCGACGGGCTCCTTTTATGTCCTGATCGGCGACGAGTTCGCCGCGGAGGCCCGCCTCCACATCAAGGCCCTCGAGCGAAAGAAGGCGCTATCCCTGCGGAACTGGATCATCTGGCACTACACCTTCGGCCAGAACTGCCACGCGAAGTTCAACCGCTCCCACGCCCACCTCTTCTACTGCGTGGGGTCGGCGGCGTTCGGCCGGTGGCAGCGCACGGACCCGCCGTTCACGTTCAACCGCCAGGAGGTCGCCATCCCGTCGGCGCGCCAGACGACGTACGCCGACGCCCGGGCGAACCCGAAGGGCAAGCTCCCCGACGACACCTGGTGTCTCCGGCCGGAAGCGGAGCCGACCCAGCTCGGCCTCTTCGGCGACTCGGATCCGGCGGACCAGCGGGATCCGGCGGAGGGACGGACCGGATCGGAAGCGTCCGCCTCGACCGAGGCCGACGGCGCCGACACGAACGCGTCGCCGTGGCTCCTCCGTCCGCAGGAGGCGGAGGGCATCGCCTTCCGCTCGGACCACGACACCTGGTATCTCTCCCGCCTCTGCGGCACCTTCAGCGAGCGCCAGGGCTGGCATCCCTGCCAGCTCCCTGAAGCCCTTCTCGAGCGGATCATCCGCGTCAGCTCCAACGAGGGCGATTCCGTTTTCGATCCCTTCGTCGGCAGCGGCACCACGCTGGCCGTCGCCGCCCGCCTCGGCCGCCGCTGGGGCGGGTGCGAGCTCAGCGAGGACTACGCGAGCCGCGCCGCGTCGCGGGCTCGCGAGGCCGAGCGGACGGCCCGACCCACGACCACCACCCGCGAGGAGGAGGGCATCACCTCGGGCCGCCGCAAGAAGAAGGCGGAGCCGGACCGCTCGCCCCACCTTCGCCAGTCGAGTGCCCGAGCGGAATCGTGACGGAGCCCGCATCGCACGGCGGACGGCTGGCCGCGACACGCGCCTTTGACGTCCGACCCCACCGGTCTATCCTCTGCCCTTCCCACCGGCGCCGGGCTTGCACGGGTTGACCGGTCCGGTATCGTGACAAACTTCACGAGCGGGTGGGGTCGCACCCTTGGCCAGCCGACCGAGAGATGGCGCCCGATGGCGTTTGCGTACGGGTTCTATATCGCCGCGGTGGTCGGCGCCTTCGGCATCTACCTGATGATGCCGAAGCACGAGGAGGGTCCGCGGTGGATGGGCGGGCTCTTCTCGCTCGCCACGCTCGGTGGCGTCCTCCTCTTCCTCCTCGGCATGGTTCCGCCGGAGTCGCGTCCCACGGCCTACTACTACGTCTTCACCCTCCTTGCCGGAGCGTCGGCGGCGCTTGTCGTCACGCACCCGAGGCCCGTCTACGCCGCGCTCTATTTCATCCTGGTGGTGCTCTCCGCGACGGGCCTCCTCGTGCTTCTCGAGGCGGAGTTCATGGCCTTCGCCATGGTCCTGATCTACGCGGGGGCCATCCTGGTGACGTACCTCTTCGTCATCATGCTCGCGACCAGCCCGCAGACGGAGGAGCAGGGCGAGACGGCGCCGCTGTACGACCGGGTGGCCCGCCACCCCATCCAGGCGGTCGCGGTGGGGTTCTTCCTCCTCGCGGTGGTCTCCGGGGCGCTGTTCACGTCGGACGGAACGGCGACCGCCACGAAGCTCGACCGGTCCGACCGGTCCCTTCCCCGGTGGGAGGGCACCACCATCCGCACCACGGCCGACCAGGTGGAGAAGCGCGACCTCACCAAGGGGCAGAAGGTCCGCGTCGGCGGGCGGACCGCCACGATCCGATCCATCCGCCGCTTCACGGGGCAGTGGAACGGCGAGCAAGTTGAGCAGGCGCGGCTCCATACCTACGCGGCGGAGTCCTACATCCGCGCCGCCGTCCTCCACATCCCCGACGTCGCCCTCCTCCGCAAATCCGACGACGCGGGCCGTGTGCTCCGCGAGCGCACCGAGCAAGTGGCGAAGGCCCTTCACGAGCAGGGGCTGATCGACGCGAAAGCGAGCGCCGTCGACTCCGTGGAGGTGGTCTCGGGGGACCCGCCCGAGCTCCACGTGACCCTCGCCGACCATTCGGAGCGGGTGGTGCCGCTCAACGAGGACCACCTCGGTCGGCTCGCCGCGTCGCAGCGTCTCCACGCGGTGCTTCGGGAGGAGATCGGCAACATCAATCGTGTCGGGCTGAACCTCTTCCGGTCCCACACCCTCGGCATCGAGCTCGCGGGCGTGCTCCTCCTCCTCGCGATGGTCGGTGCCATCGTGATCGCCCGGAAGCACGCGGCGGAGAGCCCCGGCGAGCGCTCGCACGGAGCGGGAGAGATGACGTCCGGTTCCGCAGGAGGAGACCGATGACCGAGCCCGTGGAGCCGATGACCTCGCTGGGGCCGCTGGCCCTCAATCACTACCTCTTCGCAGGCGCCTTGCTGTTCGCCCTCGGGGTCATCGGTTTTCTGACACGGAGAAACCTCATCATCATCTTCCTGTGCACGGAGATGATGTTTCAGGGCGTGGTGGTCACCCTCGTGGCGTTCAGCCGCCACCACATGAACTACGACGGACAGGTCTTCGTCATCTTCGTCCTGACGATCGCGGCCGCCGAGGCGGCGTTGGCGTTGGGTCTGGTGATCCTGCTTTACCGGCGGAAGGCCACGCTGGACGCGGAGGCGTGGTCGGATATGAGCGGATAGACCTATGGCATCCCTCGCGGAGACGAGCGTGGTTCTCGTGTGGGCGAAGTGGATCCCCGTCCTCCCCTTCCTCGCCATGGGGCTTTGTGCGCTGCTCGGCTGCTTCCGCTCACCCCAGCTCCGGAAGGCAACCGGCCCGATCATGGTCGGGGCCACTCTTCTCGGGTTCGTGATGAGCCTGGTTCTCTACTGGAAGGTGGGGCCCGACTTCGAGGGCCAGTCGGTGACCCTCTTCCACTGGATCGAGATCGGCGCCTTCGAGGGCGGCAACTTCAGCTATTACATCGACCCCCTCACCGTCATCATGCTCCTGGTGGTCACGGGCATCGGGTCGCTGATCTCCATCTACGCGATGGGCTACATGGACGGCGACCCGGGCTACTCCCGCTTCTTCACCTACATGGCGCTGTTCCTCTTCGCGATGACGAACCTCGTCATGGCGGACAACCTCCTCCTGCTCTACCTCGGGTGGGAGGGCGTGGGCCTCGCGAGCTATCTCCTCATCGGCTTCTACTACCGAAAGCCCTCCGCCGCCAACGCCGCGAAGAAGGCCTTCATCGTCAACCGCGTGGGCGATTTCGGCTTCGCCCTCGGCGTGATGGCCGTCTACCTGGTCTTCGGCGCCATCGACTATGCCACGCTCCTCGGCGGAGCGGAAACGACGGGTCAGGTCCAGAGGCTCCTCGAGTCGGCGAGGGAATCGGGCCTCTCCACTGCGGTCCAGGAGGCGTCCTACCTGTCCACGCCCTCGGTAACGCTGCTCCTTGCGATCCCCTTCCTCCTCATGCTCGGCGCCTTCGGGAAGTCCGCCCAGCTCCCCCTCCACGTCTGGCTGCCCGACGCGATGGAGGGCCCCACGCCCGTCTCCGCGCTCATCCACGCCGCGACCATGGTGACGGCGGGCGTCTACATGATCGCCCGTCTCATCCCGCTCTTTCAGCTCAACGAAACGGCGTTGGCGGTGGTCGCCACGATCGGGGCGGTGACCGCGCTGATGGCCGCGACCATCGCGCTGTGTCAGTACGACATCAAGCGGATCTGGGCGTACTCCACCATCTCCCAGCTCGGCTACATGTTCCTCGGCGTCGGGGTGCTCGGAACCACGGGCGCCATCTTCCACCTCTACACGCACGCCTTCTTCAAGGCCCTCCTCTTCCTCACCGCGGGCTCCGTGATGCACGCGATGGCGGGCCAGCTCGACCTTCGCAAGATGAGCGGGCTCCGGAAGAAGATGCCCGTGACCGCCTGGCTCATGTTCGCGGGCTGTCTCGGCCTCGCGGGCGTGCCCTTCGTCTCCGCGGGCTATTACTCGAAGGACCTGATCCTCGCGGACGCGCTCGTGCAGCGGCCGCTTCTCGGCTGGCTCGGCCTGGTGACCGCCCTCATCACGGCGTTCTACACCTTCCGGCTGTGGTTCCGCGTCTTCCTCGGTCCCGTCCACCACGAGATGGGGCGGGAGCACCACGGCTACGAGGTGGAAGAGGGCCACGAGCACGAGCTCCCCCACGAGCCGCACGAAGCGCCCTGGTGGCCGATGAACGCGCCGCTCGTCCTCCTCGCCGTCGGCGCCGTCGTGGCGGGGGCCGCTTGCGAGCACTGGTTCACGGGCGGAGGTCACGAGTCCGGCATGATGACGGGCGCCACGACGGCCGCGGTCTCGGAGGAGACCAAGGCCCACCAGGTGGGCATGGACGTGGAGGCGTACCACACGGCCCACGACCACGCCCACACGGTGGCCAGCCTGGTCGGCGGTGTGGGTGTGCTGTTGGCGATCGCCCTCGCCGCCTACTTCCACTGGCTGCGGCGGGACGCGACGGAGCGGGCCGCCGGGAGGCTCCGTCTCCTGGTCACGCTTCTCTACCGCAAGTACTACATCGACGAGCTGTACGAGCGGGCGATCCGCTTGCCCCTCCGCCTCCTCGCGTATCTGTGCTTTCTCTTCGACCGCCTGGTGGTCGACGGCCTGGTCGCCGGCGTGGCCTGGGTTCCGAGGGGCATCGCCCGCGGCGTGCAGCCCGTCCAGCGCGGCGAGCTGCAGGGCTACGCGACGTCGATGGCGGTCGGCCTCGCGCTCGTCGTCGCGGCCGTCACGTGGTGGGTGCTGATGTAGGAGCCTGGATCGGGTCGCTCATGGGTACACTCTTCTCGCCGCTTGTGGTGATGGTCTGGGTGCCCTTCCTCGGGGCGCTGCTCGTGGGCACGCTGCCCCGCGAGGCGGAGCACCGCATCAAGTGGAGCGCGCTGCTCGTCAGCGGGCTGGTCTTCGCGATCGGCGTGATCGCGGCGGCGAGCTTCGACTGGTCCGGCGCGGCGCCGTGGCAGCTCTCCGCGACGGCGCCGTGGATTCCGGCCCTCGGCATCTCCTTCCGCTTCGGCGCGGACGCGATCAGCATGTCGCTGATCCTCCTGACCGCCTTCATCATGCCGCTGACGCTCCTCGGCTCCTTCGGCGACGTCCACGAGCGGGTGAAGGAGTTCTACGTCTGGCACCTCATCCTCCTCGGCGCCCTCGTCGGCGTGTTCGCGGCGACGGACCTCATCCTCTTCTACTTGTTTTTCGAGCTCACCCTCGTTCCGCTCTTTTTCCTCATCGGCATCTACGGCGGCGCCGAGCGGCACTACGCTGCCCTCAAGTTCTTCATCTTCACGCTGGCGGGCTCGCTGCTCACCCTCGCGGGGCTGCTCTATGTCGCGTGGTTCAACGCCGCGTTGGATCCGGTCGAGGGGACGAAGACCGGTCAGTGGACCTTCGACATCACGACGCTCTACATCGCGGCCCGGGAGATGTCGGCGAGCGAGCAGGGATGGGTGCTCGCGGCGCTGCTCGCGGGCTTCGCGGTGAAGGTGCCGCTGTTCCCCGTCCACACCTGGCTTCCGCTGGCGCATACGGAGGCGCCGACGAGCGGCTCGGTCGTCCTCGCGGGCGTGCTCCTGAAGCTCGGCACCTACGGGCTGGTCCGGTTCGCCCTGCCCATGACGCCCGACGCGGTGGTGAACCTCGCGCCGGTGATCGGGGCGCTGTCGGTGGTGGGCATTCTCTACGCCGCCCTCATCTGCTGGGTGCAGCAGGACCTCAAGCGGCTCATCGCCTACTCCTCCATCAGCCACCTCGGCTTCTGCGTCCTCGGCTTGTTCGCGTTGAACGCCGCGGGCGTAGGCGGGTCCGTCATCTACATGATCAATCACGGCCTGGCGACCGGCGCCCTCTTCCTGTGCGCGGGGATGATCCAGCACCGCTACCACACCCGCGACATGGACGAGCTCGGCGGCCTGGGCAAGCGTCTGCCGGTCTGGTCCACCTTCATGGTGATCTTCTGCCTCGCGAGCGTGGGTCTTCCCGGCCTCAACGGCTTTGTCGGCGAGTTCCTCACCCTCCTCGGCGCCTTCACGGCGACGGACACGCTGGGCGTCGCCTTCGCCGCCGCGGGCGCCGGCGGGCTGATCCTCGCGGCGATCTACATCCTCTACATGGTTGGGAAAGTGGTCCTCGGCCCCGTGAAGGAGCCCGCGGATCACGCGGGGCGGGTGCCCGACCTCAATGGCCGTGAGATCGTCACGCTCACGCCGCTCGCGGCCGCCTGTCTCTTCCTCGGCCTCTTCCCGTTTCCGCTGCTTCGGAGCTACGAGTCGGCGATCGGTCGTCTGCCAGAAGTTTACAAGATCGAGGGCGTGGAAACGGCCCAAGCGCCGGAGGAGGAGCCGAGGAGGGCGGGGCGGCCTTCGTCCCGGAATCGCTTCCGCTCGAGCGTTGCCGGGAGCCGCCCACCCTTTGAGGAGATCGCCGTCGCTCGCCCACTGAAAGCCGGGATCGGGGAGTCGTTCCTTCCGAGCCTCGCGACGACGGGCTCGTCGGTGCCGAAGGAGGTGGATCGATGAACGTGGGCGTCGCAGACGGAAGCACCGCGATGGCGGAGAAGATCGCGACCATCTGGCCGGAGATCGTCGTGATGGTCACGGCGTTCGTGGTCATGGTCGTCGGCCTCAGCCCCTTGTTGCGTGTCCGACGGCTCACGTTTCCGCTGAGCGCCGCCGGCCTGCTCGTCGCGGCCGTGATCGCCGCGGTGGGCACGGTGGCGGTGGTCAAGCTCGCCATCCTCGGCGTGGGGCTCCTCATGCTCCTGACGGCGGCGGAGCTCCCCGACGAGTCCCGCACCGAGCCGGAGCACTTCCCCCGCCGCCGCTTCGAGCCGGGCATGACGTCGCGGGGCGAGTTCTTCGCCTTCTTCCTCCTCTCCCTCATGGGGGCGATGCTCTGCGTGGGCTCCAACGACCTCATCTGGCTCTTCCTAGCGTTGGAGCTGACGAGCCTGCCCACCTACATCATGGTGGCGACGGGGCGGGAGCAGCTCCGGGCCCAGGAGGCGGGCGTGAAGTACTTCTTCCTCGGCGCCTTCGGCGCCGCGATCTTCCTTTACGGCTTCGCGCTGATCTACGGCGCCACGGGCGCCACCACGTTCGACGGCATCCGACCGGTCCTCGAGGAGCAGGGCCTCGGCCCCATCGCCATCGTCGGCTTCGTGCTCACGCTCCTCGGCCTCGGCTTCAAGATCGCCGCGGTGCCGATGCACGCCTACGCCGCGGACGTCTACGAGGGCGCCGCCTCGCCCGTGACCGCCTTCCTCGCGTTCACGCCGAAGGCCGCCGGCTTCCTCGCCATGATCCTCATCGTCGGCCTCGTGGGATGGCCGCTGGCGGACGGGCCGGGCATCGGCGGCGAGGTGCTGATCTGGCTCCTGTGGGGCATGGCGGCGGCGACCATGGTGGTGGGGAACACGCTGGCGCTGCTCCAGAACAACGTGAAGCGGGTCCTCGCCTACTCCTCCATCGCCCACAGCGGCTACATGCTCATCGGGCTCGCCGCGGGCGCTCCGGGCGCGGGCGGCGGCATCCTCGTCCGTGACGGCGTGGCGGCGGTCCTGTTCTATCTGCTCGCCTACGGCGTGATGAACCTCGGGGCGTTCGCCGTGCTGGCGGTTCTCAAGGCGCGGGGCGAGGAAGCGGAGACCTTCGAGGATCTGGAGGGTCTCTCGTCCCGCCAGCCGCTGCTGTCGCTGGCCATGGCGGTGTGCGTCCTCAGCCTGACGGGCATACCGCCGTTCGTCGGCTTCTGGGCCAAGGTCTTCGTCTTCGGCGCGGCCATCAGCCACGGCCTCATCGGCCTGGCCATCCTCGGCCTGATCACCTCGGCCGTAGGAGCGGTCTACTACATCCGCATCGTCGCCGCTTGCTACCTCGGCGAGGGGCGTGGGGAGGCGCTCCCCGCGACGCTCCCGGCGCGTTGGACCGGAGCGCTGGCGACGACGGCGACCGTGGTGATCTTCAGCATCGCGGTCCAGCCGCTGCTCGACGGCGCCAAGGTGGCGGCCAAGCGGGTCGGGTCGACGGGGACGGCGACAGAGACGACGCAGCCGGCCGAACCCGTCGCCAAGGGTCGCCCGGCCGAGTGAACGTGCGGCGGTCTACTGCAGCGACTCGATCCGGTCGATGAGGTCCACTTCGCTCTGGACGGGGTGGACCGCGGACTGGGGGATCGTCTCCAGGTCGATGCCCTCGTCGTCGAGCATCTTCCGCAGCGACGCGGAGAGGCGGCCGCTGGTCCGGATGGCGCCGAGGAGCCGCGCCGCTCCCCCGCTCGACTCGACGGCCAACACGGGCTTGTGCTTCATCAGCACCTTATTGGCCTGTCGAAGCGCCCCGCTGCCCCCGTTGACCACCACGAGAATGTCGGCGAGGTCCGCGAGCTGGTCGCGATACCTGCGCGGGCCGGCCGTGATGACGCTCGGCCCATCGGAGGTCTCGGCCGCCAGCGAACGAAACGGCGCCGGCAGCGCCTCGCGACCGCCGCGGCGATCCGAGGTGAGGACGAGGAAGAAGCGATCGTCCGCCTTCTCGCCGCCCGAGAGGTTTCGCTCCGTGCAGACCTGGACCACGCCCTTGTAGAGGTCCAGCGCCAGGCCACCCCGGCCGACCGACCCGATGGAACCGTTGCGTCCCTCGAGAAACTCGCGGAGGCTTCGTCCCGTGGTCGGGGTCGTAGTGCTTCTTGGGCTGGGTCGGCCCGACGACCGCGATGCGGGGCGGTTTCCCCTCCATAGCTCGCTCTCCCATTCCACGTTCACGCTTCCCACCGGGCTCGCTCAGGTCGGCGACACCGGGTCGTGGGCGGAGACCAGATGGCCGGGACGGCCCGGCGCCTCCCGAAGCGGAGGCATGTCGAGGAGCCGGCGTCGGTGGACCACGCGAAGGCCCGGCTCCGACGGCTCGCCTTCCGCCGGCTCGTTCGTCTCGTCTCGGGCGGGCGCATCTTTCCCCCGAAGGTAGTGGATCGGCGAGGGCACTTCGCCTTTGAGGATGATCCGCCGCCGTCGCCGCCGCGGCGTCGGCTCGGGCACCGCGCTGAGCAGCGCCTGGGTGTAGGGGTGCAGCGGATTCCGATAGAGCTCGTCGCGATCCGCGAACTCCACGATCCGGCCCATGTACATGACCGCGATGCGATCACAGAAGTGCTCCACCACCGCGAGGTTGTGGGCGATGAAGAGATAGCTCAGCCCGAACTCCTCCTTCAGATCGTCGAGGAGGTTGAGGATCTGCGACTGGATGGAGACGTCGAGGGCACTGACGGGCTCATCGCAAACGATGAACTCCGGCTGCAACGCCAGCGCCCTCGCGATGCCGATGCGTTGGCGCTGGCCGCCCGAGAACTCGTGGGGATATCGGTCCGCGGCGGTCTGGCTGAGGCCGACCCGCTCGAGGAGCCAGCCCACCCGCGACCGGAGCGCCGCGCCGCGGGCGAGGCCGTGGACGTGGAGCGGCTCGCCGATGATGCGGCCGACGGTCATGCGCGGGTTCAACGAGCCGATCGGGTCCTGGAAGATGATCTGCATGCGCCGGCGGAGACGGTTGAGCTCCCGACGCCCCGCGCGAAAGACGTCTGTCCCGTCGAAGCGAACCTCGCCGCTCGTCGCGGGGAGGAGCCGAAGGACGGTCCGTCCGACTGTGGTCTTCCCGCAGCCCGACTCCCCGACGAGGCCCAACGTCTCTCCCCGGCGAATGGAGAAGTCGACCCCGTCGACGGCGCGGACGTGACCGATGGTCTGTCGGAACAACCCTTGCCTGACGGGAAACCAGGTCCGGAGGTCGCGGACGTCCAGAAGGGCCTCATCCGCGCCGGCGGCGTCGGACCGGGCCTCGGAGGCGGCGGTGGAACCGACGGCGGTCATGGCCGATTCTACCGCGGCGGGGCGGGGTGGCCACGGAGGGACGGCTACGTGAGGTATTGCGGGGGAACGGGCCCGTGGGTGGCCACGATGCGGGAGTGGATCCCGCCGCGCCCCCGCCATTCCGTGATGACCACGAGCCATCGCGGGCTCATCGCCCCGACGAGATCGTCGAGGATGCGGTTGGTCACCGCCTCGTAGAAGATGCCCTCGTTGCGAAAGGACTGGAGGTAGAGCTTCAGGCTCTTCAGCTCCACGCATCGACGGGCCGGGGCGAACCGCAGGATCACGCGCCCGAAGTCGGGGTGGCCGGTCCTCGGGCACACGGAGGTGAACTCCTCCGCGGCGTGCTCGACCACGTAGTTCCGCTCCGGTCTCGGGCTATCGAAGCACTCGAGGACGCTCGCGTCGGGCATGGTGGGCCTCAGGTCAACGGCGGCGATCGCCCGAAGGTCGGCCGCGACGCGTCGTGGTGCCCGGAGACCGTCCGGTCGCGGGCCGGTCGGTGGCGACGACGCGATACAGCACCAAGCCGTTCCAGCGCTTCACCCGCCGCACGTCGGGTCGCGCCACCAGTGCATCCAGCCGATCGAGCGTGACGCGCGGATCGTATCCGTAATCGGGCGCCCGCCGCCATCGGCGGATCATCGCCCGGTTGACCAGCAGATGGGTGTAGCCGTGGCTCTGTAGCCACTGCTTCGCCGCGAGCGGCCCCTTCTCCAGAGGACGGCCGAGGGGACTGGCGTCCCAGGCCGTGTGGTACGTCACCGGACGGCGGACGTAGAGCGGCCTGGCGAACCCCTCCGCGAAGAGCCGCGACCCCTCGGGAAGCGCATTGAGGGACGCGTAGGGTTTGAAGTCCTGGCCCGCCCGGACCTCGCGGACACCGCCGACCCAAGGGGCGGGGCTTCTGCCCGCGAGCCCTTCCACGAGGCCGCGGAGGCTCCGCAAGGGAGACTCCATCTCGCTGTCCCGCGGTCGGGGCTGACCGAGGTAGAGGGCCCCGCTCGCCAGCGTCAACACGACCACCCATACCGTTCCGGCCGCGACGGCCCACCGCTGCCGTGCGGAGGCGATCCACAGGCCGACCAGTGTGACGGCGGGCACGAGCACGGGAAGGAGAAACCGGCTCTGGCGGTGGGTCATGGTGGCCCAGAAGACGATCTGGATCGCGACCATGAGCCAGAGACCCGCCACGGGCCGTCGCCACGGGCGTCGGGCGAGAAGCCAGCCGCCGGCAGCCGCGGCGGCGGGCCAGACGAGGTAGCCGAACTGAAAGTGGAGGACGCCCGCCCGCCAGAGCCGGCCCCACGCCTCCGCAAAGCCCGCGTCGGGCCGATGGGCGGTCCGCCACCGCTCGGCCTGCTCCGGGGAGAACGGCCCGAGGCCGAGGGTCTCCGCGAACATCGGAAAGACCGGATTGCCGGTCCACACCCCGTTGCGGATCGCCCACACGCCGACCACCGCGCCGGAGCCGGCGAGAAAGGCCGCGAGCCGCGGGACGCGTCCCCGTTCGCCACGCACCCCCATGGCGAGAAGCGCCGCGACCGGAGCTCCGAAGAGCCCGGCGGCGGAGAGCTTGCACAGCGTGGCGACCCCGCAGAGCCCGCCCGCGGCGAGGGCGGCGCCGGGCGGGCGGGGGTCGCGGTCGAGCGTGTCCCCGCCGCCGACCGGAAGCGCCAGGCCTACGGCCACCGCCCCGAAGGCGATGGCCGCCTGATCCGTGTACGCGAGGGAGCCCGTGACGAGTGTCCACGGGGTGGCGAGGTAGCCGGCGGCCGCCAGGAGGCCCGCTCGCTGAGACGCTGCGCCCGATCCCGACGCCACCCGGCCGACCCGCACGACCAGCGCCCCCACCGCGGCGGCGGCGAGCATCGCCAGCGTCGCGTGGAGGAGCTGGGCGCTGTAAGCGGCGTCGAGCACCGATCCCCGCCAGACCGCCAGGTGGGTGTACCCCGTCTCCACGAGGTTGGGGAGGTAGCTGTAGGCGTTGTGGTCGAGTGGCACCATCCGGCCGATGCGGACCCACTCCTTCGGAAGCTGAAGGTGGTACTCGAGGACGTCGTAGGCGCGGTGCTCGCTCGACCACAGCACGCCCGGCGCCACGGTGCAGGCGCCGAGGAGGAGCCCCGCCGCGGGCGCGAAAAGCACCCACGACGGAGCAAGGCGACCGGTCGCCGGTGTTCGCCGCTTCGGCCCATCCCTCGCGACCTGACCGGCGAGGAGGGCCCACCCGACCCCGGCGGCCGCCCAGACTGCCGCGGGCCGAAGCAAGCCCGCCCACGCCAGCGACCAGTCGATCAGGAGAAGCGCGCCGGCGCCGAGGGCCCCTTGCGCCAGGAAGCCCCACCGGCCGGCGGAGCCGAGCATCGCTCGGCGGAGCGGCCATCCGTATCCGACCGCGGCGAGCAGCCACCCGGCTACCCACAGGCCCTCGGTGAGCAGCAGCAGGAGGACCACGACGAAGCGAAGCGGCGCGGGGTTGGTTCCCTGGCTGACGAGCAGGAGAGCGGCCAACGCGAGGCCCCCCGCAGCGGCCGCGACGCCGGCCGGCCGGCTCCCCTTGGGTCCGGCCACTTCGCCGAGACGGTCAGTAGGCTCGCTCGACCTTGGCACCGGGGTAGTACGTCCGAAGGATCTCGATGCTCGAGTGGTCGGCCTTGGCCATCCCCTCGGCGCCGAACTGACAAAGGCCGACGCCGTGGCCGAAGCCCCGTCCCTCGAAGACCACCTCGCTGCCGCGGAGGCGGACCTCGAGGTCGCCGCTTCGCACGAGCCGCTTTCGCGGGACCTTCGCGAGCTCCGCGTCCGCGAAGTTCGTGGCGCGGCGAAAGCGGTCCGCGGTCATCCGGAACGTCTCGCCCGTCCGATCCCGCAGGCGGACCGCGGTCGGCCGATCGAGATGGTTCCGGTCGACGATCTCGATCTTGGAGAGCCCCGAGAGCCCTGCGATCGGTCGCCCGTGGTCTCGCCCCCACGCCGCGAGCCGCTCGGCGAGCTTCTTCCGTTTCCGCTCGATCGGTCCCCACCGGTAGTGCTTCGACTGCGAGCACCACGCCCGATGGTCGGTGGGCTGGAGTGGGCGGAGGTCCCCCTTCGCCTTCCCGCCGAAGGCATCCTTGGGCGACTGCCCCCGTCCTCCGCAGGTGCTCGAATACAACGCCTTGAGGACATCCCCCTGATAAGTGAGCACCAGCCCGGCGGTCGCGGCGACGGCGCGTCTCGCCACGGCCGAGGCGTCGGCGCCGGCGTAGACCTGTGCCGCCTGGGTCGCCTCCATGTCGTAGGGACGGTCTGGGTTACGGCGGTGGATCGCGTAGCTGCGTGCGACGATCGCCTGGGCGCGGTACGTCGCCGGCGACCAGTCGGAGTAGAGCTCCTCCTCGAGCACGCCCGGGAGGTATTGCTCGAGGGGAACGTCGTTGATCACGTCGACCCGCCCCTCGTTGTCGGACGCATGCATGAGCCGAAGCGTGCCCGGATACGCCGACCCCCCGACGCGAAGCAGACCGGCGCCGACCGCCCGGAGCCGGAGGGTGCGATGGGCCCGGCCGATCTCCACGTCGCTCTGCGGGCGGACACCCCACTTTCCCGCCGTCACGCGGAAGACCACGGGCGTGGACAGCCGGTGCTCCGCCTTCCCGTCCACGTGCTCCACACGCACCTCGGGCGGTCCGGTGACCTCGACACGCTCCGCGCCCGCCTTGATCCGAATCCGAACCATGGGCTCCTTCGGTTCGGTTTCCTTGGGAGGGGAGCTCGGCCCGTTGGACTGACAGGCGGGGGCGAGCGTCGCGAGGAGGATGACTGGGAGGGCTCGTCGGACCATGGGGAACCGATCAGAGGCGTCCCAACCCTCCCCGCCACGGACTCACGCGGACGGCATGGCGACGTGGAGCGGCTCAGCCGCTGTCCCGTGAGCTGGGCAGCTGGAGGTCGTACTGGGCGAGCTTGGACTTGATCTCCTGCAGGCTCGTCTGCCCGAAGTGCTTCACGGCGAGCAGCTGCTCTTCCGTGTGGTTGATCAGCTCCCGGACGGTCTCGGCGTCGAGCATCCCCAGCGCCTTCTGCGCCCGAGCGGAGAGGCCCAGCTCGGCGATGGGCTGGTCGAGGATGCCCTGGTCGCCTCCGCTCGGCTCCGTCGCCGCCTCCGTCGGCTGTCCCACGGGCTCCGCGTCCTGTCCGACGCGAAGGCCCCGCTGAGCGAGGACGGTCTTCACCTCCTCGACCGTCTGCTCGTCCATCCCGGAGGCGCTCCGCAGGTCCGTCTCGGGGGTTCGCAGGAGATCCCCCACCGTCCGCAGCCCCGCGGTGTAGAGCTTTTCCTGGGTCGGGTTGGACAGCTCCAGCCGGTCCACCCGCATGTCCGCGAGCGGGCTGTGGGGCTGGGCGGTGGCCTCCTCCGCCTCGGCCTCCTCCGCGTCGCGGCTGGCCTCGACGTCCTTCAGGAAGAGACGAGCTCGCTCGTGATTGGGGTCCGTCTGGACCACCCGCTTCAGACACTCCTCCGCCTCGGCGTACTGTTCCTCGTCCTCGTAGAGGATTGCGAGGTTCAGCATCGCGTGGACCTTCGGCTGGTCCCCGCTGCACGCCTGCTGGTAGAGGCGGAGGGCCTCCTCCTCCTCGCCGACGAGGTCCAGGTGGTAGGCGAGCTTGAAACAGACGGCCGGGTCCTCCGGCGCCTGCTCTCGAGCGCCTCGGAACGCCTCGATCGCCTGCCACCGGTCGAGCTTTCGCTCGGCCTCCAGCCCCTGGCGGAACGCCTTCTTGGCCGCGTCGGGCACCTGCTGCGCTTGGCTCTCATGGGTCGCTTGTGCCATCGGTCTCGCCTCGCTCGGCATGGGAAACGGCGCCCGGCGGTGGCCGCCGCGGCGCGAAAACCCTATATGTAGGCGTCAGCGACCCCGTTTGCAAGGATCGGGAGATGACCAAGCGGATCCTCGTCACCGGCGGCGCCGGCTTCATCGGCTCGCACGTCTGCGATCGCCTTGTCGAGCGGGGCGACGATGTCATCTGTCTCGACAACTACTTCACGAGCCAGAAGACGAACGTCTCCCACCTCCTCGATCGTCCCAACTTCGAGACCCTCCGCCACGATATCACCCACCCCATCTGGCTGGAGGTGGACGAGATCTACAACCTGGCGTGTCCCGCCTCGCCCGTCCATTACCAGTTCAACCCCATCAAGACCGTGAAGACCTCCGTGCTCGGCGGCATCAACATGCTCGGCCTCGCCAAGCGAACCGGGGCGAAGATCCTCCACGCATCCACCAGCGAGGTGTACGGCGACCCGGATATCACCCCGCAGCACGAGTCCTACCACGGAAACGTGAACCCGCTCGGCCCTCGCGCCTGCTACGACGAGGGCAAGCGATGCGCGGAGACCCTCGTCTTCGACTATCACCGCTCCAACGGCGTGAACATCCGCCTGGTCCGGATCTTCAATACCTACGGACCTCGGATGCACCCGTTCGACGGCCGGGTGGTCAGCAACTTCATCGTGCAGGCCTTGCGGGGCGAGGAGCTGAGGCTCTACGGCGACGGCAACCAGACCCGCTCCTTCTGCTACATCGACGACCTCGTCGACGGGCTCATCCGGATGATGGACGACCCGGCGGATTGGCCGGGCCCGGTGAACCTCGGCAATCCCGCGGAGTTCACGATCCGCGAGCTCGCGACCACCGTGCTCGAGCTGACGGGGGCGTCCTCCCGCCTCGCCCACGCCCCGGCGCCACCCGACGATCCCGTCCAGCGGCGGCCGGACATTTCCGCGGCGAAGCAGCGGCTGGGATGGGAGCCGACCGTGGGGCTTCGTGAGGGGCTGTCCCGGACCATCGACTACTTCCGATCGATCGACTTCGAGCGGTTCCGAAAGCCCACCCCGGACGTCTGAGCGGACCGGTCATCGTGTCTGTCGCCGTCGGTGGGCGTTTTTCCTGGATTTCCGGCCGTAGGATCACGCGACCGTCCGAAGGAGGATGACGCCATGAGTCGGACCGAGTCCCCCGCCGTCGCCCGCGTCTACCTCGACCACGTCGACGAGGCGAAAGTGGTCGTGAACCTCCCGAAGACCAACTACCGCCTCCACCTTCACCCCGTGGCGCCGGTGCGTGCGACGCCCGGCCAGCGGATAAAGGGTGTGATCCGGCTTCACGCGTGGAAGGTGGACTTTCTCTCCGCCGGCGGCAGCTACATCGAGCCCGTGGTCGGTCGACCGCGACGGGTGCACGGGCGGGTCCTCGGCCCCGGCGGGGAGGGCAACGCCGTGATCCTCGAGGTGGCGGAGACGCCTGTCCTGGCCGACCTCCCGGAGCGATGGCCCGCGGATACCGTTCCGGCCGGCTCCCGCGTGTGGGTGGAGGCGTATCGGGACGCCACCTTCGAGGCGGTGTCCGCGCCGGCGAGGGGGATCGCCACTCCTCCCTCGGTCTGACACCTCTCGTCCGAGAAGACGGCCGCTCCGGAACCCTCGGGGGCGGCTCGCTTCAAGCCCGCATCCTCGTGGGCACGGCAGCAGGTGTCCCCTCCGTCGCGATTCACCCGGCGGAGTCCCGATCGTCCCCGCGAGCGTCAACCCGGTTCGCGGACTCCGACCACGCGTCCGGGGTGCTCATCGGCGGGTGCGATCGTCGCGAGCGTCGTCGGGCTCGGAGCCCGCGGGGTCGCATCGCTCGGACCAGGACGGCCGCGAAGACCAGCGCTCCGAGCAAACCGCCCACCAGGCCGAGCATCGCCCAGCCCCGAAG
>CAZQQP010000004.1:14823-22658 GCA_964595475.1 uncultured Planctomycetaceae bacterium | reverse complement strand
GCCAACGACCCGAACTTAGATACCCAGCCCGCTGCGCTTCCAGGGCCAGTCCGGCGGCTGTTCGAGCGCGCGGTCCAGGACGCCGACGCGGTTGTCACGCAAACCGACCACCAGGCCGAGCATCGCCCAGCCCCGAAGCAGCGTCGCGATGGGAAGGATCAGGCTCATCGCCGGGGGTTCCGGTCTCCGCCGTACAATCCTTTGATCGCTATGGGCGCGGACGTCGGCCGACCCGTACACTGTAGGGGTCTCTCCCGACGACCGACGGGGGGGCTCCGAGGGACAGCGGCCACAGCCATTCAGCAGGGACAGGCTCATGCTCGGACGAACCATGCAGCGGATCACGCGGCTCTTTGTCTTGCTTTCTGTGGTGGGCGCGTGGTCGGCGGCGGCCGGCGCGAGTCCGGACGCGGGCGAGGGCGGCAAGGTCGAGAAGCTCCCCGCTCAGGTCTTCGACCTCGCACGGGAACAAGACTTTCCCACCGTGCTCGAGCGGACGCTCCGGGCTCTGCCGAAGGACTCGACCGCGGAGCGTGTCGCGGCGCTTCGGGCGGCGATCCGGTCGCACCGCGAGCAGTTGAACAAGCGACGGAAGCAGTTCCGCGACGATCTGCAAAACGCGCTGGAGCAAGCCCAAGCCCACCTGAAGAAAGGGGAGGTCACCGAGGCGCTTTCCAGCACGGTGAAGGCTCGGAAGCTCGCCGAGGATCGAGGGGCCTTTCTCGAGCGCCCGGAGGTTCGGGCCGTGATCGAGAAGGCGGAGGCCAAGGCGAACAAGGCGGAGGAGGCAGGAAAGTGGATCGACGCGTGGGAGCTCTACCGCCAGCTCAAGGACGTCTACAAGTCGAAAGGGCGTTACGCGGATCACATCCAAAGGGTGCAAGCACGCATCCGTTGGTTGCGCTTGTACACACCGGCGGTGCTCCGGGAGATGATGGACAGTGAGAAGGAGGGGCCGGTCGTCAGCCGGAACTGGCGTGACCGACTCAAGGGGATCGACCAGGAGATGGTCCGCGAGGCGGTGACCCAAGCCGCGGATCATCACGTCGGCGACGTGAGCTCCCCGGCCTTGATCGCGAGCGGGGTCGAGGCGCTGCTGTGGATGCTGGATACCCCGGCGCTGGCGAAGGCCTTCCCCGCGCTCGGAAAGCCCGGCAAGGTCCGTCCTTTCCGCTCGTATCTCGCGGAGCTGGAGAAGCGGCTGCGAAACCGGACGCCGGGGCTGACCACCGGCGACATCCGAGATCTCCTCGACAAGATCCAGCAGCGGAACGACCGGAGCGTCGGCCTGCCGAAGGCGGTGGTGCTCCACGCCTTCGGGGGCGGTTTGACGGACCGCCTCGACGATTTCTCCTCCATCGTCTGGCCGGACCAGAAGGACCGGTTCCAGCGAACGACGGAGGGGGAGTTCAGCGGTGTGGGGATCAAGATCCGGAAGAAGGGCGGGCAGCTCACGGTGGTCAGCCCGCTCCCCGGCACGCCCGCGTATCGAAACGGCATCCGGATCGGTGATCGGATCGTCGAGATCAACAACAAGGACACGACGACCTTCACACTGGACATGGCCGTGGAGCGGATCACGGGGAAGGAGGGCACGACGGTCACCCTCGGTATCCAGCGGCCGGGCAGCGACAAGACCGTGAAGAAGACCCTTACCCGCTCCACCATCAAGATCCCGTCGGTCAAGGGGTGGAAGCGGGGGCCAAAACAAAAATGGATCTATACCGTCGACCCCTCCGCGGGGATCGGATACGTTCGCATCCGCCAGTTCGGCCCGCGGACGGCGAAGGAGCTCGACCGGGCGGTCGAGCGCATCCGGGCTCGCTCCGGCCTCAACGGGCTGATCCTCGACGTCCGTCGGAATCCGGGCGGTTTGCTGTCCGCCGCCCGCGACGTGGCGGATCGCTTCATCGACAAAGGGCTGATCGTCTCCACCACCGGCGGGCTCAGCGGGGAGTCGCAGGGCATCACCGCGACCGGCCGGAAGACCTACGCCGAGGACTTTCCGTTGGTCATCCTCGTCAACGGGGGCAGCGCCTCCGGCGCGGAGATCGTCGCGGGCTGTCTCCAGGCCCACGGGCGAGCGCTGATCGTGGGCGAGCGGACCTTCGGCAAAGGCAGTGTCCAGAACCTCTTCCGCCTCGACGGCGGCGAGGCGTACCTGAAGCTCACCACGCAGTACTACAAGATGCCCGACGGGCGGATCATCCACCACCGGCCGGGCGACGAGAGCTGGGGCATCACGCCGGACGTCCGCGTGGCGATGACGGATGAACAGCAGAGGCGGCTCCGGCGCAACCGCGAGGCGCTGGACGTGGTCCGCGACGAGGAGGCCGCCGGGGACGTCTCCAGCGTCTTTTCCGACGACACGAAAATCGAGGTGGAGAAGGCCGACGACCTCCTAACCAAGAACCTCGACCCGCAGCTCGAGGCGGCGATGCTCCTGGTGAGGGCCCGTCTCATCGGCCAACGTGACAGCACCGCAAGCGCGATGCCGTGACCCGCGAGCGGCCGCCCGTCCTTCGATCGCGGTTGTTTCCGATCCGGCGGCGGCGTAAGGTCCGCGGCGCTCGTGACGGAAGCGGGCGGCGGTTGATCTCAAGCCGGAGCACGTCCCATGTCCATGTCGTTTGTCCCCTCGCGAACCGTGCTGAGCACCCTCGTCGGCCTCGCCCTCCTCACAACACCGGTCGTCGCGGCCCCCGGCGCCTGGACCACGGACTTCGAGGCGGCAAAGAAGAAGGCCGCGTCGACCGACAAGGATCTGCTTCTGGAGTTCACGGGCTCGGACTGGTGTCCGCCGTGCAAGAAGCTGAAGAAGAAGGTCTTCGAGAGCAAGGTCTTCAAGCAGCGGGCTCCCGAGCACTTCGTGCTCGTGAAGCTCGACTTCCCGCGGGACAAGTCCGATCAGCCCAAGGAAGTGACCCGGCAGAACGAGCGGCTGAGGAAGCGTTTCGATATCAGCGCCTACCCCACGATCCTCCTCGCCGACGCCCAGGCCCGTCCCTACGCGATGAAGGAGGGCTACGGCGGCACCGACGCGAAGCCTTACACCAAGGAGCTGATCCAGTCACGGCAGAAGCGGCAGGTCCGGGACAAGCACCTCGCCGCAGCGAAGAAGGCGAAAGGACTGAAGAAGGCCAAGCTCCTCGACAAGGCCCTTGACGGCATCAGCCCCGCGCTCATCGCGAAGAGCTATACGGAGCAGGCCAAGCGGATCGTCGCCCTCGACTCCGAGAATGCCGCGGGGCTGAAGGCGAAGTACCAGTCCATCTTGCAGCTTCCCAAGGTGAAGAAGCGGCTCGAGAAGATCAAGCGCAAGGCCGCCCGCGACGGAGCGGCCGCGGCGTTGAAGCAGGTGCACATGATCCTCCAGGAGATGAAGCCCAAGGGTGTCGCCCTCCAGGAGGTCAAATACATCCAGGCGCTTCTCAACTACAAGGCGGGTGATAAGCAGAAGGCGACCCGCCTGCTCCAGACCGCGAGGGAAGCGGCGCCGGAGAGCTCGAAGGGCGAGCGGATCCGCAAGATCCTTCAGCGGCTCAAGCAGCGGCAGTAGGCCGGCGCCTGCGGAGCGGCCGACCTTGCGGTGCCGCCGCGGGGCACGGGACCTGCGTGCGACGACCGGGTGAAGACTGGGCGCTGTCCGATATGGGCCGGAGCTACGGCTTCCTCTACAAGCTCGGGAAAAAGGCGCGGCCGGCCGTGAACAAGGGGAAATGGGTGGTCCGGTCGATGGCCGGCACGGAGGAGGAAGTCCTCCGGGCCGAAGAGGAGGTAGGTCGCGACCTCGCCGAGGAGGTGCGGCAGCAGACGCCCGTCGCTGCGAGGGAGAACGCGGAAGCGCTCTCCACAGTCGGCGGCCGGCTCCGCGCCCGTCTTACGGGCAAGCGTCGCCGCTTTCGCTTCGAGCCGCTGGAGGACGAGCGGCCGAACGCGTTCGCGTTGCCCGGCGGCTACATCTTCGTCACGACGGGCTTGCTGTCGCTCTGCCAACGGAACCGGGACGAGCTCGCCTTTCTTCTCGGCCACGAGATGGGCCACGTGGTGCGGCAGCACCCCATGGATCGGATCATGAACGACGCGGTCGTCGGGGCGGCCGCCCGAGCCATGCCGAGCGGCGGGAGCCTCGGCGGCTCGGCCAAGCAGGTCGGGCTGAAGATGATCCGGTCGGCCTACAGCCAGGACCACGAGCTCGACGCGGATCGCTTCGGAGTCCGGCTCGCCCGCGCGGCGGGCTTCGACCCTGCCGCGGCGGTTCGGATGCTCCGGCGGCTCCAAGCGCGGGCCCACCCCGACGCGACCAGCGCCGGCCTCGGCCCGTACTTCGCGTCCCACCCGCCGTTCGACCGCCGCCTCGCGGCGGTGCGTCAGCCGCGGAGCTGACACCTTCATCGATTCAAGCATCTCGCGTCGCGGGTGACCCATCCGCGGCGGGCTGCTCGGGCGGCGGTCACGCCCGTCCGTGGATGTAGTCGTGGAGGTACTGGATGGTCACCTCGCCGTCGTGGGCGCGATAGGCGTTGATGTCCCCCATGGAGACCAGGCCCCTCAGGCTTCCGTCGTCGCCGAGGACGGGGATGTGACGGACCCGCTTGTTCTTCATCAACGTCTGGATGGTCTCGATGTCCGCCGTCGGCGAGCAGCAGACGGGGCTTCGGCTCATCAGCTCCTCGACACAGGTCCGGGCCGGGTCCCGCCCGGCCGCGACGACGTGGACGAGAACATCCCGCTCCGTGAAGATCCCCGCCACTTGCTCTTCGGCGGTCACCACGAGAGCGCCGACCTTGTGCTCGTTCATCCGCTGCGTCGCTTCGAGCACGCTGATGGACGCGGGCGCGGTGTAGACATCCGTCCCCTTCTGATCGAGCAAGACTTGAGCGGTCGGCATGACATGCTCCCGTTCGAGGATGTGTCGGAGACATGCGAGACAGACGATTGAACGGGGGCCGTTCGCAGGCGGCAAGATCGTGAAAGAAGGCGCGAAGTCGGCCGAGCGGGCGGGGGGTGTCGTCGAGCCGTCGTCATCACCCGCCCCCTTTGTTTGGGCTGTCCGAGCGGATTTCGTATCATCCGCCTTCTCCCGGAGACGAGGAGTGAGCTATGGCCGAACAGCGTGCGCACTGGGGAAGCCGCCTCGCGTTCGTCCTCGCCGCGGCCGGCTCGGCGGTGGGGCTGGGCAATATCTGGCGTTTTCCCTACGTCGCCGGCGAGAACGGCGGCGGGCTCTTCGTGCTGACCTACTTCGCCTGCATCGCGCTGGTGGCGCTGCCCATCATGATGGCGGAGATCTTCATCGGGCGGACCGCCCAGAGCTCGCCGGTCGGCGCCTTCCGGACGCTCTCCGCCCGAGGGAGCCCGTGGGTCGGCGTGGGAGCGCTCGGCGTGATCACGGCCTTCGTGATCCTCTCCTTCTACAGCGTGGTCGCCGGGTGGGCGATGCACTACACGTGGATCTCGCTGACCGAGAGCTTCGTGGGGAAGGACCCCTCGGAGATCTCGGAGATGTTCAACGCGGTGCGGGCCAACCCCGAGGTGAACACGCTCTGGCACGTGATCTTCATGGTCCTCTCGGTCAGCATCGTCGTCGCGGGCATCCAGGAGGGGATCGAGGCGTGGGTCCGCGTGCTGATGCCGGCGCTGTTCGTCATCCTTCTGATCCTCCTCGGCTACGCGATGACCACGGAGGGCTTCGGCGAGGGGTTCTGGTTCGTGTTTTCCATCGAAACGGAGGGCTACACCGGGGAGAGCGTGCTCGCCGCGCTGGGACAGGGGTTTTTCACGCTGAGCCTGGGGATGGGGGCGATGATCACGTACGGAAGCTACCTCCGCTCCCACGACGACATCGTCTCCACCTCCGTCATGGTTGCCGTGCTCGACACGACGGTGGCGATCCTCGGCGCTCTCGTCGTCTTCCCCCTGATCTTCGCGGCGGGCCTCGACCCGCAGGCGGGCCCGGGCCTCGTCTTCCGGGCGATCCCGGTGGCGTTTTCCAAGATGCCCGGCGGTCTGCTGCTCGCCCCCGCGTTCTTCATCCTCCTCACGGTCGGGGCACTGACGAGCTCGATCTCCCTCCTGGAGGTCGCGACGAGCTACTTCATCGACCAGTGGGGATGGCCGCGATCGAACGCGGCCGTGCTGACCGGAATCCTGATCGTGGTCCTCGGAGTGCCGTCCGCCCTCAGCGGCAATTCCCGGATCTTCGGCGAGGGGATGAAGAACGTCACGGAGCCCCTTCTTGGCACCGGCATGAATTGGTTGACGCTCTTCGACAAGCTCTCGGCCAATTGGATGCTTCCGCTCGGCGGGCTCGGCATCGCGATGTTCGTCGCGTGGCGGGTCGGCGGCGAGGCCCGGGAGGCGGGCTTCAAGGCGGGCTCCCGCTGGGGCAAGCTCTACTGGGCTTGGGTTCAGTTGCTCCGCTACCTCGTCCCCATCGGCGTGCTCGCCGTGTTCCTCCACGCCGTCGGGGTGTTCCACGCCATCGGGCTGTTGTGAGCCGACCGCTCGTCCGCCCTGCCCCGACTGGCGTGAGCGGGTCCGTCCGTCGGCCGTGAGCGGACGAGCGCGGGGTAGCCGAGCACTTCCCGCATGCGCTTGTGGACCGTCCGCAGCCGCTGCTGAATCTCCCCGGGCGCCAGCCGCGCGGTTACGTCGCCGGAGGCGACGGCGAGGCGGATGGACCGCTCGAAGGAGTCCGTGGCGTCGCGGAGGCGGAGGTTCGCTTGTCGAAGCTCGAAGCCGAGCGACTGCCCGCCCGGCTCGTCCGCCGGAAAGAGAAACCCGGCGCCCGCGTAGACGCCCGCTTCCTCGCCCCGAAAGACGACGTACCGCACCGATGCGTTGGTGGCCCCTCGGTCGATGGGGGTGCTCCCCGCCACGGGCGTCCAGAATTGGCGGATGTGGACCACCTGTTCCGGGGCCTCGGGATCGCCCGCGATCAGCAGGATGTTCACTTGGTTGCGATCTCCGATCGCGTAGAGGGCGTCCGTGAACCGACCGGTGATTTCCTTCTCCGGGCCCTTGGCGCTGCGGAGCGACAGCCTTCCGCCGGCGGCACATCCCGTCGCCCCGACCAGGGTCGCCGCAAGGGCAAGAGCACCGACGAGCTTGCCGGTCCGACGCATTCGCTCGGCTCCGTGGACACGCTTCATGGGTCTCGGTTCCTGATCGCGGCTCACGCCCTCTCCTCGTTCACTGGCTGCTGGATGGCCGGGTTCGCCGCCGTGGTCCGCGGAACCCGCGCGGGGTGGGTCGGCAGCGGCTCCGGCCCCGGCCGAAGCCCCAGACAGGTGAGGCTGTCCCGCTCGACCATGGAGCGGAGACGGCCCCGGGGGAGGCTCGGAAGGTTGGTGCCCTGCGAGAAGCGGTTTAGCGAGTAGAGGGTCGCGATGGCCTGCTCGGGTGTGTTGTGCGGAAAGGCGCTTCCGAAGAGGACGCGGTCCATCCCCTCGAACTGACGCGCCTGGAGCAGGGCGTTGTATAGCTGCCACGGTCGCGATGCGACCGTTCCGGGCTCCGTGAACACGTTGGGGTGTTTGTTCGCGAGCACGAGTGTCTGGTCCACCCACGGGAAGCCGATGTGCGTGATGAGGATCTTGAGCTCGGGGAAGTCTCGGGCCACATCGTCGAAGAGATGGGGCTGACCGTAGCTCATCCGGGCGTCCCGGGTGAGCTGGCCGCCCTGTTGAACGATGAGAGGGAGCCCCAGCGCCTGACACCGCTCGTAGAGCTGGACGGCCCGCGTGTGCAGCGGGTGAAAGTCCTGGGCCGCCGGGCTGATCGTCACGCCGCTCAGCTTCATCCCGACGGCCGCGTCGAGCTCGTCGAGGAAG
>CAZQQP010000004.1:12558-14813 GCA_964595475.1 uncultured Planctomycetaceae bacterium | reverse complement strand
CCTGCCCCGTGATTGAGCTCAGCGTATCGTTCAGCTCCTCCATCGTCGCTTCCATCGCTGCCCTTGTTTCCGCCGGGACGTCCGCTCTCGGAACTGGCTCGTCGAGGAAGTCGTCCGCCATCGGGTCGATGCCCGCGAACCCGACCCGGTGGTTCGGCTCCTGGCTCACGTAGGACGCGATGAGGGCGTTCGGCACGTCGGCGCCGAGGCGAAGGCTTCGGAAGCCGAGGACGAAGGAGACGTCCACAGGCTTCATCGCCGCCGCGTGGACGCGCGGCCCCGCGTCGACCTGTCCCCATCGTCCGGCGCTTCGCTCGCGAATCGCGGCGCTCACCTGCGGACCGAGCTGGTCCGGGCTCTCCCAGAGTGACGTGTGGACGTCGACGATCATAAAGAGAACACCCTCGTCGCCCCCATCGTATCAGCGGATCGGCGCCGTTCGCAGCGAAGCCGAAACGAGGCGGCGAGCGATCGAGCGACGGAGCCTGCCTCCCGCCGCTTCCCCGCCGGCTCGAGTGCTATTGCCGCTTCACGAGCAGCACCGGGTCGCGGAGCCGGAGCCGGTCGAGGACCGGCCCGTGCTTTCCCTCGTCGACGTCGAGATACAGCGGCGAGCCGCGAACCTCCGTGTTGATCCGCACCCGTGGGCGGTCGCCGTGGAGACGCTCCTCGACGAGCGTGCCCTCTCCATCCCGGACCCGGACCACGAGGTCTCCGCCGAGCCGACTGCCCTTGGCGAGCACGGCCTTCGCCGAGAACCGGACGGCCTCCGGGGGCACCTCGAAACGGATCGACACCGGCGCGTGCAGCCGGAAGCCGTCCGCCCCGAACCGTGGCGGAAACCGCACGCCGAAGAGCTTCCCGCCCCGCTCGACGCTCCGAACCACGCGGTGCAGGCCGACCACGCGATACGCCTCGGTGAAGTCGAGGCGGCTCACGCGGTCCGTCTTCACCGACAGCGACCGACCTCCCAGCACCGTGCCACGGGCCTTCTCGGTGTCCACCGAGAGGCCGTCCACCCGCAGCCGGCTGCCATCCACGAGCGTGACCCAGCTTCCCGCCGGTCGCGCACGGGGGTTGGCGAGCCGCACCATCGCGACCACGTTCCAGGCGAGGTCGATCGTCTGTCCGTCGCGCTCCATCGTCGGCCCGCGGGGGCTCACCCGCTCGAGGAAGCCGGTGAGCCGATCCCCGTTTCGCAGCTCGACGATGTCGGAACCGGGGGTGGACCGCGTCCCCCACCTTCGCGGCCGCATGATCTTCCGGAGCCGCTCGTCGAGGACCTTTCGCTTGGCGCAGGGGAGGACGGCCACCTTTTTCAGCGATAACTCGATCTTCCCGAGCACCGGGTTGGCCCACCGGATCTTGCCCTCCGATGTGGCCCCCTTGAATCGCCCGCGCAGCACCTGGCCGTCGGCGAGCGTCAGGTAAGTTCCGCCGTGGCTCATCTCCCGGTCGAAGCTCAGGCGGATCACCTCGTCCGTCGACGCCGTCCGCAGCCGCTGTCGCGCGTCGAAATACCGAACCCGCCCCTCCTCGACACCGAGCAGGTGGATCGCTTCCCGCTCCAGAGCCGGGTCGACAAGGCTCGCCGGGATGTCCGCCCGGGAGGCCGTCGCGACGCCGAGGACGGCGAGCCCGAGGCAGGTCAGCGTGCGATGGGTCATGGGCCCCGTCACTTCTGGAAGATCGGCAGGTATCGGTAGGGCACCTGGAGGATGATCAGGGCCATCGCGGTGCCGTAGGCCTTCCCGGCTTGTCCTTCCCAGTAGCCGTTCTGCGGGTCCTGTCGGGCGATCAGCTCCTCGCGGATCGCGGGAAACCACTTTCGCCAGTGCTCGCCGCCCGCGAGATACATGGCCTGGACCGCGTAGTAATGGCCGTAGAAGTAGTGGGGGGTCCGCACGCCCTCGCCCGGCGCGTGCCGCATGAGATAGGCGAGCCCACGATCGATGGCGTCGCTCTCGTAGATGCCCGCGTAGTAGAGCGAGGCCACCCCCGCCGCGGACCGGGGAAAAGCGCTGCCGCCAGAGTTGAGCATGTACCGGAAGCCGCCGTCGGGGTTCTGGCATTTCCGGACGTAGCTCACGGCCCGGTCGATGACCCGCTCCTCCACTTTCAACCCCGCGTTCCGCGCCGCCCGCAGCGCCATCACCTGACAGATGGTCACGGAGATGTCCGCTTCCTTCGGCACGGGGTGGTATCTCCACCCGCCGTCGGGGTTCTGCGCTCCGACGATCAGACGAACCGCCTTC
>CAZQQP010000004.1:0-12548 GCA_964595475.1 uncultured Planctomycetaceae bacterium | reverse complement strand
CGACAGCGACTCCCGCAGCCGCGGGTCGCCGCTCTGGCCGTAGACCTCCGCGAGCATGAGCGTGGCGAACCCGTGGCCGTACATCGGTCCGTGCGAGGTGTCGGCCGCGATCAGCCCCGACGGCTGCAGCGAGCCCAGGACGAAGTCCACCGCCTGCTGAACGTTCTCGCCGTACACACCCCTTCCCGGCAGGTCGCCGTGGGACATGAATGCCATCGCCGCGAGCGCCGTGATGCCCACGTGGCGGTCGTACCGATCCGCGCCGAAGCTCCCGTCGGGCTGCTGCTCCCGCGCGAGATACTTCAGCCCCTTGTCCACGGCTTGCCGCAGCTCCGGCGTGATCTCGCGAAAGCCGGGGTTGGCGGCGCCGCGTGCATCATCTCCGTCGCCGCTCGCCGCGAGAGCCGGCGACGCGAGGAGGATCGCGGCGACCGCGAGACGCTTCGGGAGACCGGAAGAGTCGGCGCTCATCTCACTGCTCCGCCTTCTGCTCTTCGGCGAGCCGCTCGTAGTACGCTTCCGTCTCGGACCGATACAAGGCGCTGAAGTCCTCGTCGACGCCCTGCATCAGCTTCTCGCGGAGGCGCGGCGGGAGGTTTCCCCACTCCGACAGGTTCTCCGACAGTGGGCCCTCCGAGGGCTTCCCCTTCTTCGGCTCCGAGCCCGAGGTCGGCCCCGACGCCGGCTGGTTGCTCGGGGAGGCCCCCCGTCTCTGCTGCTGGCTTTGCTGTTTCTTGGCCCCCTTACTCTTCTGGCTCGACTGGCTCTGGGAGCTCTGCGGCTTCCTCCGTTGCCGCTGGCTCAGCTTGCTGATCAGCTGATCGAGGCGGTCGATCGCCCGCTCCTGGGCCCGCTGCGTGTCGAGCCCGAGCTCGCCCGCCTGCAACTGATCCGCGGCGCTTCCGATGTCGGCGACGATGCGGCCGAACAGACTGCCCGGCTGCTCCGTGGGGACCTTCTCGTCGGGTGCGGGTCCCTCCTGCTTCGCGTTCGGCTGCAACGCCCGAAACGGCGAGGGCTCCTTCTTCGGCTTCTGCTTCTCCCCTTCCTTTTTCGTGTCGGCCGTCTTCTTCGATTTCTCGGGCAGGCCCAGTAGCTCGTTCAACGTCGCATCGCCGGAGGACTCCTGCTTTTCCGCCGCGGAGTCACTGGCCTTCTCCCCGGAGCCGTCTGCCGCAGATCCCGCCGTGCCCAAGAACAGGCCGGTCGCGAGAAGAGAGGCCGCCACGCAAGCGGTCGCCCCGCGTCGCGGGGAGCTTCCGACCTGGCTACGCCGTTCCCGGCTGCGAAGGCACCTGCCGCCTCTCTCCACCCCGACGGCGGGGATCGTCCCGGCTCCTCCCGCCTGATTGCTCGTCCCGGCCACTTGTCTCATCGTTCCGTCCTTCCGGCTTCGTCGAGGAACCGCTCGCAGCGGTTGGCTTCCCCGTCCACTCGCTATTGTCCACCGTTGCCGCCCGGCGGGGTCGACCGCTGCAAGCGGTCGCGCAGGCCCTCGGCGAGCGACGCGAGGTTTCGCTGCTGTCCCGCGAGCTCACGGAGCAGTGTCTCGGGCACGTTCGACCGGTTGGCGAGCTCCTCGGTCATCGATCGGAGCTGCTTCTGACGGGCGCGGAGGAGGAGAAGCTCGCTCATGTTCGGGATCAGCGACCGATTTTGGCCCCCGCCGCCCTGACCGCCCCCACCCCCACGCCGTCCGGCGAACTCCGCACGCTCCTGCGGCGCCTTCAGCGACGCCAGGATGGACCTAACGGTGTCGATGATCAGGCTCTCCTTGAAGACGGCCGCGGTGTCCGGCTCCCCGCGTTGCAGCCGCTTCGCCACCTCGCCCGCCCACTTGTCCATCCGCTCGTGCATCGACCGATACGTCGACCGCTCGCGGAGCTGCTTGAACTCCTTCGGCAGCTTCTTCAGCGCTTGGCGAACGTCTTTCTGACGCTTGGCCGTCTCCGCCACGCTTGCCCGCCACCGGCGACCGCGATCGTCCTCTTCCTCGCCTCCGAGCTTCTTCGTGGCCTTTCGGATCGCCTGCTCGTCCTCGAGGATCGCCCGATATTTCTTCATGAGCTTTTTGCGGCGAGCCCGGGTCTCCGCCTTGTTCTGGGCCCGCGCCTGTTGTTTCGCCAATTTGAGGGCTTCCTTCAGCCTCTTCACCGACGCGGCCTCGGCGCTCTCGGCGGCCTCCCGGTCGGGGCTGTCCGCCCGCAGCGCCTTGGCCGCCGCCTGCTGGCGAGCCGCCGCGTCGTCGAGCTTCTCCGCGATCGGCCGGGCCTTCTTCCCGGCCCGACGGGCCTGTTCCGCCACCGCGACCGTCTCCCGCCGCAGCTTGATCACCGGCTCGGCTAGGCCCGCGACATCCTCGGCCCTCCGCAGCCGCTCGAGCTGGGCCGTCTGCTGGTCGACGAGCTGTCGGATCGCCCGGACGAGCTTCTCCTTCCTCCGCGAGAGGATGCGCTGCTTCAGCTTCTCCCGCTTCCGAAGCTCCCGGAGCATCTCCTCCATGACCTTCGCGCTAGCCTCCTGCCGCTTCGCCGCCTCGGACAAGCGGTTCTCCCGGAGATCACCGCTCGCGGAGTCCATCTTCTCGCTGAGCCCCTCCCGCAGCGCCGCGGACGACGCCCGCTTCATCGCCTCGGCCGAGGCCTCGTCCGCGGCCTGATCCGACTGCTCGCGAAGCGCCGACGCGGTCGACTGGAGCGTCTCCACCGCCCGGTCCGCCTTCTTCTTGAGCTGGCTCTGTCGCTTGGCGAGCTTCTTGAGCTTCTCGACCTGCTGGTCGCTGAGCTGGCGCTTGGACCGGCCGATGGTCTCGGGCAGTGTCTTTTGGGTCTTCTTCCGAAGCGCCTTCTGGGCCTTCTCGAGGGCCTTCAGCTTCCGGGTCATCTGATAGACGCTGCGACCCTGGTCGAGAAGGCTCGTGAGATCCTCGAGCGTTCGCCGCGCTTGCTCCTGTCTCTTTCTCGCCCGCTCGGTCGCGGGGTCTTCGCCCTCGCTCGCCGCCTTTTCAAGCTCGCTGGCCGCCTTCTCCGCCGCTTGCTCCGCTTCCTCGGACAGCGCCTTGGCTTCCCCGAGCAGCTTCTCGAGCGCCTTGTCCTCGAGCCCGTTGCGCTCGGCGCGGGCGCGGATCTCCTCGACGGTCGCTTTCATGTCGCGGACCCGCCCGGCGAGCTCACGCTGGCGATTGCTCGTCTTCTGGGACGGCTCCGCCTCGATCAACGCTTTCTGCTTGGTCTCCGCCCGCGCCGCCCGTTGTCGGACGGCCGCCAGTCCCGTCCGCAGCTTCTTGACGAGCTCCGACCGACTGATGATCCGAATGCGCCGGGGGTTGGACAGGACGGGATCGTGGGTCTTCCCCGCGAGCCGGAAGTTGTCCTGGGCGCGGGCTCGCACGGAAAGCTCCTGACCCGGCTCGAGCCCGAGCGACGCGATCTCCAACTCGGTCTCGAGCCGCCCCTGCGGACTCTCCGGCGTCTCCTCGGCGAGGACGCGTCGCTCGTCGTCGGGCAGCCCGACTTGGAGGCGAAGCCCGGCGAGCGCCACGTCGTCCTCGCCCTCCGCCGCGAGGGGCACGGTGGCCTTGCGAAGCACGGCCTTGTCCGCGGGGGGCTCGACGATGCTTACCTTGGGCGGCCGATCCTCTCGGGTCTCGAACCGAAAGCGACGCGGGTCGGGATGTCTGTTTCCGTAGGGGTCGGCGGGGTGAAACCCCAGCGTGACCGCTGTGCGGAGCGTGAAGCCGACGCGGAAGCGCTCGGCGCCCGACCGGTCGGGCAGGTCGCGATAGCTCAGCGTCCGAGAGACACCCTCCTTCGCGCCGGTGGCTTCTTCTCCGCGGACCGTGACGGGAAACGTCTTTTGAACCCACTGCCGAGCCCGATCCGTGGTCGCGTCCTCCGGCGTCTGGAACGCCCCGCGCACCGCGAGCCGAAGCGACACACGGGAGCCCGCGAGCGCCTCGACGCTCGGCTCCGCTTGCCCCTCCCGCAGCAGCTCGTGCTCAGCGGGCCCGACGAGGCCCTCGGCGTAGGGCGGGGGCTCCACCTCGGCGACCAGTCCCGTCAGCTCCGGCCGCTTGAACAAGTCGACGTGCTGCGGCCTGGTGCGATCGTCTCCCGCCTGGAAGTAGACCTCGACTTTCTCCGCGTCCGGGTCGGGCTCGAGGGAGCGCTGGAACCGTCCGTCTCCGTTCGTCTGGCGAGCCATGAGGCGTCGCTGCCAACCGCTCGGATCCATCTCCTCCCCACGATAGCGGTAGACCGCCCACGCCCGGAGCTCCGCGTGGTCCCCTTTGACCACCCTCGCCCGAAGCTGAAGCGGCTCGTCGGTCGGCGCCCGCTTCGTCTCGACCTCGCTGACCACCTTGGTCCGGTTGGGCCACGCGGCGTCGCTCAGGGGCATGGCCCATCGCTTCATCGCGAGCGTGGCCGCCCCCTGCGGCGCGGCGGCGGCCAACCCCGTGGCAGCGACCAAGGACACGCCGAAGGCGAGCAAGGCCCACCCCAGCCGACGCGGCCGGAGAAGCCTTCGCATCTCCTCGTCGGACAGCTTCGCGGCGGCCTCTCGGGTCACCTGGTCCACCATCCGGTCGGCCAGCGGACGGCCCCGGTCAGGCGGCGTGGTGGTGAAATCCACCGCGGACGCCAGTCGGTCCGCAAGGTCCGGCTGAAGCCGCTCGAGCCGCAACGCCAGCGAGGTCAGCGACGGCCTTGTCCGGAGAAGCCGGACGAGGCCTCGTCCGGCGAGGAACAGAAAAGCTCCGACCGCGGCCACCCCGATCGCCAGCCTGAGAGCGCCCGGCAGCCGGAGAAAGTAGTCGACGCAACCGGCGACGAGCACCGCCGCGATCGCCACACCCGCCCAGCGGGCCGCTTCCATTGCAAGAAGCATCCACCGGGCCTTCCGCCGAACCCCCTCCAAGCGTTGAAGGAGTCGATCCACCGCAGGTCCTTTCCGCGCTACCCCGCCATTGTAAGGAAAGGCGGCCACCGTCTCGATCCGCCGAGGCCGCGGCCCGCTACGGGGCGTGCTTCACTTCCAGCCGGCTGAACGTCTCCTGGTAGGGATCGCCGCCGAGCTCCTTGTCGTGGAGCTTCAGCTGCTGGATCCGCCGGTAGATCTCGCCGCTCAGCCGGTCCGCCTTCTGCTGGTCTCCCGCTTGCCTCGCGCGCTGCCAGAACGTGTCCGAGATGGAGAGCACCCGCCGCCACGCGTTCCAGAACACGTCGCTGTCGGGCTCCGTGCCCTTGACAATCTTGCGGTACAGCTCGCGGGCTCGCTTGAGCTTCCCCGCCCGGTAGTACGCCTCCGCCGCGCCGTTCAGGACCCCCTGGTGCTGCTTGCCCGCCTCGCTGTTCAGTAACCGCTTGTAGAGCTTTCTCGCCTGCTTCGTCTGACCCGCCGCGACGAGCTGCTTGCCGTAGGCAATCTGGTAAGGTAACAGCTTGGTCGGCTCGTCCCCGAAGGGCTGACGCTTGGCCCACTCGAGGAGGTACTTGCCGAGCTGGACCGCGACCTTCGTCAGCGCCTGTCGCTGCGAGGAATCGTCGGGAAGGCTCGCCGCCTGCTTCTTCACGCGGTCGAGGACCTGCGTCAGCATCCGCCCGCCCTTCTCCGGAAAGCGACGGACGAAGCGCTGGACGCGACCCACCGCCTCCTTGGCTTGGCCCCGCTTGACGAGGAGCCGCACCTCCAGAGCGAGCGCCCGCCGGAGCAACCCCGCCATGCCTCTGTGCCGCTTCTCGAAGCCCGACAGGAGCTCCATCGCCCGGTCGAGCCGCCCGAGGGTCTCCACGAGAACCTCGGCCATCTTCAGCGTGGTGTCGCCGAGCTGCCGATTCCTCCGCTCCTCCTCGCCGGCCGCGGACCGCAGTGCCTCGCGTGCCGCCTTGGCGTCCGCGACCACCTTTTTGGCGTAGGCCGCTTTCCTCGCCTCCTTGCTCGCGTCCTCCCAGAGCCGAAACCGGCAGACGAGCTTCTCGTAGAGGCTGTCCAAGTAATACGGATCGTCCGGGCCGACCTCCTTGTAAGCCTCGATGGCCTTCTCGTAGGCGTCGCCCGCACGGTGCCAGGTGCCAAGCGTGTACCGGTGCTTCCGCGTGAGCGAGTGGTCCGGATATCGGTCGAACAGAAGGCTCAGCGCGTCGCCCGCCAACTTTCTCGCCGCCTCGCTGTCCCGGTTGGCCTCCCACACACCGCCCGCGATCCGGACGCCGTTGGCGATGGCCTGCGCTCCGACCGGCTTGCCCTTGTGCGCCTTCGCGAGCTCGAGGAAGCGCCGCGCCGCGTTGGCCGCGTCGCCCGCCTCGTACTTCGCAGTGGCCAGGAGGAACGCCGCCTCCCGCTCCTTGTCGCTCGCGAGCCCCTTCCGTTCGAGAAGAGACTCGAGGTATCCCACCGCCTGCCTTGCTCGCTTCTCGGCGGCCTTCTCCTCTGACGATCCCTCCTCCGATTGCTTCAGCAGCTGGCGACAGGCGGCGATCACGCGGGTGGGTGCGTCCTCCTCCGGAGCCACCTCCGAGGGATCTCCCGCGAAGCGCTTATTGAGGAAGGCCTCGATCGCCTCGCGACGCTTCGCGATCGTCGGATGCTTTAACAGGTCCTCCTCGTACAGCGCATACGCCTTCCGCTCCGCCTTCTTCCGCTCGCTGCCGCTCAGTTGCTCCGCCTGCGCCATCCGCACGCGAAACTCGAGATCCGTCAGGAGGATCAGCGCGAACACGGCGTTCTTGTAGGGCGATGCGTTTCGAAGCTTGCGGGCGAAGCGAATCGCCGCCTCCGAACGACCCGCCCGGTGCATGAGCCATCCTCGGGCGAGCTGCGTGGCCAACGCCACGGACAGGCCCGGGTTTTTCCCCGAGGTGGCTTTCCCCAGCGCCTTCTTCGCCGCCTTCCGTGTGGCCTCCTTCCCCGGTCTCTGGCGAAGGAGGATGCGGCCAAGGAGGCTGTGGGTCAGGGCGGTCGCCCGCGGGGCGACCCCCTCGAGGTTCACCCGTCGGATCGCGGTGCGGGCCACGACGAGGCGATGCCCTTGCCCGATCTCGCCGATATGCGCGTAGAGGTTGGTCCACGCGAGGTAGAGCGGCAGCTTCAGGCTGCCGTACTCCTCCCGCAGCTTCTTCCACCGGCCCGTGTTGACGTACTTCGTCTCGAAGCTCTGCCGCTTAGGGAGCTCGCTCTGCACCGTGAGCCAGTCCACCCTCGCCTCCCGGATCCGCTTGTACGCCTCCTTCACGAGCGCTTGGAAGGCGGCCTCCTGAGCGGGCACCGGCAGGCCGAACGCGACGAAGAGACCGGCGCGGTTCCGGAACTCGGGAAGCACGACACGCAGGATGTAGCCGACGAAGTCCGTCTTCCAGACCATCCGCATCGGGTGGTCCGGATGCGCTCGGATCAGCTCGCGATACGCTCCGAGGACCTGTTCCGCTGCTCGGGCCCGCTGTTCGCTCGGGAGACTCGTGTCGCTGGCGGTGCGCTTGTGCTTGTTGATGCGGTCCTTCAGGGTCTGGATCGGCTTCGACACCTCCCGCGTCTGCCCCGCGGCGCTCGCCGTGGCGGTGAACATCACGACCCCCACTGCCCCGAGGAGCAGGGGCACACAGCGTCGCCACCGTCGGTTCGTGCTCATCAGCCGCTTGTCGCCTCCGCGAAGTTGACGTTCTTGAAGCCGGCCCGCACGCACGCGTTGAAGGCCGCGATGACATGCTCCCAGTCCACCCCCGGCGCCGGCCGAAGGATCACTGGGTTGTCGCTCTTGTAGATCCCGTCCGGGTTGCTCTGCTCGTCGTACCGCCACGTCTCGAGCTGTCGGAAGAGGTGCTGGAAGTTGTCAAGCGGATCGCTCAGCCCCTCGATCCGGATGTCCGTCTTGTCGCCCGCCATCGGGGAGAGACGAATGACGAGCGGCTGCTCGGGCGGGGACTCGCTCTTCTTCTTCGCGCCCTGACCGGTTGGAAGGTCGGCGGGAAGGATGCCCTCGCCGAGGGCGAAGCTCGCGGTGAGGACGAAGAAGATCAGCAGCTGGAAGGCGACGTCGAGCATGGGCGTGAGGTTGAGCTGACCGCTCCCGCTGCCCTCGCGCCCCTTGGCGGCGGACCGACGCGGCGGTGGCTCCCCGCCTTCCGCCCCGCCGGAGGCGCTCTGCGTCTGGTTCTGCGCCTCGCTCATCACGACGCTCCCTTATCCACCTTCGCGACCATGTTGATCCGCTGGATGCCCGCTTCCGCGATGGCCGCCATGACGGGGCGGATCGCCGTATACGGAAGCGAGCCGTCCGCGCGAAGGTCGATCCGGACCTTGTCCGACTCCTGCTGCAGAAGCTTGGTCAGCCGCGAGTACTCGCCGGCGGGCACGTCCTGCGCGCCCACCCGAAGCTTCTGCACGTTCTCTGGGTCCGAGGGCTCCGGAATTACGTTTACTACCACGCGATTTTCCGCCCTGCGATCCTTCGCCTGAGACTCGTCGGGGTCGGGCGGGTCGAGGTCGGGAAGCTCCGCCGCGCTGAAATTGGTCACGAGGAGGAAGAAGATGATCAGAAGAAAGACGATGTCGAGCAGCGGCGTGATGTTGAGGCCGCTGGCCTGGGCGCCTCGGGCTTTCCGTGGCATAGGACCCTCCGTCGTGTCGGAGCCCCACGGCTCTCCGGCGACCTCGGCCTATTCGGAGGAGGCCGCGGCAGAAGTGGCCGTCTGCTTCGGGGCGGAGCTCTGCTGCTGGCCCTGGCCGCTCGACGCCCGGCCCGGCCGCAGCTGGCCGATGAGGTGCTGCACCCGCAGCGTCGCCTCGGTGGTCAGCGCTTCGGCGCGGTTGCGGAGCAACGCCGCCCCCGCGATCGCGGGAATCCCGACCACAAGTCCCCAGAAGGTCGTCACCAGCGCCGTGGAGATGCCCGCGGCGAGCTGGGCGGGCTTCGGCTGGCCGCCCGCCTGCACGATCTGCTCGAAGGCGGTGATCATTCCGTAGACCGTTCCGAACAGCCCGAGCATCGGCCCGATCTGCCCGAGGATGTCGAGCTTGGCGATCGCCCGCCCCTTCCGGGCGTTGGCGATGTCCGCGGTCTCCTCGATGGCCCGCTCCATGGCCGCGTAGCCGCGGGACGCCTCCCCGAGCGAGGCCGCCATGAGCTGGCCGAAGATGCTCGCGTCCTCGTTGGCGTTGGAGATGGCCTCGGAGAAGCGACGGGCGCTCAGGCTCTGCTCCATCGCCTCCACGCGGTCCGTCGGCATGACCACTTCCGAGCGATTCTCCAGAAGGAAGTAGATGATCATGGCCACGACCGTGACGGACATCGCGATCAAGGCCCAGATCACGATGAGGCCGAGGTTGTCCTCGGACCAGAGAAACATCTGGAACCAGCTTTTCCCCTGGGCGGCCTGCTCCCCTTCCGCCGCGAGCAGCGGCGAGGCGAAAAGGAGCGCCATCCCCGCCGCGAGAAGGCCGGGCGACAGCCGCCTCGCCGACCCGCGCGAGGGGGTTCCGTCAGTCATCCGCACACCAGTCATACCCATCTCCTCATGCACGTGTCCGACCGGAATGGCGCGGCGCACTGGCTAGTCCAACCCCAGCTTCGCCGCGGGGATGAATTTGTAATCGCCGCCGTGTGTCTCGGCAATCGACTCCAGGGTTCCCAGGGGGTCGCGGTGGAGGAACTGGATGGTGTTGATCGCCGCCCCGGCCCGGGAGTTGAGCTCCTTCAGCTTGCTGAGAAGGCGGTCCTGGTCGATCTCGTACCTCCCTCGTCCGGTGATGTTGTCGGAGAGGACGAAGACGACGTCCGGCCGATACTTCAGCGCCTGCTCGAGGGCCGGAATCGGGTTGGTCGCGCCCTTCGGCACGACGTTGTGGTTGCTGAGGCTGATCCAGTCCGCCACGTCCCGCTTGTTCTGCTCCGTGGCTCGCTTCAGCCCCTTGGGCGGCACCTCGATCACCTCGTTCTGCTGAAAGAAGATCACCGTGAACTTCTGCCCCGCCTTGGGGCTGAGCTCCTGGATCGACCGCTTCAACTCGTCGATGACCAGCGGGAAGACCTCGATGAGCGAGCCCGACGCGTCGATGACGTAGACGATGTCCTTCGCGTTGCCTCCGCCGGCGCCGAAGAGCTTGGGCTTGGCGGGCTCGCCCGTGGTGGTCCCCGACGGCGCGAGCTGGCCGCCGCCTCCGCCGCTGGTGCCCACGAGCTTGACCTGCTTGGACTGAGCCAGCGACGAGGAGGGCTTCGCCTGCTCCTTGGCGACCTCGCGTGACTCGACCTCCTGCTGTTGCTCGGCGGACTTGGCCTGGACGTCCTGGCCGGTGCTGAGCTTGGCGCCGGGGTTCTCCGCGAGCTCCGCGGTCGGGATGGTTTGCTCTTCCTTCTTCGTCACGTAGGACCAGACCGCGAACACCGTCACGAGGATCAGGCCGAGGTGGAGGAGGATGGAGATGAGCCACGCCATGCCGAACTCGGCGAAGAAGCGTGTCTCATCGTCGGCTCCGTCGACCGGTTCCACGGGCCCGTCGGTCTCGGCAAAGGTCCATCCCCACACGACCACCCCCTTTACTTCTTCTGGAAGTGTGGCTCTACTTTATCCAGCGCCCGGGCGGGTTTCCTCCTGGCCTCCTCCGTGGGGCCGTAGAGCCGTATCTGTCGGCCATTTTCCGTGGTCCTGTCAACCACCCGAACCACGCCGGCCTCTCTCAGCTGTCGGAGATAGGCGTGGGCCGCGGAGCGGGAGAGGTCGAGCTTCTTGGCGAGGGCCGCGGGGCTCGCCGGCTTCTCGGCGAGCGCCTTGAGCACGGACCGGGCCTTCTCGGCGCTCAGGTCGGCCGCCTCCTTCCGCGACGGGGCCTCGGCGCCGGGCGGCGGCGGAAAGGCCTTCAGGGGGTCGACGTCCGCCTCCCGGGCTTGCTTGTACAGCGTCTCCCGGACGTGGCCATAGACCGCTTGCTTCAGCGAGGTCGGAGCGTTGGTCCACGCTTTCGCTTTCCGCAGCGGCGGGACGTTGGGCATCCGGAGATAGCCCGCGAACACGCCCGCCACCATGCGATCGAAGGCGGGCAGGGCCAAGCGGTTGCGTCCCGGCGACAGCGTCTGGAAGTTCTGCTTCTCCTGGTAGAACTTGTGGATCTTGCGGGCCTGCTCCTTGAGCCGCCGGGCCATCTCGGTCCGCCGCTCGACCAGCGCCAGCCGCACCCAACGCGTCAGCAGGCCGCTGATCATCTGACGGACCTGGTCGATGGAGTCTAGGTTGCCCGTGGTCTCGGCGAGCACGAACTCGGCGAGCGGCCGCGTGTAGCGCTGGCGGCGCCCCTGCCCTCGCTGCACGTACAGCGTCCGGAGCATCTTGTAGTACTTCCGCGCCTGCTCGCGGCTGCCGTAGAGGTAGGAGATGCGGATGGCCCAGTTGAGAAAGTTCTCGTGGCCCGCGGCGAAGCTCGCCGGGACCGCATAGTCGTTCTTCATCTTGCCCGGCATCTCCGCCGTCGCCCTGAACCGCTTGTGGTGGTAGGCCTCGATGAACCGCGGGTCCGGAAGCTGGCGGTAGTAGCTCCGGCGGGCGGCGTCGGCCCCGGCCTGTGCCAGGCTTCGCGTCGTCGCGGGGTCGAACTGGAGGTCGCCGGTGCGGCTGAGCATCTGAAGGGAGTGGACCACGCGTCGGCTCGTGTTCGCCAGGTCCGCGGCGTCCCGGCCGCGGGAGCCCGTGGCCCGCCGCACGCCGAGCTCCGCCCAATACAGCGAGTGGGAGGCGGGATGACGCCAGTCGAGCGGAAGGATGTGCTTCTCCCCCATCAGCCACTTTCCCTTCATGAGCCGGAGCATGAAGCTCGGGCTCATGTTGTAGTCCTGGGCGAGCACCTTCGCCCGGACCATCGCCAGCACGGCCTCGTGGCGCGGCCGCTCGAGCCATCGGCGGAGCTTGCCGGACCGGGTGGCGCTCGCCCGCTGAATCGTGGAGGACCACTCGCTGCTGGAGACCTTCGAGACCCGCTTCAGGAGCTTTCCGTCGAGGTCGAGGCCCATCTGCCGCAGCTCCGCGATGCGGGTGCCGGTCTTCGGCCGGTGGGCGGTGAGGAGCTCGTCGGGCGGGATGCTTCGGCTGCGAGCCCGGCTCGTCTTCCGGAGCCAGTCGAAGGGGGCGTCGTAGAGTTGGGCCATCTCCCGGAGGAGCACCTCCGTGGGCTCGACGGAGCGGTCGGGGTCCTCGATGCGGCGGAGGGTCTCCGCGGTGACTCGCCCGTCGAGCTGGCGGCTGAGCGCCTCGGCCGCCTCCTTCCGCGTCAGCTCCCGATCCTCCCGAAGCCCTTTGAGTATGGGGCCGAGCTCGGGCCGCACATAGGTCTCGTACGCGTCGGCCACCGGACGAAACCACTCGAGCATGTCCTTCGGCGCCCGCGGCGGCCGGCCGAGCAGCCGATGCCAACGCTCCGCGAACCGCCGCTTGTAATACCAATGCATCGTGTCGGCGTACTTGCCGATCTTGTGGAAGAAGATCCGGGAGAGGGTGAGGTAGATGGCCGGGGATCGGGGGTTGAGCTTGACCCCTCGATCCCGCAGGAGCCGGTAGCCGTTCTGG
>CAZQQP010000003.1:40582-46670 GCA_964595475.1 uncultured Planctomycetaceae bacterium | reverse complement strand
TCGCAAATGGTTCGAGGCCCACGCCAAAGCAAGGAGGCTTCGCGCTCCTCGCTTTCGCGTATAAGCTCAACTTATTCTTTTCCGCCTCCTTAGTAGAACCTTCGGACAAGCTCGATCGTCTCCTGCAACGGGCTTTTCTGCTCCGCCCGCACGGACGCTACGGTTCCGATCAGCAGGACGGCGATGAACGACAGGCTCGCTCGTTCGGTGATCATCGCTTGGCCCAGCCGAAGTGTTGGCGTGACAGGCCCCGGCGCGACGTGTCCGTAACCTACCCGGTGCGAGCCGGATCATCTAGACGCCCGGTCCTGCGAAGCGCATAAAAAGCCCCCGGTGGTGTCGCCACCGGGGGCTCAGCGTGGTCCGCTTCGCCGCGGTTCTTACGCGCCGACCGGCTCGCCCTGGAGACGCGCCCGCTCGTGACGGGCGGACTGGACCATGTTGGTCAGCGCCGCCTTCACCTCGTCCCACTTCCGGGTCTTGAGCCCGCAGTCGGGGTTGACCCAGACCTGGTCGGGAGAGAGGTGCTTGAGCGCCTTCTCGAGCTGCTCCTGCATCTCCTCCGCGGACGGAATCCGCGGGGAGTGGATGTCGTAAACACCCGGCCCGATGTCGTTGGGATAGCCCCGCTCCGCGAAGGCCTCGAGGAGCTCCATCTGCGAGCGGGAGGCCTCGATGGAGATGACGTCCGCGTCCATCTTCTCGATGGCGCCGATGATGTCGTTGAACTCGGCGTAGCACATGTGGGTGTGGATCTGGGTTTGATCCTGCACGCCGCTGGACGCCAGACGGAAGCACTCCACGGCCCAATCGAGGTACTGATCCCAGTCCGCCCGACGAAGCGGGAGACCCTCCCGCGTCGCGGGCTCGTCGATCTGGATGGCCTTGATGCCCGCCTTCTCCAGGTCCACCACCTCGTCGCGGATGGCCAGTGCGATCTGGCGGGCCGTCTCCGACCGCGGCTGATCGTCGCGGACGAAGGACCACTGGAGGATGGTGATGGGCCCGGTGAGCATGCCCTTGACGGGCTTGTCCGTCAGCGACTGCGAGTAGGTGCTCCACCCGACCGTCATCGGCGCCGGGCGGGAGACGTCGCCGTAGATGACGGGCGGACGGACGCACCGCGAGCCGTAGCTCTGCACCCACGCCTTCCGCGTGAACGTCAGGCCCGTGAGCTGCTCGCCGAAGTACTCGACCATGTCGGTTCGCTCGGGCTCCCCGTGGACGAGCACGTCGAGGCCGACCTCCTCCTGGGCCCGGATGGTCTGCTCGATCTCCTTCTTGAGGAACTGCTCGTAGGCGTTCTCGTCGATCTCGCTGCGGCGGTACGCCGCCCGCTGCTTGCGGATCTCCGCGGTCTGCGGGAACGACCCGATGGTGGTCGTCGGCATGAGAGGCAGCTGGAGCGCCTTGGTCTGCTCCGGCTTCCGGTCCTCGAAGGCACTCGCCCGCTGGGCGTCCTCGGGACGGAGCTTCTTCACCCGCTTCTGGGTGTCGGGGAGGTTGACCTTCTCCGACTTCTTGCGGCTGTCCATCGCCCGCTTGTTCTCGTCGAGAGCGCTCTGGATCGCCTTCTTCCCCTCGTTGACGCCCTTGGTCAGCGTGCCGATCTCGCCGAGCTTCTGCTTGGCGAACGAGAGCCAGTCCGCGATCTCGGCATCGAGGTCCTCCTCGAGGTCCAGGTCGATGGGGACGTGGAGCATCGAGCAGGAGGGGGCGACCCAGAGGCGCTCCGAGCCGACCTTCTTCTCGATCTTCTGGAGGGTCTCCAGCGACGCCTCCATGTCGTTCTTCCAGATGTTTCGCCCGTCCACGACGCCCGCGGAGAGGACCATGGACTCGGGGAGGGCCTCGAGGACGTCGTCGAGCTGGCCCGGCTCCCGCTTGAGGTCCACGTGGACGCCGTCGACCGGCAGCTTCTGCGCGACCGAGAGGTTCTCCCGCACGCCGTAGAAGTACGTGGTCAGGAGGAGCTTGATCCCCGGAGCCGCCTCCTTGAGCTGCTTGTAGGCCTTCTCGTACGCCGCCTTGGTCTCGTCGTCGAGGTCGAGGACGAGGGCGGGCTCGTCCATCTGGACCCAGTCCGCGCCGGCGTCCGCGAGCTTGCGGAGGATCTCGCCGTAGACGGGGAGGAGATTGTCCAGGAGGCTCAGCTTGTTCAGCCCCTCCTCGCGGGTCTTGCCGAGGAGGAGGAAGGTGATGGGCCCGAGGAGGACGGGACGGGTCTTAACACCCTGGTCGAGGGCCTCCTTGAACTCGTCGACGGGCTTGTCGGTGGCGACCTTGAAGGACTGGTCCCGCTCGAACTCGGGGACGATGTAGTGGTAGTTCGTGTCGAACCACTTGGTCATCTCCATCGCGATGACGTCGGTCTGGGTCTCCTTCTCAATCTTCCCCCGCGCCATCTGGAAGTAGGTCTCCATGTCGACGCGGTCGCCGTGCCAGCCGTAGCGGCTGGGGACCGCCCCGACCAGCGCGACGGTGTCGAGCACCTGGTCGTAGTAGGAGAAGTCGTTGGAGGGCGGCTGGTCGATGCCCGCCTCCCGCTGCAGCTGCCAGTTCTGCTGCCGGAGCTGCTTGCCGGTCTCCAGAAGCTGCTCGTACGAGACGTCGCCGGACCAGTAGCCCTCGACCGCCTTCTTCAGCTCACGATCGGGTCCGATCCGCGGAAATCCGAGATTGGTGGCCATTGCCATAGTTGGGCTCCTTGTCGGTTGGAGGGGAGGCCGCGTGCCCGGCCGGTCCGGGCAATCATCCGTTCATTCGGATGAACTGATAAAAGTGTAGGGCGCTTTGTCCCGCGGTCAAGCCGGAACGCCACGTCACGAAAAAGCCCCGGGAGGGCGCCCTCCCGGGGCTGCACATCGGGCGTGTCGCGCCCGACAGGGGGCCTACCGGGGAACACCCCGGCGACCAGGATTCTCCGGGGTTCTCACGTCAGGCCGTCCACCTCCCACCCGGACCGGTAGTTCCGCTTGATGAACTGGTTGGGGTCGGAGGCGTTGGTGAACTCGAGGGCGTCCGCGTCCCACTCCAGCGCCACGCCGGGGTACCGAATGGCGATGTTGCCGAGGAGGACCACCTCCGTGAGGGGCCCCGCGTAGGTGAAATCGCTCGAGGTCTTGCCCTTCCCGAGGCACGCCTGGGTCCACTCCTGGTAGTGGTTCTGGTGCTCCTTCTTGGGCGGCTTGTAGTCCTTGAACTCCTTGGTCGGCAGCAACTCGGGGCCGCCGCCGTGGGCGCAGACGATGACGCCCTTCGTCCCGATGTAGAGCGTGCCGTTGTTCGGCAGCTTCCGCCCCTCGCCGTACGGCACGAGGTCACGGGAGGGCTTCTTCCCCCCGTCGTGCCAGGTCACCTGGATCGTGTCCTCCTTGGTGTGCTTCGTCCCGGGGAACGTGTACCGGACCTCGCTCCACTTCGGATAGGTCTCCCCGTTCGGCGGCGGGGCGTCGGCCATCACGTCCGTCGGGTCGCCGAGGTCCAGCGACCAGACCACGGGGTCCATGATGTGGCAGGCCATATCGCCCTGCGCCCCGGTGCCGAAGTCGATGAAGCCCCGCCACTTGAACGGGTGGTAGGTGCCCTTCTTGAAGGGCCGCTCCGGCGCCGTGCCGAGCCAGAGGTCCCAGTGGAGGTGGTCCGGCACGGGGTCCTTCCCCTCCGGCCGGCCCATGCCCTGCGGCCAGATCGGCCGGTTGGACCAGGCGTGGGCCTCCTTCACCTTCCCAATGGCGCCGGACTGGATGGTCGCGACCAGCGTGCGGTAGCCGGCGCCGCTGTGGTGCTGGTTCCCCATCTGGGTGACCGTCTTGTGCTTCTCCACGCCGAGGCGGAGCTGACGTGCCTCGTAGACGTCGTGGGTCAGCGGCTTCTGGGTGTACGTGTGGATGCCGCGGACCATCGCCATCATCGTCGCCGGCGCATGCATGTGGTCCGGCGTGGAGACGTTGCACGCGTCGATCTTGTCCCCCTCGCGGTCGAGCATGCGGCGGAAGTCGTTGTAGACCTTGGCCTTCTCGAACTTCTTCTTGGCCCGGCCGAGGCCCCGCTTGGACTCGTCCACGTCGCACAACGCGACGACGTTCTGGCCCTTGGACGTCTTGTTGAGGTCGCTCCAGCCCTTCCCCCCGCAGCCGATCGCGGCCATGTTCAGCTTCTCGTTGGGCGAGGCGGCCCGGACCAGCGGGGGGATGGCGGCCGGGAGCGTCGCGCCCGTGGTGCCCACCTGCTTGATGAACGTCCGTCGCGTCGTGCCGTAAGCCATCGGATCTCTCCTCGTGAGTCGAAGGTCGAGGATTCTCTTGTAACACACCCCCCGCGGCGTCGCAAGCGTTGACCCGGCCCCCGCGCCGCGCTTCGATAGACATTCGCCCGAGCCGCAGCGCCAAGAGAAAGACTGGATGGAGACGACACTCATCATCCTCAAGCCCGACGCGGTGGAGCGGCGCCTCATCGGCCGGATCGTCGCCCGCTTCGAGGAGAAGGGGCTGCAGATCGCCGGCGCCAAGATGCTCCGCGTTACCCGGGACCTCGCCGAGGCCCACTACGCCGAGCACGAGGGGAAGCCCTACTACCCCACGCTCATCCAGTTCATCACCAGCTCCCCCGTGGTCGCTCTCGCCGTCCGCGGCCACAGCGCCATCGACGTCTGTCGGCGGCTCCTCGGCCCCACGGACGGGCTGGAAGCGCCCGGCGGGACCATCCGCGGCGACCTCGCGATGAGCAAGACGATGAACCTCGTCCACGCCTCCGACTCGCCCGAGTCCGCGGACCGCGAGCTTCGCCTCTGGTTTCGCGAGGAGGAGCTGTTCACCTACGACCACGTCGACCAGAAGTGGCTCGACGCGTCGCGTGTCGACGAGATCGCCGAGTAACGAGGGCGAGCGTCCGAGCCCCCGTCGAGGCCCGGCCGTCCACGGACGCCGGCCTCCGGCGCTACGCCCTCGTTCTTCTCCGCTCGAGCCTTGATTCGGAACACCCCATGCCAGCGTCCACCCTCCGTGCGTTTCACGACCAGCTCCGCAGCGTCGGCGAGGAGCACCGCATCGACGCGAAGGTCTCCCCCATGCTGGAGGTCAGCGCTGTCGCGGACCGGGTGAGCAAGTCCCCGGCGCCGAGTGTGAGCGAGGCGGCCAAGGCCTTCGACCCCCGCCACGCCCACCTCGGGGGCAAGGCCCTCCTCTTCACGGACGTGGAGGGCTCGGAGATCCCCCTCGCCATCAACAGCTTCGGAAGCTACCGACGCATGGAGATGGCTCTCGGCTGCGACAGCCTCGCGGGCGGTGGCGGCTTCGAGGCGCTCGCCGAGCAGATCGACCGGCTGGCCAAGCCCCAGCCGCCCGCGACGCTCGGGGAGAAGCTGAAGAAGGTGCCCGAGCTCATGCGGATCGCCTCCTTTCCACCCAGGGTGGTCCGCCGCGGCCTCTGTCAGGAGGTGGTCAAGACCGGCGACGACGTGAACCTCTTCGAGCTGCCGATCATCAAGGCCTGGCCGCTCGACGGAGACCCCTCCGCGTTCGGCTATCCCTTCGGCCTGCAGCAGCCCGGCGAGGGGCGGTACATCAGCTTCGGCGGCGTCCACACCATCCACCCCGACGACGCGGGGAAGGACGGCCCCCGGCCGACCCGGAACATCGGGCTGTACCGCGCGCAGGTTCTCGACCGAAATCACACCGCCATGCACTGGCACATCCACCACGACGGCGCCCGCCACTGGCGGGCGTGGAAGCGGGCGGGACGCCCCATGCCGCTGGCCATCGCCCTCGGCGGGGAGTCCGTCCTCCCCTACGCCGCGAGCGGACCGCTGCCGCCGGGTATCTCCGAGCTGCTGTTCGCCGGCTTCCTCCACGGCGAGGGCATTCCGCTGGTCCCGTGTCAGACCGTGGATCTCCACGTGCCCGCCAACGCGGAGATCGTCATCGAGGGCTACGTCTCCACCGAAGCGGGCCCGCCCGGCTACGACCCGAACCGCCGCGGGGCGGACGGTCAGCCGGAGCCGCTCGGCCCGGGGGCCTTCTTCGAGGGGCCCTACGGCGACCACACGGGCTTCTACAGCATGCCCGACCGCTACCCCATCTTCGAGGTG
>CAZQQP010000003.1:38483-40572 GCA_964595475.1 uncultured Planctomycetaceae bacterium | reverse complement strand
CCCACCGGCGGGAGCCCATCTACCCCACCATCATCGTCGGGCCGCCGCCGCAGGAGGACTACTACCTCGGAAAGGCGACGGAGCGGCTGTTCCTCCCTCTCCTCAAAACCATGATTCCGGACATCGTCGACTACCACCTTCCGATGTTCGGGATCTTCCACAACTGCGCCTTCATCAAGATCCGGAAGGAGTACCCGCTGCAGGCTCGGCGGGTCATGCACGCGCTCTGGGGGGCGGGGCAGATGGCCTGGACCAAGCTCATCGTGGTGGTCGACGAGGACGTGAACGTCCACGACGAGGAGCAGGTGCACTTCGAGCTGTGCGCCAACTGCGACCCCGGCCGCGACGTGGAGGTGGTCAACGGGCCGCTGGACATCCTCGACCACGCTGCCCCCCGCCTCGGCGCCGGCCACAAGATGGGCTTCGACGCCACCGCCAAGGTGGCCGGCGAGGAGGCGGGCGGCCACCCCATCCGCGACTGGCCCGCCCGCCAGCAGATGACCGAGGCCATCCAACGCCAGGTCGACGCACGGTGGAAGGAGTTCGGCCTGGACTGACATGCTCATGCAGCCCATGCAGGCCTTCACGCGGGTCGCGGCGACGCTCGGCGAGCGGGTGAAGGGTTGGGAGCGCTCGCTGAAGTGGAGCCCCGCCGCCGTCGACGGCGGACGCTGGCTGCTCGGCTGCTCGATCGCCGGCGTCGACCCCGGTGACTTCCTCGCCTCCCTCGCCCCGCTCGACGTGCCCGCGTCCGTGCGAGAGGCGGTCGCGGACGCCTGGCCGTCGGCCAACTTCGCGTATCTCGCCGTGGAGGGCGTGGGCGGCGACCGCGCCGAGGCCGCGGGGATCAAGCTCTACCTGGAGTTTCCCGTCGAGCTCTGGACGGAGCGCGACAGACGGCGGGTGTGGGGCGAGGAGAGCCTCTGGTGCCGCGGCTTCAAGTGGCGGTGGGCCGATGGGCGGACGCGATCCACGGACTACCGCATGCTCCCGGGCACCACGCTGCGGCAGGGTATGGACCTGCTGGGCGGCGACATCTCGCGGGACGAGGGCTTCGCGCCCTGGGGCACGGTCCTGACGGAGCTCGCCGGCACCAAGGCCGACGCGCCCGAGGCCATCGATTTGCTCCGCGTGCTGGACTCCACGGGCGGAGCGGGGCTGGACCTTCGCTTGTACGAGCTCTCCGCCACCGCGGCGCTTCTTCTGGAGCGGCTTGCCCGACAGCCGGGGGCGGGCGCCGACTGGTCCGCTCGGCTGTGGCCGCACCTGCCGGCGGAGGCCACCCGCTCGCCGCTCGGCCACCTCAGCCTCGGCCGCGGCGTCGCGGGCGAGCCCTACGCCACGCTCTACTGGGCGTCGGAGCCGCCGGTCGATCCCGTCCGATAGCGATCTGTCGGCTGTTTTTTTAGCCGCGCCAAGAGAGGAACCCGGATCGCTGGGTTCCAGCGCGTCCTGAAAAGTGACCGAGCTCCGCCTCCGTTCGTCAACACGCATCACCGAGTGCTGCGGGTCCGTTCGTCATGCTCGCGGAGCGCCGACAGGAGACGCATGACCCGATAGAGAAAGATCAGGACGAGCATGCCGAGGAACATCAACGGCGTGGCATAGATCGGCTTCGCCGAGAGCCCCCACTGGAACGCCCAGCGAAACGGCTCCATCTGGGCCTTGTCCGCGATCGTAGGAAGGATGTTCAGATACTCACCGGAGAACTGGGCACCGACGAAGAAAGGGAGGAGCAGCAACACGGGGAAGATGTCATACGGCGTCGAGACACGCTCGCGGAGCTTCCCCTGGGTGATCAGCAGATCCTGCGTCCGGTTGAAAATGCCGTTGACGAGAAAGACCACCCCCAGCGTGAAGGCCAAGACACCGACCGCCTCGCCCTGGTAGTGGATCGTCCATCCGTCTCCGATGTATTGGAAATCGAAGAGGACGAGCAGCGCCAGGATCAGCCAGAAAAGCACACGCATCGTCTTCCTCCATTTGCTCACGAGGGGCAGTCGCGGGAGGGAATCACTCAAAAGCCGGCCCGCCCGGAAGCCGTGGAAAGGTCTGAGACGCGGTCTGTTCGAAAGAAGCGCGGGCCGGA
>CAZQQP010000003.1:36916-38473 GCA_964595475.1 uncultured Planctomycetaceae bacterium | reverse complement strand
CGGACAGGCACCAAGCCCCATGCCCCATGCTCCATGCCCCGTGCGGCCGCCTCACACGTCGATGTTCTTCACCTCGACCGCGTGGTTCTCGATGAACTTGCGGCGCTGCTCCACGTTCTCGCCCATGAGGATGCTGAACAGCTGATCCGCCTCGCTCGCGGCGTCCCACGTTACCTTCAGCAGCGTGCGGTGGGATGGGTCCATCGTGGTCGCCCACAGCTCCTCCGCGTCCATCTCCCCGAGGCCCTTGTATCGCTTGATCTCCATGCCCTGCTGGCCGATGTCGCGGATGGTCTCCCGGATGGCCGCGATGTTGGGCACGTCGAAGATTCGCTCCTCCTGTCCGCTGCCGTTGACCAGCGCGTACTTGGTCGGCAGCCGCTCGCCCGTCACCGACTCCTCCTGCTGCAGGGCGTAGTCCTCGATGGGTACGCCGTGGGCCTCGAGCTGAGGGAAGAGCTTCTCGAGCTCGTTCACCTCGTGAAGCTCCTTCCGCACCACCTGTCCCGGCCCCGCGTCGCCGGTGGAGGAGACGGGGTCGACCTCCACCCCGCGTCGCTTCAGGGCGGCCTGCTCCTCCTCCTCGCTCCAGAAGTACAGCGCCTCGCCGTGGAGCAGCACGCGGATCCGCGGCAGCCGGCCGCGGCCCTCGGGGTCGTGGTCCCGCAGCTTGAGGAACTCCACGAAGGGGATCCCCCGCCGCTCGACCACGCCCACGAGCTCCTCGAGCTGCTCGAGGAGGTGGACGATCTGGTCGAGCTCCTCCCGCCCGGCGCGGCGGACCGCGGAGCCGTTGTCGCGGACGATGAGCTCCGTGCCCTCCAGGCCGAGGTCCGTCAACGCCTTCTGCAGCCGCTGCTCGTTGAGGACGTACTCCGAGGTCTTCCCCCGCTTGACGAGGTAGAGCGGCGGCTGGGCGAAGTAGATGCGGCCGTCGCGGACGAGGTCGGGCATCTGGCGGAAGAAGAAGGTGAGAAGCAGCGTGCGGATGTGCGACCCGTCCACGTCCGCGTCCGTCATGATGATGATTTTGCCGTAGCGGAGCCGGCTGATGTCGAAGTCCTCGCCGATGCCGCAGCGGAGCGCCTGGATGAGCGTCCGGATCTCCTCGAAGCTGAGCACGCGGTCGAGGCGGGCCCGCTCCACGTTCAGGATCTTGCCCTTCAGCGGGAGGATGGCCTGGAAGTCGCGGTCGCGGCCGCCCTTCGCGGAGCCGCCCGCGGAGTCGCCCTCCACGATGTAGAGCTCGGAGCGGTTGACGTCCGGGCTGGTGCAGTCCGCGAGCTTGCCGGGAAGGCCCTGCGAGTCGAGCGCTCCCTTCCGACGGGTCAGCTCCCGCGCCTTCCTCGCCGCCTCGCGGGCCTGGGCGGCCATCAGCCCCTTCTGACAGACCTTCTTGGCCTCGGCGGGGCGCTCCTCGCACCACTGGCCGAGCGCCTCGGAGACGATGGAGGCCATGAAGCTCTCCACCTCCGAGTTGCCGAGCTTCGTCTTGGTCTGACCCTCGAACTGGGGCTCGGGAACCTTCACGGAGATGATGGCGACGAGGCCCTCCCG
>CAZQQP010000003.1:23850-36906 GCA_964595475.1 uncultured Planctomycetaceae bacterium | reverse complement strand
AAGGTGCGTGCCGCCCTCAGCGGTGTGGATGTTGTTCGCGAAGGTGTGGATGTTCTCGCTGTAACCGTCGTTGTACTGCAGCGCCACCTCGCCGACGAGGCCGTGATCCGGGTCCTCCCGGTGGAAGCAGACGGGCTCGTGGAGGGTCTCCCGCGCCTCGTTGATGTGGCGGAGGAACGCGATGATGCCCTCGTCGTAGCGGTAGGTCTCCGCCTTGCCGCCCGCCCGCTCGTCCTCCACGTGGATGGTCAGCCCGGGGTTCAGATAGGCGAGCTCCCGGAGACGCCCCGCGAGCGTGTCGTAGCTCACCGTCGCGTCGGTGAAGATCTCGGGGTCGGGCCGGAAGGTGATCTTGGTTCCCCGTCCGTGGCTCTCCCCCACCTCGCGGAGGGGCTTGGTCAGCTCACCCCGCTCGAACGCGATGAGGTAGACCTTCCCCTCGCGGGAGATCTCGATCTCCATCCACTCGCTGAGGGCGTTGACCACGCTCACGCCCACGCCGTGGAGGCCGCCGGAGACCTTGTAGCTGTTTCGGTCGAACTTGCCGCCGGCGTGGAGGACGGTCATCACGATCTCCACGGTGGGCCGGCCGTCGAGGGAAGGGTTCTCGTGGCGGTAGGGACCCACCGGGATGCCCCGCCCGTCGTCCACGAAGGTGATGGACTCGTCAGCGTTGAGGGTGACTCGGACCTCCCGGCAGTGGCCCGCCATTGCCTCGTCGATGGCGTTGTCGAGCACCTCGGAGACCAGCTGATGGACGCCGCGGGGACCCGTGTCCCCGATGTACATCCCCGGCCGCTTGCGGATGGCTTGGAGGCCCTCGAGGACCTTGATGGAGGCCTCGTCGTAGCCCTGCTCGCCCGACGTTTGGTTTGTGTTCGGGGGCGCTGTCGGGTTCGGATCTTCCATGGATGCCTGGCTTTCCCTGTGGATCCGCGTTGGGCCGCTCGGCTGGGAAGGTGGGATGAAGCATATTCACCGGGGGACCCGCATGCCACCCGCGAGAACGGGGGCGGCCGGCTCGTACCGGACAAGCGGCGGGCGGGCCGCGGCCTCGCAAGCGGTCCCGCCGCGGCGAAGGTGCGGCGGCCTACGCTAAGGAAATGCGGGTCGTCCTGGTCGCAGGAAGCGAGTGGCTACGCGAGGAGTGGGCCACGCTCCAGCGTCTGGTCGTGGGCCTGCTCGAGGCGCAGGTGTGGCCGGTCCAGCTCCTGCCCCACCCGCTCGTCGAGCTCGGCGGCGGGCTGGGCGTCTCCGGCGAGGTCTTCCCCTTCGCCGACTCCTCCTGGGCCTACTTCCGTCGCCGGCGGCTGGAGCGGAGCGCCGAGACGCTCCGTCCGGTCCGCCCCGACCTCGTCCACGCCCTCGACGAGTCCGTGTGGTCCGGTGCGGTGGCGATGGGCCGCCGCCTCGGCGTGCCCGCCGTGTGCAGCGCCTGGGCCGCCGACGCGGCGGAGCGGGCGCTCGCGGAGGACGGAAGCGCCGTCGCCTACACGGCGCCCACGCCCACGCTGACGGAGGGGGTCCGGGCCCGGCTGCCGAGCGAGGCGCTCTGCGAGTGCGTGCCGCCCGGCGTCTACAGCCGCGGCGAGCCGCTCTCCGTGGCGTATCTCGTCGTGGGCGACGGCCGCCTCGACACGCAGTACCGAGCCCTCCTCGACGGCATGGCGGAGGCCCGCGAGCGGATCCCCCACGCGATGTACTTCTTCTACGCCCCCGGCGACGACCAGCACGCGCTCTGGCGGGCGGCGGCCGAGCGGCGCCTCCTCGACCAGACGAGCGTGGTGCCGGTCGAACCCGGGACGCGGGAGCTGGTGGTCCAGGCGGACGCGCTGGTGCAGCCACGGGCCCCCGGCCGCTTCCGCCCCATTCTAATCGCGGGGCTGGCCACCGGACGGCCCTTGCTCACGCGGGCCGACCCCCACATCGATCCGCTCCAGGACGCGGGGAAGGTCGGCCTGGTCCGCGAGGCGAAGGCGACGGAGTGGGCCGCGTCGCTGGAGCAGCTCGCCATCGAGCCCCAGCGGTGGCGGGCCGTGGGCGAAGCGGGCCGTCGCTTCGTCCGCGAGGCGCACACGGTCAGTGGCTTCGTCTCGGGCGTCCTCGACGTCTACCGACGGGCCGTCGGACCCGAGCCGATCCGGTTCACGCCGATGCGATAACGGTGCGCGGGCGTTTCCCGAGTCATCCGGGTTCTCTTCTCGGGAGGACCCGATACAGAAGCGCGATCCCGACCGCCGTCGCGGTCGCGACGAGGGCCGCCGTCGGCGCCGTGGCCCATCCCCACGCGGACGACGAGAGACCCACCAGGAGGCCGGCGAGCATCCCACCCATCGCCCCGACCACACCGACGGTCCTCGGATGCAGCGGGCCTTCTCCTCCACAGTGGACGAGGTTGGCGAGCCGGCGAGAGTCTCAGCTCGGAGCAGGGCGTAGGCCCGTGCGGCTCACGCGACAAACTGCTTGCCGGGCCGGTAAAGTAGCCCATGCGTCTCACCCACACGATCGAGGAGACCCGCGCCGCCCGGCGCGAGCTCGGGGAAGTGGCCTTCGTCCCGACGATGGGGGCCCTCCACGACGGCCATCTCTCGCTCATCCGACGAGCGCGGGAGCGGGCCGACCACGTCGCGGTCTCCATCTTCGTGAACCCGACCCAGTTCGGCGCCGGCGAGGACTACGAGACCTATCCCCGCACACTCCGCGAGGACCTCGCCCGCTGCGAGGAGGCGGGCGTCTCCCTGGTCTTCGCGCCCGAGGCGAGCCACATCTACCCGCCCCACGAGCCCGCCGTGGTCGTCGACGTGCCCGCGTTGACGGGCGATCTGGAAGGGGAGCACCGGCCGGGCCACTTCGTCGGCGTGTGCCGCGTGGTCGCCAAGCTGCTCGGCATCGTCCTCCCCGACGTCGCGCTGTTCGGGGAGAAGGACCTGCAGCAGCTCCGCGTGGTGGAGGCCATGGTGCGGGGCCTCTGCCTGCCCGTGGCCATCGAGGCGTGTCCGACCGTACGGGAGGCCGACGGCCTCGCAACCTCCAGCCGAAACAGCTACCTCACGCGGGAGCAGCGGAAGCGAGCCCTCGGCCTCTCCAAGGCGCTGCGGGAGGGCCAGGGCCTCATCGACAGCGGCGAGACCCAACCGGAGGCGGTGGAGGAGGCCATGCGGCAGGTGCTCCACGCCCACCGCGTGGATGTGGAGTACGCGGTGGTCCGCGACAGCCGGACGCTGCGGCCGGTCGACCTGATCAACCCGACGGTGGAGCCGGTGGCCTGTCTCGTCGCGGGACGCGTCGACGGGGTGCACCTCATCGACAACGCGCTGATCGGGCGGGAGCGAGCCGAGGGAGGAGCCGGCGGCTGACCGTCACGCGGCCCGGCCCGCGTAGAACTTCATGGGCTGGACCACGATGGGCGTGTTGGTGCCTTCCGCGGGGCTGTAGAGCCGCGTGCCCGTCTCGTGGTAGCCCCACTTGACCACGGCGAACCCCACGCCCGCGTCCGAGAGCATGGGAGCGTAGGTCGACGAGGTGACCGCGCCGATCGTGTTAGCCTCCGCCCCCTCGCCGTCGAGGACGGGCGCTCCGGCGACGGGAAGCGCCGTGGCCTCGGCGCGAAAGCCGACGAGGAGCTTGGCGGGGTGGCCGAGGCTCTCCATCCGCGCCACCACCTCCTGTCCCCGGTAGCAACCCTTGGTGAGGTTGACCGCCTCCTGGAGCACGCCCGTCTCGTGGGGGAGGCTGTTCGGCCCGTAGTCCACGTGGAACATCGGCCGGCCGCCCTCCACCCGCGCCATGTTGAACGCGAGCCACCCGATCGCTTTCAGCCCCTGGTCCGTCCCGGCGTCGTGGAGGCGATCCCATAGCGCGGCCGCGGCGTCGGCGGCCCCCCACAGGTGGATGCCCACCTCGCCCGTCTCGTCCTCGCGAAAGACACGCACCGGCGTGTCCCCCGCCCACACCACGCGGTGGTCATAGGGGCCGAGGTCCGTCAGGTCCGCGCCCGTCGCCGCACCCACCAGATGCGCCGCCGACGGGCCGTGACAGGAGAAGCGGTGCATCTCGCCCGTTCGGTCCGTGAGGTGGACGTCCTCGGTGAACAGAAACTTGTCGAGCTCGTGTCGGGTGGTCTCCGCCTCGTGAGCGTCGAGGTCGAGGAGGGTGCGGTCCCCCGCCTCGAGCACCGCCATGTCCGCGGTGATCCGGCCCTTCTCGTTCAGGAGGAAGGCCTTGGCGCCGGTGCCGGCGCCGAGCGCCGTGCAGTCCGTGCTGATCATCCGCTGGAGATACTCCACGCGGTCGGCGCCCGTGACCTCCACCAGCCCGCGGTGGGGTGCGTCCAGCAGGCCGGCCGCCTTCCGCATGGAGGCGTACTCCGCCTCCACGTTCTGGCAGGCGGCGACGACCTGGACGGCCTCGCCGAAGGGCATCATGGCGGCCTCGGCCGCCTCGTGGCGTTGTTGGAGGGGCGACGGATGCATGGGCGGGCGACCGTACGACCCGCGGCAAAGGGGGTCAACGACGCCCCATGCCCGATCCTCTGGATCGGGCGGTTCCCCCGGAGGTCTCCCGCACCGAACCGCGTAACCCGACGGGGACTCGGCTGGCACGCCATGCAGTGAACGGACGCGAAAGAGGGGGACCACGAAGGGCACGAGGACCACGAGGGCGATTTTTATAGCGACTGCGAGGGCGTTCCCGGCTCCACGGCCCCGTTTCCGTGCGCGGCGAAAACCGAAAGAGATCGGGTGGCACGGACAAGGCCGTCCACGGCCTTGTCCGTGGTATGGGGTCGGGTGGATCCCTTGATTTCGCGCCGATCCGTCGGGCACCGGACGCACTCCTGCGCCGATTCCCTGCGGATTCGGAAGACACGCGGTTCGGCACGGAACGGAGATCGCGACACGCCCTCGGTTCACGGCGTTGGGTGCCACTGGCAGCTCGTCTGCCAGTGCCTGGCAACCGCGGAGTCGACCGAGCGCTGCGGTTTCGGAGCGCCCACACGTGCAGGTGGGGCCGACACCGCGGGCACGCTCCCCACCGCCAACAATGGCTTGAAAAGACACCTGTATGAAGGAAAGCCCGATGAAGCTCGCACGCATCGGTTGGACGGTCGTCGCCGTGCTCTTCACGGCCCCCCTCGCGTCGCCGGCGGTCGCCGAGGACGGCCCCGCCGCCCGCGTCTTCAAGGAGGACGGCAAGGTCCGGGCGGAGAACCTCCGGACGGGTGAAACGCACGAGGGAGATGTGCTCGTCGTCCTCCAGCGCCTCGTCGACGCGCTCGGCAAAGGCGACGACAGCCCGGGCGGTCGCATCCGCATCGACGACGGCACGTACATCACCGCCGCCGACAGCGCCTGCGACCTCCGCAGCGGTGTGCAGGTGGCGGCGGAGCACCCACGCGGCGCCGTCCTCCGCATGGGGCCGTCGGCGACGGCCGGGTGGTTCTTCCGCGGCCGGCGTGTGGAGAACGTGGTGGTGGACGGCCTCGTCTTCGATGGCAATCGCGACGCCCACGTCGTGGAGGTGAGCCTCGCGAAGGACGCTTCGGCGGGCGACGAGGCGATCCGCGTGGAAAGCGCCGCGGCGTTGGAGGGCGCCAGCCTCGGAGAGGGACGGGACGTCTGGACCACGCCCGGCGGCTTCCAGATCGCCGGCGGCGGGAACGTGGAGCGGGCGAGGGCGTCGGTTTTGCACGTGGACGGCGGCCGGATCGAGCTTCAGCGCCCGCTCCGCCACGGCTACGCCGCCGGCGACGCCGTCGTCCGCTACTACCGGGCGATCGGCGGCGTCGCCCTCCACGGCGAGGAGCTGACCGTCCGCCGCTGCAAGTTCGTCCGCACGCAGGAGTCGCCCGTCCTCTTCGTCAGCGGCGGCAAGGCGTATCCCGGCCGCAAGCTCATCGAGCAGAATGCAGTCATCGGCCACCGCGGCGACGCGTGCATCCGGCTGCAGCGGGGTGCGTACGGCGGCGTCATCCGCGACAACTACGTGGAGCGTCCCCACGCCTGGTACCAACGCTTCTGGGGCGAGGGCATCGCGCTGGAGGGCAACCACCATTCCATCTGCACCGGCAACGTGATCAAGGGGCCCGGCGACCGTCTCATCCGCGCCAACGACGCGGACCACTGCGTGATCTCGAACAACACGGTGCGGGTGCCCACGCCCGAGCTCCTGGACACGGCGGCGTGGTCGCCGCTCCGCGGCGACGAGCGGATCGTCGAGGCGAAGGCGCGCGAGGCGGGGAAGGCCCGCCCGCCGCTCCGCCTCCGAGGCGGTGACGAGGAGAATCCCGGCCTTCGCGCCCGCCTCGGCGAGGGGGAGCGTGACTGGACCGCCACGACCGGCCCGCGCGCCGGAGAGACGGGCGGCGGCCACTACCGCTTCAACCGCGCCTACGCGAAGGTCCGCCCCTCGGCCGCGGGCGTGCCCGTCCACCTTCGCTTGGTCGACGAGAAGGGCGCCTACGCGGACTTCACCGCCCGAACCTGGGCCGCAGACAAGCGACAGGTCCTCGGCTTCGACCTCACGGCTCCCGACGACACGTCCTCGTCACCGCTCGACCGGACGCGTCTCGCCGAGATCCACCTGTATCTGGAGACGGACGCGGACGAGGTGGAGCTGAAGCTGCGGGCGCTGCGCCGCGGCCAGCGGACGGGGTGGGGGCTCACGCTCTGGGGCGCGAGCCACACCACCGTCTCCAACAATACCTTCTACGGCGTGGGGGCGGACCGCGGGACCATCTACTACGGTAGCGGCGGGTGGAGCGCCTCCCGCGAGCTGACCGTCACGGGCAACACGCTCGCCTACTGCTACGACGGCATCGGCTTCGCCCGGCAAGCGGAGCGGCGGATCACCGTCAGTGACAACACGCTCTACGCGACGCTCGGCGGCATCCGCGGCGACGTCGTGGCGACGGGCAACGTCATCGCGTTCGACTCGACCAACGCGTCGACGCGTCGCACGCTGACCGCCCGGACCGCGACGGGCAACACGCTGTACATGACCCGCGGCATCCGCCTCCTCGGCGACGGGCCGGCGTCCGCCACCGGCAATGTCGTCCTCGACCACATCGGGCCCGGGCTGGTCCTCGCCGGCGACGGCGGCGTCGCCGCGCACAACGTGCTCCGAAGCGAGGTCTCGGGCGACGCCGCGGTGCGGCAGACCGAGGAGGGGAAGAACCACCTGGTCAGCGGCAATTGGGTTCGCAATCGAGGGCCGGCGTTCGCGATCCGCGGCAGCGGCGCCGTGGTCACGGACAACCTCGTCGAGACGGCGTCCGATACACCCGTCCGCGTGGAGGGCGAGCTGAGGCGGTACGAGGGGAACGCGGGGGCGCCGCTCGTCGCGAAACGGCTCACCCTCCGGCCGGGTCGCTCGCCCGCGGGGCGAGCGGACGGCGTCGGGAGCCGCGAGAGCGACCGGCCCACCGTCGAGGCGGTGGACCCGATTCCCGAGACCACGCCCGACGCGGCGTATGCGGTCGACGCCTACACGGAGTGGGACCCCGCCGCCGGTGAATGGGACCTGATCCTCGTGTGGAAGACGGATCCCGGCGCTCCGATGGACGTCCGCGTCCGCCTCGGACGGTGACAACCGGGAGCGGCGGGAGCTACTCCCGGGAGAGCCTGAACGCGGCGACGCTCGGGACGTCGTGGTTCGCCGTGAACAGCCAGTCGCCGCGGAAGTCCACCTGCTGGGCGCCCTCCAGCCACTCGCAGCTCTGATAGCTGACGAGCCACACCGGCGCCGCCGGATCCGTGACGTCGAAGACGCTCAACGCGGAGTTGCGGGACGTGCACGGCCGGCCGTTGCCCTTTTGGGAGGAAGCGAACAGAAGCTTCCGCTCGCGGTCGAGGCGGAGGCCGTGGAGCATGTCGAAGGGGCGTCGCCCGTCGTCGCCCATGCGGAGCTCCGTCTCGTACGCGAGGCTCGCCGGGTCCGACGCGTCGTAGACGACGAGGGCGCCTTGCTCCCGCGGCCGGTCGGCGCCGTTGTCGTACATCGCGCCCACGTAGAGGTAGCCCTCGTGGAACACCAGCTCGTGCGGGGCGACGAGGTGGGCGCCGCGGCTGTCGAGGACACGAGGACGGTCGGGCGTCGTGACATCCAACGCCACGAGGCGGTGGTCGCGATAGGAGGTGGCGAAGAGGACCTCGCCGGAGGGGTGCATCGCCAGATGGGCGACGCTGTGGAAGAAGTGGGGCGGGCCCCGCCCGGCCACCTTCCCGACCACGCGGGGAGAGCGCTTGGCGGCGATGTCCACGACGAAGAGCGTGTCGGCGCCCGTCGCCGCGAAGTAGGCGTACTCGTTGTCCGGGCCCACCACGATCTCTTGGCTGTTGCCGACGTCGGTGCAGCGGACCGCCGCGACCTCGCGGATCGCGGTGGGGTCGGATATGTCGAGCACCGTGAAGTGACCGGCGCCGCCCGTGTAGGCGTGCTTCTCCTCCGGCCCGACGGTCACGTAGTGAGCGCCCCGCGTATGACGTGTCGACACGCGGGACAAAAGCTTCATCCGCTTCGGGTCGGTCACGTCGAAGCTGAGGACCGCGTCGCCGCGACGGTCCGCGACCAGCGCGTAGCGGCCGCCGCCGAAGAGCCGAATGCCGTGGGAGTCCACTTGCTTCCGCTCGTTGCGGGCCACCGGCGTGAGACGGAGCGTCCGCGTGGCGGAGGGGTTGATACGAAGCTCGCCCTCGCACGCTTCAGCGGCCGCCGGGGCGACGGAGACCCCCCAGAGCGAGAGGAGGCCCGAGAGGAGAAGGGTGGAACGGCGGGTGACCCGGCTCATGAGCTCGTCTCCATGAGGATGAACAGCCGAGGAAAGCTACTTCACCGCCATGGGCCGAGCAAGGCGTAGGCCTCCCTCGGCTCACGGCCCGGACGGACGAAAGGGAGATATAATGAAGCGCGGTCGTGATGGCGCATGGCGTCGGCTTGGGAGGCACCCGAAGCCGTGAACGAGCGCCGCCCCACGGGGAAGGCTCCGTGACGACGGCTCGATGGGCATCTGCTGCGGCCCGAGGCGGGCCACACGGGCAAGCCTGCGGACGACCTTGTCCGTGCCCCCCACGCGAAGACAACGCCGGCGGCTCCGAGTGGCTCCACGGCGTTGGGTGACACGGGCAGCTTGCCTGCCAGTGCCGATGCGCTGGGTCGACGCACACGCACGCGACCGACCGGGAAGTTTGTTCGCAGATCGGGGAGTCGGCATGGGACGCTTCGACGCGAGACGGAGAGGCTGTTCGGGCGTCGCGGCTGTCATCCTCACCGCCGCGGCGGTCGCTCACGCCGACGGAGGCGACGCCGACGCCCCGTCGCGTCCGAGGGGCACCGATGTCGGAAGCGCCCGCTGGACGGCGCCCGTCCGTAGCCCCGGACAAAGCCGGCGGGGCCACCTCGCTCCACCGAGGCGAACCGTCGACAAAGACCGCCCGAGCCGTCCCGTCTCCTGCGTGGTCCGGCCGCACCCCACCAAACCCATCCGGCGTTGTCTGGTCCATCCGCCCGGCCATGCCGCGTGTCTTCTGCCGCGCCGAGTCGGCCAACCGCGATCCGACGAGGAGAAGAAGGCGGGAGACGACCGTCGGCTGACGGCCGGGTGGGCCCTCCTCCGCAGCGGACGGACCGCTCGATCGCTGCTCGCGTTCCGCGAGGCGATGGGCGCCCGTCCGCGAGAGGGGCTGCCGGCCATCGGCGTGGCGCTCGCGAGCGCGGCGCTCCACCGAAACGAGAGGGCCGCCGACGCGATGCGGCGGGCGGTCCGCTACGAGGCGAAGGCGCTGTACGAAGTGCCGCTCAATGCTCGGCTCCGTGAGGGGATCCGCAAGCTCCTCCGGCGTTACCGAGCGGGCCGTCGCCTGTCGCCCGCCGACGCGTCCTTCCTGGTCGCGGCGCTTTCGGTCGTCCTCGGCAACCACGAGAAGGCTCACGCCGCCGTCGAGCGAGCCCATGACGCCGCCCCCAAGCCGACCACGGCCACGCTCCGTCGGGTGATCGCCGACCAACTCGACGCGGGAGAGACGGAGTGACGGCTCGGGCCGGCGGGTCGTCCTTCGCTAGAACCGAAGCTCCAGCGCCGCACGGATGTACGGCTCGTCGGAGAGGTCCGTCACCTCGTCGGTGTCCCGGACGTCGAAGCCACGCTCGAAGGACTGGTCGAACGCGTAGCCGCCGGCCACGAGGATGTGGCCCCTCCCGAACGCCCAGCGGGGGCCCGCCTCGACGCGGCGCTGGTGGAAAAACAAGCGGGTGTGCTCGTCGCGGCCGTCCTCGTGGAAAGCGCGATAGCCGGAGCGAAACGCGGCGAACAAGGAGCACGCCTTCGTGAGGGAGTAGCGCACGGACCCGTTCACGGTGAACGCGGGCGTGTAGCGGGCACGGAGGAGCCACCGTTTGCCCGGCCGCCACCGGACGCTGCTGACCGGAGCGCCGAGCGTATAGCGCAGTGTCTTGTCGACCTGCTTCGTGTAGTAGACCAGCGGAAGCGGAACATCCGGGAAGATGGTCCGGTTGCCGTCGAAGTTGAGCGCCACGCCGAGCGTCGTGTCCTTGCCGAGCGAGCGGCGGCCGAGGAGGTTGGCCTTCGCGTACCACGCGTCGGAGTCGGAGAAGGGCGTGTCCCCGGCGAACCCGGCGCCCACTGTCACCGCGATGTTCCAGTCGCCCCAACTCCCGATCTCACCGCCGCCGGCGACGGACATGTCGAGGAGGCGATCGGGGAGAAGACCGCCGTCTCCTTGCAGGTCCAGCAACGCCGTTTCGTAGCCGACCGTCAGGGGGTCCTTCTCGCCGAAGCGGTAACGCCCCTCACTGGCGTAGTCGGTCAGGCGGAGATCCTCGTCGTTGGCGTCGACCGACGCCTCGTCCTGCACGCGGACGCCGCCGGAGAGCTCCAGCCGCGGCTGCTCGGGTCCCGAGGGTCCGCGGAGCAGCTCGGGGCCCGTCTGGCCCACCGCCGGCGCGGTCAGCGCGACTGTGAGAAACACAACGGCCGACGCGATCGCATGGTGTGGGCAAAGCACTCGCTCCCGCATGGGTTGCCTCCATTGTTGTGACGACGCTTTGACCTCGGATGAGTGCTCATGGTAAAGGCTTACGGGCGAGGGTCGATCGGCGGACGGCCGAGCGGCCCTGTTCGCGTCCGGAGACGCGGGCGGGGCCGAGCGCCCCCGAGGAGGTGAGCGGTGGGGCGACCGGATGGACACCGTGGGACCGGGTGGAGCGCCCGGCGCACCGCCGACGCCCGATGGCGACCCTCCTGTCGGACCGCGACGCGGGTCGGGCGTTTCGGAGGTCTATGGCTCACGGCCGCCGTCTCCTTCGCGACGGCGGAGGAGCCGGAGCTCGTCCGATTCACCGCGGTCGCGGACGGACGGGAGCAGGCGAAGCGCTTGGTCGAGCGGTACGGGAGGTCGGGCGGGATGGTTCTCACCGCCGGCGAGGCCGATGTCTGCGGTGAGGCCTACGCCCGTCGGCATCGGCTCGGCCGTCCGCTGCGTCCGCAATATCGGAACCTGCGTGAGGAGCCCGCGTCGCCGCCGCCGGGCGTGGTCTACCTCGACCCGGCCCATGGGCTCGCCGCGTTCTACCCGGGCAGCGACGCGGCGCTCGCGGTCCGCCACCGTGTGGAGACCCCCCACGGCAACCCGCAGTTTTTCACCCGGCGAGGGCCTTACCTCTACGTCGCGAGCGGGGAGAGCATCCACGGGGTGCACGTGCTCCGCTGGGAAAGCGGAGAGGAGGCGACGTTGCGAGAGGTCGGCCACGCACCCAAGAAGGGACCGTGGACGCTCGACACCGCCGTCGTGGGGAAGCACCTCTACGCCCCGGACAGCCGGCACATCAACATCTACGACGTCGAGGAGGACCCGACCGCCCCGCGGCGGATCTCGAGCTGGAAGCAGCCCGAGCGGCGGCCGCGCTTCGTTCTGGCCGTCGGCGACCGCCTGGTCGTGATCCAGGCCAAGGGCCGCCCGGCGCTGCTGTTCGCCGGCGCCGCGAAGGGGGAGCTTCACCTGGTGGACGAGCTGCCGCCGCCCGACGCCGGCGCCTGGGCGAAGGGAACCGTGGTCGACGGGTCCGTCTTGCTTCCGGCGGTGACCGAGCCCAACCGGCGTGGGGGCCGGGCGACGCCCGGCAAGCAGGAGGCGTTGCACCGATATCGCGTCGACGGCGGGACGTTCGAGCGGGTCGCGACGTGGCCGGAGACGCGCTTCGTCCCCATGGCCGTGCAGCGGCGTGGCGACCGCACCCTCCTGTTCGGTTCGGATCGGGAAGGCGTGGCGATCTACGAGGTCCGCGGCGCGGCGGACCTTGAGAAGATCGGCGGCCATCCGGTGGAGCGAACGCAGTTCCAACGCATCTGGGCCCTCGACGTCGACGGCGACCGCTGTCTCGTCTCCGCGGGCGAGCTGAACCGTGGGGGCGGCCTCCTCTTCCTGGACGTGGCGGACCCCGCGGAGCCGACGCCCGTCGCCCGCTACGCCGAGGCCGACACGCGCCACCTGTCCACCCGCACCACGTTCCGCCGGGTCGAGGTGGACGGGAAGTGGGCCTTCTGCGGCGACTACTTCACGGGCGTGAGCGTCTTCGAGCTGACGGACGAGGACATCCGGCTCGCGGCGTCGACCAACCTCGCGGGGGAGGGGTTCGCGCTCTCCGTCGGCGACGAGCGCATCGCGGTCGGGCTGAACATGGGCGGGGTCACCCTGCTCGAGAAGCGCGGCGCCCGCCCGCCGCGGATCGCCGGGTGCGTGCGGCCGGGCGTGACGTGGGGCGTGACGCTCCGCGGCGACCGCCTCTACGCGGCCAACCTCTCGGAGCTGGTGGTGGCGGACGTCGCCGAGCCCGACCGAGCGCGGGTGATCGGGCGAGCGGGGGACATCCCGAACGCGCTGACCCTCGACGGGTGGGACCGCCGCATGGCGGTGGCGGGCAATCGCGGCAAGGTGGTCCTCTTCGACCTGGCCGACCGCGCGGCTCCCCGGCCGATGGCCGAGTGGACCACGCCCCGTCCGCAGGAGGTGGTCGCGGTACACCGGCGTGTCGCGACGGTCTCGT
>CAZQQP010000003.1:12361-23804 GCA_964595475.1 uncultured Planctomycetaceae bacterium | reverse complement strand
GGCGGAAGGGCGTGATCCTCTACGACGTCACCGACGCCTCCGAGCCCGAGGAGCTGGGCGTGCTCGACGTGGAGGACGCTCACGGCCTCGCGTGGGCCGGTGACCTCCTCGCCGTGAACGCGGGGCGGGAGCGGGTCGTCCTCGCCGACGCCTCCGACCCGCGGCGGCCGGAGCGGCTCCACGCGCTCGAGCCGAAGGGGCTTCGGCGGATCAGCGGCCTCGCCGTCGAGGGGGACCGTCTCTACGTCTCCGCCTACTCGGCGGGGACGAGCCTCGCCGCGTTCGACGTGACCGACCCCACCGACCCGCACAACCTCGACACGCTCGACCCCGGCCGTTACTCCCATGCCACCGAGGTCCGCCTTCGCGGGCGGTTCGCCTACCTGCTCTCGCTGCCCTACCTCAGCGTGGTGGAAGGGCCGCGCTCGGATCAGGCGCCCGCCGACGGCGTCGCGGTCCACGCCAAGACGGTTCGCTGACGGGCTGTCGCTCGTCCCGTGCCGCGGGCCTTGCCTCGGCCGTCGAGCGCTGCATCCTGAGGGCTCCGCCTCACTCCCTCTCGAGCAGGAGCATCCCCATGCGGACGGGCATGATCGCAGCGGTCGTCGGAGGGCTCGTCGCGAGCGCCACGGCGGCCGAGCTCGACGCGGACGGCGTTCCGGAGGTGGCCGACGGCTTCGAGGCCAACATCATGGCCCGGGAGCCGGCGGTGTTTCACGTCTCCGCGCTGGCGTTCGGCCGACACGGCCGTCTGTTCGCCGGCGGCGGGCCGCAGTATCGGGACCCGTCGCCCGAGACGCCGGGAGACAAGATCTGGGTCCTCCTCGACAAGGATCGAGACGGGACGGCGGAGGAGGTGAAGACCTTCGCCAAAGGGTTCAACTCCATCCAGGGCCTCGCCTGGCACGAGGGCGACCTCTGGGTGGCCAACCCGCCCGACGTCACGGTCGTCCGCGACAAGGACGGCGACCTGACGGCGGACGAGTACGTCAAGGTCTTTACCAATCTCGGCCACCTCCGCCACGGTCTCCACGGGTTCAACTGGGGACCCGACGGGCGGCTCTACATGTCGCAGGGCAACAGCAAGGTGCAGAAGGGGGCGCCGCGGGCCTTCCGCAAGCTCCACGGCGTCGAGACGGACCAGCCCGTCGACCAGCCCGTGAACAAGGTCTACGCGCCGGAGAGCTACAAGCCGGACTACATCGGCAAGTGGCCCAGCAAGGAAGGCGGCTTTCTCCGCTGTCGCGACATGGGGCGGGACCTTGAGATCTACGCCCGCGGCAATCGAAACCCGTGGGACTGGGCCTTCGACGGCGGCTTCAACTGGCTGGCGGTCGACCAGGATCCCGGCGACCTCGGGGATCGCGTGCTCACCGTCTTCGAGGGCGCCCACTTCGGCTTCGGCCATCCCCGCGGCTTCTCGTGGACCGGCGAGAAGAATCCCTACACGGTGCCGCCGTCCTACCACTTCACCCGCTACAAGAAGAACTCGCTGGTAGGGATGGTCTACTACACCCACGAGCACTTCCCGAAGGCCTACCGCAATGTCTTCTTCATCAACGACTGGGCGAACAACAACATCTACACCTTCCGGCCGAAGTGGGACGGGGCGCTGATGAAGGACGCCGGCGGCATGGAGAAGAACTTCGCCGACGGCGGGAAGAACCAGGGCGGGGAGCTCACCTACACGCCCAAGAAGGGCAAGCCGCTGTTCCGGCCGACGGACCTGGCCGTCGGGCCGAGCGGCGCCTTGTTCGTGGGAGGGTGGGGCAAGCACTACGGCTCCAAGGAAGCGCCCTACATCGGCGGCGACGCGGAGGCGGAGAAGCAGTGGGGACGCGTCTTCCGCATCCGCCACGAGCGGCCGCTGAGGCCGCGGGAGAAGTGGCACCCGCCGAAGCGGGAGAAGCCGTACGACGCCTGGTCCGCCGAGGCGCTGATCGAGGATCTCGACGCCCAGCTTCCCGTGTGGCGGACCAACGCGCAGGAGGAGCTGGTCCGGCGGGGCGAGGCGGTGCGGACCGCGCTGCTCGACGCCATCCGCTCCGGCGATCTTTCGAAAATGGCCGAGACCTACGCGGTGTGGGCGCTCGGACGCATGGGACCCACGCCCGAGCGCTTCGCCCGGTGGGCCCGCGGCCGCGACGCCGGGTTGAACCGGCGCATCCAGGCGATCCGCATCGTGGCGGAGAAGGAGCTCGACGCGGCGGTCTCCGCCGTCGCGGACCAGACCACGGACGCGGAGGCCCGCGTTCGGTTCGCCGCGGCCCAGGCGCTGCGGCAGCTCGGCGCGAGCGACCACCTCGGCGCCCTCCTCGAAGCCGCCGCGGAGGAGGAGGGTCGCCTCTGCTACTACGCCCAGTGGCGGGCGATGCAAACGCTCGCGTCGACGGAGCGGCTCGTGGAACTGGTGACGGACGCGGACGCGGCGGGGGTGAAGCGGGCGGCGGCGCTGGCGCTGCTCGAGCACGGCGAGGTCGGCCGGGAGCGGGTCCAACAATGGGCCGAGAAGGGTCCCGAAGCGGTCCGCGGCCTCGCGAGCGCCTGGCTCGACAACGGGTAGACCGTGGGGAGAACCGACGCGTCGGTCCGAGCCGTCGCGAGGCCAAGGAGGCCCAGGCAGGCGATGCCCCCGTGTCCCGACGGGACGGCCGCGCGGCGAAGACGGGAGCGGGTCTCCCACACGTGCTTCCCCCGTCGCGCCGGAAGATGCCGATGCCCCACGACGTGTCGCTGGAAGTCAAGGACAAATCGGGAGAGACGCGGCGGGTGCCCCTCCGCTCCGACCGCGTGCTGATCGGCCGCGTGGACGACGCCGACGTGCGAGTGGAGACGCGGGCGGTCTCCCGCCGCCACGCGGAGCTGGTGCGCGATCCCGCGGGACGTTGGTGGGTCCGCGACCTCGGCAGCCGACACGGGACGTTCGTCAACGGAAAGCCCATCAAGGAGCGCGTGCTCCGGACGGACGAGATCTGTGAGCTCGGCCCCGTCCAGGTGCGGCTGCGAAGGCCCCCGCCCGAGCGAGAGACGCAAGGAACCAGCGAGGTCACGTACGCCACGGACGCGCCGGGGGAGGACGTGAACACGCTCGCGGAGCTCGAGCCCGCTCGGCTCGGCGCGGATCAGCTCGCGACGTTCACGGATCTCGGCGACACACTCGCGGCGACCGAGCGGCGTGGCGACCGGCTCAAGGCGCTGGCGGACTTCCTCGTCCGGAAGGAGTTCCACGCCCTCGTCGCCAAGGTGCTCCGGCTGAGCGCGCCGGACGCCGAGTCGCCCGTGGAGATCGTCGTCGCGTCCGCGCCGCCCGACGCGGAAGAGGCCGCCGCGGACCACGTCTCCCGAGCGGTGCTCCGCGCCGTGCTGGAGAAGCGGGCGCCCATCCTCGGGACGGCCACGAGCCGAGGAAGCGGCATCGACATGACCCAGATTCCCGCGACACGGGGCACGGCCGCCATCGCCTGTCCGCTCTCGGTGGACGGAAACACACACGAGATCCTCTACGTGGTCGTGCCCGCGGGCTACGGCAGTGCCGAGTGGCTGGCGCTGATCTCGCTGGCGGCGAAGGAGTACCAGCGGGCGGAGGCGCTGTGGAAGGCCCGCGCCGAGGCGGAGGCCCACGCCGCCATCGAGCAGGACCTCGCCCGGGCCCGACAGATCCAGCTCTCGCTGGTTCCCGACCGGGTGGAGCTCAGCGGCTTCGACGTGGCCCTCGACTTCGAGCCGTCCGCGGTGGTCGGCGGCGACTACGTGGACGCCGCACCGATGCCCGACGGACGCACGCTCTTCGTGGTCGCCGACGTCACGGGCCACGGCCTCCCCGCCGCCCTCATCGCCCAGAGCTTGCAGAGCATGGTCCGGCTCTGTCTGCGGAGCCGCCTCGGCGTGGAGGAGACGTTCACCGCCCTCAACGACCACTTTCGCGAGCATCTCGACTGGAGGACCTTCGTGACCGTCGTCGCGATGGCGCTGGACCCAACGAGCGGCGACTTCGAGCTCGTCAACGCGGGTCATCCGCCGCCGCTCGTCACCGACGCGGACGGAACCTGGCGGACACTGCCCTCCGCCGAATATTTTCCGCTCGGCATCCTTCCCCAGTCGTTCAGTCCTCACCGGGACCGTCTCGAGGCCGGGCAGCTCGGCATGCTCTACAGCGACGGGCTGATCGAGGTGCCCGACGAGGACGGCACGCTGCTCTGGGTGGAGGGCCTCGCGGAGCGTCTCGGGCGCTTTTTCCGGCCCGAGCGGCCCGCGAGAGAGGTCGCTGACAACCTGACGGCGATGCTTCGCCACCTCGACGGCGATCGGCTGCAGCCCGACGACCGCTCTTTCCTCCTGATCAAGCGGGAGCTCGACACGGATGAGCGAGCGGGGCTTTCCGCGGCCGGTGCATGCGGTAACGTTGGCGGTGGCTCGCCAGCGGAGAAGCACCCATGAGACATCTCAAGACAGCGTCGGGGGTGTGTGTGTTGCTCGCGGCGGCGACCGCTAGCGCGGCGGTGGCCGGCGAAGCGTCGACGACGCGACGGTATCGGGTCACGGAGGTGGCCCTCAGCTATCGGAAGCCGGCCGAGGCGCTGCCGCCGGTCCAGGAGCTGAAGGCGCTGAAGGTGGAGCTCGCCAAGAAGAAAGAGCGGTACACGGCGCCCGGTGACGCGGAGGAGACCACCCGGGTCGCGCTGAAGGACGTCGGGACGCTCGAGCCGCCCGTGCTCGGTCCTGACGGCATCCGGCAGATCACGCGGGCGATCGTCGCGGAGCTCAACCGGCGGGGCTTCGGCGGCGTCGACGTGTCGGTGGCGCCGGGGCAGATCGGCAAGAAGGGCCGCGACCGGCGGCCGGAGGGGGAGACCAGCCTGAAGCTGGTGATCCGCGTGCGGCGGGTGACGGAGGTGCGGACGCGGGGGCGGGGTGATCGGTTGGAAGGGGAGCAGCGGGTGAACCATCCGGCCCACCGGCGGATCGTGGAGCACTCGCCCGTGAAGCCGAGATCGGAGGCGAAGGAGGCGAGCGAGAGCCTGCTCCGGTCGACGGCGTTGCAGGAGTACACCCACTGGCTGAACCGCCACCCGGGCCGGCGGGTGAGCGTGGCGGTGACGGAGGGGAAGGAGCCGGGCACGCTGGGCCTGGAGTATCTGGTTCAGGAGGACAAGCCGTGGCGGGCGTTCGTGCAGATCTCGAACACGGGGACGGAGCAGACCAACGAGTATCGCCAGCGGTTCGGGTTTCGCCACCACCAGCTCACGAACAACGACGATACGCTGTCGCTGAGCTACTCCACCGCCAGCTTCGGGGAGACGCGGGCGTTCACGGCCAGCTACGAGGCGCCGCTGGTGGACCGTCTTCGGTGGAAGGTGGAGGGGTCCTACAGCGAGTTCGTCGCCTCGGAGGTGGGGCGGTTCGGCCAGGACTTCTTCGGGGAGAACTACAGCTTCGGCGGAGAGCTGAAGTGGAACGTGTTCCAGGCGGGGCGGCTGTTCGCGGACCTGGTCGGCGGGGCGACGTATCAGCGGGTGAAGGTGACCAACGAGATCTTCGCCCCGCCGCTGAAGGGGGAAGAGAGCTTCTTCCGGCCGCGGGTGGGGCTCCGCCTCGAGCGGAGCACGCGGGCGGCGACGACGCAGGGCGCGGCGCTGGTCGAGTGGAACGCGGCGGACGTGGCGGGGACCTCGCCGGAGGGGGCCTCGAAGCTCGGGCGGCGGGCGGTGGACGAGAACTGGGCGTTGTTCCGCGGGCGGCTGAGCCAGTCGGTCTACCTCGAGCCGCTGCTGAACCGGGAGGCGTGGGAGGACGTCTCCACGCCGTCGTCCTCCACACTCGCCCACGAGGTGAAGCTCCGGCTCAGCGGTCAGCAGGTCTTCGACGACCGGCGGGTCATCCCGCAGGTGCAGAAGACGGTCGGCGGGCTGTACACGGTGCGGGGCTATCGGGAGTCCGCCGTGGTGGGAGACAATGCGGTGGTGGTCAGCGCCGAGTATCGCTACCACGTGCCGCAGGCCTTCCCCGTGGCCGACGAGCCGGGAAAGGTGTTCGGCAAGCCCTTTCGATGGGCCCCCACACAGCCGCAAGGGCGGGCGGACTGGGATCTCGTGCTGAAGGGCTTCGTGGACTACGGCCGGACGAGCGTGAACGACCCGCGGCGGGGTGAGGTGGATGAGGAGCTCCTCGGCGCCGGGGTGGGGATGGAGCTGAGCGTGCTTCGCAACTTTCGGTTCCGGGTCGACTGGGGCCACGCGCTGAAGGACGCGGCGAACGTGGCCGACGGAAGCAGCCAGGTCCACCTCGTCGCGACCATTATCTACTGAGCCCTTCCGAAGCGGAAACGCAATGGACGAGCGAGTGAACGAGCGGAAGGCCATCGATACGCGACCGCCGACGAGGCCCTTTCTCGGGCGCCGGTCGTGCGGCACGGCCGCGGTGCGGCGGGCCGCGGCCCTGTTCCGGAGGGTTCCAATGCGACGACACGAACATCGCACGCATCGCCTCGGGCCCCGTCGGGGGCCCGCACATCGTCCCGAGGTTGTTCGGGGCTCGACGCCAGGATCGCCGAGCCGCCTCGACCGCGGTGCCCGCGTGGTCGCGGGCCTTCTCGCGGCGTGCGGCCTTGCGATCGGGCTCCTCTGGCCCGTCCCCGTGTCCGCCGAGCCGAAAGGGGCGAAGGTCGACGCGGGCAAGGTGCGAATCGAGCAGCAAGGTGCGAGAACGCGGATCCGCGCCTCCGACGGGTCGATCATCGACTACGAGGCGTTCAGCATCGGCTCGGAGGAGACGGTCCGCTTCATCCAGCCCGGTCGGGGGGCCCGCGTGCTCAACCGGGTGCGGAACGGCCCCGCGACCCGGATCGACGGGTCGCTGCTCGCCAACGGCCACGTCTACATCGCGAACCCGTCGGGGATCTTCTTCGGCGACCAAGCGACGGTGAACGTCGGGGCGTTGACCGCGGCGGCGGCGACCATCACGAACGAGAGCTTCAAGCGGGGCATCGACAAGTTCACCGACATCAGCGGTCCCGTGGTCAACGAGGGGAAGATCACCGCCGGCGTGGTGGAGCTGCTCGGCCGTCGCGTGGAGAACCGGGGGAGCATCGTGGCGCCCGACGGAATGGTGGCGCTCAAGGCCGGCGACGGGGTGTATCTCCGGAAGCAAAGCGGAGGACTCCTCGTGAAGGCCGCCGGAGCGAAGGCGTCCGCGGAGCAAAGCGGCGACGGATCGACCGGGGACTCGGGCGACAGCGGCTCCGTCGACCTCGGCGCCTCGGACGTCTACTCGCTGGCGGTGAAGCAGGAGGGCACAGTTCGCGGGGAGGAGGTCCAGGTCGCGGCGCCCGAGGGAAAGGTGGAGCAGACGGGGGAGATCCGAGCCTCCGCGGCGGACGGCGGCGGCGAGGTGGACATCCGCGCCGAGGCGCTTCGCCTCGCGAGCGGCGCCGTGGTGGACGCGTCGGGGGAGGGGACACCCGGCGGCGACGTCACCCTCGACGTCGGGGCCGCGTTCACCGCCGGACGCGACACCCGCGTCGACGTATCGGGAAGCACCGGTGGGGCCATCCGGATCACGGCGGGCGACGCGGCGCTGATCGCCGGGGAATACCGGGCCGTCGGGACCGACGGCGGCGGCGGGCGGATCGACGTCGGAGGACCCGGGAGCATCGGCCTCGTGGATGCCACCCTCGACGCCTCGGGAAGCGACGGCGGCGGTGTGGTCCGCGTGGGGGGGCCACTCCGCGGGGCGACGTCGGGCGATTTGCCGACGGCCGAGAGGACGCTGGTCTCCGCCGGATCGACGGTCGCCGCGGACGCGACGGTGGAGGGTGACGGCGGCGACGTGATCGTCTGGTCCGACGGGAGCACGCTCGTCGACGGGCGCATCACGGCGCGGGGTGGCCCGTCCGGCGGCGACGGCGGCTTCGTGGAGGTCTCCGGGAAGAGCCTCGATACGTCCCTCTCGCGGGTGGACGTCGGGGCGCCGGCCGGTGAGGAGGGAAGCGTCCTGTTCGACCCGGACCACATCGAGATCCGCGGGGGAAGCGACGACGGCGAGGATTCCGAGCCGCAAGATCCGTTGCTCGACGACAGCGGCGACAGCGATGGCGGCACGACCGATGTCGGAGAAGTGCTGCGGTCCGACGACGACAACTCCGACCCGCTCGCCGGCGAGGACAACTCCACTTTCGTCATATTCGAGTCGGAGATCGAGGGCACGAGCAGCGCCATTACCCTCGAGGCGCGGGAGGACATCTTCGCGACGGGCACGTTCGAGGACGACGCGGGGGCAACCGATCCGGACCTGACGATCGACGGCGGACGCTTTCTCACACTCCGCTCGCTCGGCGACCAGCAGACGTCCGGCGCCGAGCGCGCCGAGATCGACCTGAGAGCTCTTCCGGAGCTGGTGATCCAGGGCGGCGGCGGCCTCCAAATCGAAGGCGGAACGTCCGAAACGGGCTCAACGGAGGTGCATCTCCCCGCCATTACCTTCCAAGCGGAGAGCGCTGGCGAGATCTCCCAGCCGAATAACATCTCCACGCGAGAGGGCTCGCTGTTCGCCCATGGTCCTATCAGGGACCTCGGTAACGCGAACCCGTCGGTGCGGATCGGCGCCGGAAACGACGTCGTGTTTACGGGAGACGCGCCGGTCCGACTGGACGGCGGGGGCATGCTGCAGGTCGCCGCGGACAGAGACGACGACGCATCGTCGTCGACCGACGTCGTCGACGTTCGCAGCAACCTCTCGGCGGCCACGGTGCTGATGGGTGGCTCCGCCACGAACTCGGGCGACGACCAGGTGCAGCTCGCGTCGGGCGTGACGGTGGCGTCGCTTGCCGGGAACGTCGTCGCCGACGGGTCCCTGAACGTCAGCAAGATCCGCCTCGAGGGCGGAGGGACCGTCGAAGTCCGAGCGGCGCCCGGCGGAGGAGGCACCGCGACGCTCGCGCCCGTGGTGGACGGCGCGGACGGCGCGGAGACCTTCGCGGTTCACGCGGGCGGTCCGCTCGACCTCAACGCGGTCACCCTGGACAACGGGCAAGGCGGGCTCTTCGCCGCCGCCGGGGGTCAGCTCACCGTCGCGGGTTCTGTGGACGGCGGAGGCGGCCTCGTCGAGCTACGCTCCGGCGCCACCGGCAACGTCAGCGACATCGACGTCAATGCGACCGTGGAGTCGGCGGGTGGGACCGTCCGCTTTAGCCCGACGGACCCGGCCACGCCGATCAGCGTGGGCGGGAGCACCGGCGTGAGCGGCGAGCTGAACGTGGGGACCGACTCGATCGGGAACCTCGCGGAGGGCTTCGAGGCGGTCGCCTTCGGCTCGATGGAGCAGAGCGGAACCGTCACGGTCCGCGCCGACGAGGGGTGGTTGGACACCGTTCGCTTCGAGGCGCCGGAGGGGGACGTCGACGTCAGTGCCCGAATTGATACGACGGACTCGAGCGACGCGGCGGGTGTGGGCGTCGCGGCAAGCTCCGCCACGACGACGCTCCGCAAGAACATCCAAACGGACGGCGGCGACGTCTTCGTGGAGGACGCCCTCCTCGTCGACGGACAACGGTCCATCGACACGGAGGAAGGGAACGACGGCTCGGCGGGGAACGTCGGGATTCAAGGCGCGGTCGACGGGGCGAGCTCCGGCGGGACGGACACGCTCACGGTCGACGCGACGACGGGAGCGACGGACGGCATGGCCGGCCAGGTGGGCGTCCGAGGCGACGTCGAGGGGGAAGAAGGCGCTGCGAGCGTGACCGGCGGGGCGGACCTCGAGGGCATCACGCTCTCCGGCCGGGACATCGGAACAAAAGCGGTGGCCCTCGGCGACGGAGAGGCCTTCGACCTCGTCTTCGACGCGGGCGGGGGACAAATCCGCGTGGGATCGCTCGGCCAGAACGCGAGCGACAACGACATCAACGACCTCACCCTCACGGGCGGCAGCGGGATCGCCCTGCATGGTGACGTGTATACGGGCGACCTCGGCGAGGGCGACGCGAGCGACGTGCGCTTCGAGGGGCCGGTCCAGCTGCAAGCGGACGTGCTGGTCGACGTGGTCGAGGCGGTCGCCGGTCCGTCGATCACGTTCACGGGCTCCGTGAACGGAGCCCAGACGTTGGCATTGAACAACAGCACCGGCGTGACCCGTCTCGGCGGGCCCGTCGGCGGGGTCACGCCCCTGGTCAGCGTGAGCACCGACGCGGGCGGACAGACGAGGATCGACGGCGGCTCGGTCACGACGGAGGGGAACCAGACGTACGAGGACGCGGTGCTCCTCGGCGCGGACACGACGTTGGACAGCGCGGTCGGCGAGGTCGAAACGAGCGTGACCCTCGGCGGCCCCGTGGACGGCGGCGGCGAGAGCCCGCCGGATCTCACGGTGAACACGGACGGCTCGGGCGTGACCACGCTGGCCGGGCCCGTCGGCCTCGGTGCGGACGGCGAGGTGGACTCCGGCGACGACCGACCGCTCGGAGCGTTGACGACGAACGCCGACGGGCGGACCGAGATCGCGGGCGGGAACCTCCACACCGACGGCACGTCGATCACACTGAACGACCCGGTGGAGCTCACAGCCGACCTTCGCATCGACGAGGACAGCGGACCGGTGACCTTCGCGGACACGGTGACGGGCGCCCACGACCTGACGCTGGACGTGGACGGCGCCACCACGCTCGAGGACGTGGTCGGGGATAGCGACTCGGAGCTCACGCCGATCGGGGACGGGACGGGCTCTGCCATCGCGATCCAGTCGGCCGGCCCGACGGAGTTCCAGGGGGCCGTGGAGACGGCGTCCGGCATTGCGCAGTCGGACGGCGCCGGGAAGGTCACGTTCCGGGAGAACGTGACGATCGCGGCGGGGGACACGGCGACCACGTTCGAAGGGGCCGTGGAGCTCGAGAGCCTGACGGTGGATGCGGAAGGAGCGGTGACGTTCGGCTCGTCGACGGCGAACGAGGACGCGCTGACCACTTCGGGCGCCCCGGTGACGGTGGACACCTCATCCTCGAACAGCGCCGTCGCGCTGAACGCGGAGACGCAGTTGGACGCGGACCTGACCGTGAATGCCGGCGGGGGCGACATCGACGTGGTCGGCGACGTGGATGGGAACAGCGCCGTGGCGCTGAACAGCACGGGGACCACGGACATCGACGGCCGCATCGGCGGGAGCACGGCGGTCTCGAGCCTGACGACGGACGGGGGCGGGACGACCACGGTGGGCAACGACATCGACGCGCAGGGAGGGACGGTCACGTTCAACGATGCGGTGGAGCTAACCTCTTCCGTGGCGCTCACGGACACGGGCGGGACGGGCGTAACGTTCGGGAGCACGGTGGAGGGCGCCCACGACCTCACCTTGGACGTGGACGGCGCCACCACGTTCGAGGGTGCGGTGGGAGACAGCGGGTCGGAGCTCACGCCGATCGGGGACGGGACGGGCTCTGCCATCGCGATCCAGTCGG
>CAZQQP010000003.1:0-12261 GCA_964595475.1 uncultured Planctomycetaceae bacterium | reverse complement strand
GCATCGGCGGGAGCACGGCGGTCTCGAGCCTGACGACGGACGGGGGCGGGACGACGGAGCTGAGCGGCGACATCGACGCACAGGGGGGAACGGTCGCGTTCAATGAGCCCGTCGTGCTGACCTCGTCCACGACGATCACGGACAGCGGCGGGACGGGCGTCACCTTCGCGGACTCCGTCGACGGCGACGGCCAGGGCCCGTGGACGCTATCCCTCGACGTCTCGGCGACGACGATCTTCAACGCGGCCGTGGGTCAAGCCCATGCCCTGCGCGATCTCGTGACGAGCTCGCCCGGGACGACCGTGCTCGCGGGGGAGACCGTGACCACCGTCGGCTCTCAGATCTACGGCGACGCGGTCCTTCTCACCGCCGACACCACGCTCCGCGCCCGCGACGCGTCGCTCCAAAGCAACGTCGTCTTCGGCGGACCGCTCGACAGCAGCGGAACCGATCTCTTTGCGCTGACGATCGACGTCGACGGCGAGGGCCGCGTCCGTTTCGAGAAGCCGATCGGGAGCAAGCAGCCGCTGTCGGGCCTTTTCATCAGCGGGCCGGCGTTGGAGCTCGGCCCGGGAACGATCACGCTCAACGGACCGTCCGCGGAGTTCGACAGCCCCGCCCGCCTGACGGAGGACCTCGAGATCACGGAGCGGGGCACGGGCGACGTGGTCTTCGCGAGCACCGTGGACAGCCCGGGGATGCCCTCGGACCTGACGGTGACCACGGCGGGCGGCGGCGACACCCGCTTCCAAGGGGAAGTGGGCGGCGACGCCCCGCTCGGCAGCGTCACCACGGACGCCGCGGGGACCACCTTCCTCCGCGCCGACGTGACCACGGCGGGCGAGCAGACGTACAACGACCCGGTCGTCACGCGAGCGGACGTCACCCTCACCACCAATGCTCCCGCGGGCGACGTCACCTTCGCGAGCAGCGTCGACAGCGGGGTGGCGGGTCCGTCGAGCGTCACCGTCAACACCGACGGCGGCGGCCAAACCTCCTTCGGAGGTCCCGTCGGCCAGACCCGGCCGCTGCGGAGCATCCGGACCGACCCCGCCGGCGAGGTCCAAATCGACGCGGACGTCCGGACGACGGGGCCGCAGGTCTACGGCGAACAGGTGATGGTCGGCCGCGACGCGGACATCCGCGCCGGTCGCGTGGAGTTCCAGGGCGGGGTGGAGTCCGCCGGCGGCCGTCTGGAGGTCGGGCGGAACCGCAACGTCGCGGAGGTGGTCCCGCCCGAGGACCAAGCCGAGGAGGCGCAGACGGCGGAGACGGCGAGCGGGGTCACCCTCCCGCCGGAGCTGAGGAATTACCGCAGCGTGGTGACGGTGCAGAGCAGCGTCGACAGCTACATGCTGCAGGCGACGGCGGGCTTCGACCCGACGGAGTTTCTCGCGTATCTGCAGCGGAACCCGTCGGAGCGCGAGACAAGGAGCATCCTCAAGAGCCTCCGCGAGGCACTGTCGACCATCGACGCGAGCGACCTTTCCGCCGAGGAGAAGGCCCGGCGGCGACAGGAGCTGCTCCGGCGCTTCACCCCGCCGGGGGTGGACCCGTCGCAGATGGAGGCGGTGGTCGAGGCGATGGAGTAGCGGCGCTCCCGACGGCTGTGTGAGCCGCCTCCTCGGCCGAAGCCGCGGGAGGGGAGCAGACGAGGCCGACGTGCGTCCCGTCCGACCGCCGGGCGCGGTCGCGAAGGGCGAACCCGAAGGCGGCTCTCACCCGGCTCAGGAGGTTCGCCGGGAGATTCGCGACCGCAGCGCATCCATCTCCTTCTGGAGCCGCTGGGACCACGGCCGCCCGTCGGGGACGAGACCTCGCTTCTCCAGCCACTTCGCGGCCGCCTCCGCCCGCCGATACGCGTCGAGGGCGTTCTCGGGCCGGCCGAGCGCCCGGTGCGTCCGCCCGAGCTTGAACAGCGCAGTCAGAAGCCCCTTCTTCCCCTCGGCCGCCTTCCCCTGCTTCACCTGTCGCTCGCGGGCGGCGACGGCCTTGTCGTACGCCTTCGCCGCTTGGTCCAGCGCGTCGGCGGAGCGCCGGAGGTCGCCGAGCTTGGCCCACGCGTTCGCGGCCTTCGCGGGAGCGTCGGCCTTCTCATACGCCTCGGCCGCCTTCCGGTAGTGCTTCGCCGCTTCCGCCTCCGAGACGACGGAGCCCATCACGAAGTGGGCGCGGGCGAGGTCCGCCCGATACGCCTTGTTCTCGGCGTCCGCGTCGACGAGGGCACGGCGAAGGCGGATCGCCTCCTCCGCGTGGTCGACCGCGGCGGACCCGGACTTGGCCACCGCCAGGCGGAGGTGAGCCACGGAGAGGTCCCGCCGGAACCGGGGATTCTCCGGGTGCTCCTCCACCAGACGCTTGCGGATGTCGAGGGCCTCTTTGTAATGAGCCGACGCCTGTTCCACATCACCCACCTTCCGCTTGGCGTGGCCGAGCTTCATCAGCGTGATCGACAGGTCCCGGCGGAGCGTCGCGGTGCCGCCGTCCTGGACCAGCTTCCGGCGGATCTCCAGCGCGTCGGCGTACGCCGCGATGGCCGCGGTGGGCCGCCCCGCCTGCCGACGGGCGTCGCCGCGGCCCTGATACGCGTCGGCGAGGCTCCGCTTCGCGTCCACCTTGTCCTCGGCGTACTTCACCACGCGGTGGGCCCGCCGCACGGCCTTGTTGTACGCCTTCCGCGCCGCGTCGGTCTCGCCGCGGGCGAGGTGGATCTGCCCGAGGTTCTCGTAGCAGACCGCGAGCTCCCGCTGCCACTTCACGTTGCCGGGGTCCGTCTTCGCGAGCTCCTGGAGCGTCTGCAGCGACTTCTCGTACGCCGCCCTCGCCGCGTCGAGGTTCCCCCGCTCCCGCTTGATGCTCGCGAGCTTGTTGTACGCCACCGACAGGTTCCGCTGGGCCTTCGTGTTGAAGGTGGCGACCTCCGCGATCTCCCGGAAGCGCTTGGCGGCCTCCCGGTAGTGCTTGCTTGCCTCCTTCAGATCTTGCTGCATCCGGGCCACATCCCCCAGCTTGGTATGGGAGACGGCCACCTTTCGCTTCGCCTCCCGCCCCGCTCCCTCCATACCGGCCACTTTCCGGCGGGTCTCCAGCGACTTGGCGTAGGCCTTCCGCGCCGCCTGCTGATCGCCGACCGCGGCCTCCACGTCGCCCATGTACTCCTGCGTATCCCCGAGGTCGGCCCACGCTCGGCGGTCGTCCGGGCTCGTCTCGACGAGGGTCCGCCGGAGGTCCAACGCCCGGGCGAATTGCTCCCTCGCCCTGCCGAGATCGCCCCGCTCCTTCCACAGCTTGCCGAGGACGTGGTGGGTGGACGCGAGCTCCCGGCGAAGGTCGTCGCGTTGCGGACTCCGCTTGAAGAGGTCCCGGAGGACCTCCAGCGAGCGGGTGAGCTGACGGCGGGCCTCGTCCACGCGGCCTACGAGGAGGTAGAGCGAGCCCCGCTGCCGCAACGCCACGGCCGTGCTCCGCCGCGCGTCGGCGCTGGCTTTCTCCGCGCGGAGATCCATCTGCTCCAGCTTGCTGATGGCCGTCTGGAGCATGGACTCGCGAAGCTGGCGCGTGCCCTGTCGGTTCTTCAGCTTCTCGTCCGCCTGCTTTACGAGCGTGTTGAGCGTCCCCAATGCGGTCTCCCGGTGCTCCACCGCGGTCCGCCTGGCGCGCTCGGCGACCTGCTGCTGGTAGAAGGCCCACCCCGCGAGCGAGGAGATGACGATGAGGAGGACGGCCATGGTGCTCACGGCGGTCATCATCCGCCGCCGCTGACGGATCTGATCCCGCTGCCTCAGGTCGTCGAAGCGACAGCCGAGGAGACACGCGAGGATCCGCAGCTTGGCGAGCCCGCCGAGGTGGCGGCTGCTCTCCTCGCGGGTGGGGCGGACGTCCGCCGCGAGCGGCTCCACCTCCTCGATCTGCTCCACGCTTGCGCCCGCCTCGTCCGTGACGGTGCGGCGGATCTCCACCAGCGAGCGGGGGAAGCTCTCGCCGGGTTCCCCCTCGATGAGCAACGCCAGGATGCGGTCGTGGCGACCCCACTCGCGGAAGCGCTGCACCTCGGCGTTCACCCACTTGGACCCGGGCGTCCGCGGCGAGCAGACGATGATGAGGAAGCGGGAGCGGCTCAGCGCGGTCTCGATCTCCCGGCTCAAGTCCGACGAGGCGGGAAGCTCGTCCTCGTCGCGGAAGATGGGCCGGATACGCCGGGGCAGGCCCAGCTTCCGCATCAGCGACCGCGGCACGCGATACGTCTCGAGCTGACTGTGGAGCCACTTCGCCCAGCGACGATCCGGCTCCATATGGCGGTAGCTGATGAACGCGTCGTAGACGATCTCCTCGCTGTCCTCCGGTGCGGAGGCCTCGTCCGCTACGCCGTCTGGGGTGTGCTCTGCCGTGGTCATCGTGCCTCCAGTCGCTTACCGGATCCGCCGAACAGAGTAGGTGGGATAGGTGCCGTATCGCTTGGCGAGCGGGGTCTGACCCACGTACTCGCACGCGAACGCGTCGACGTTGGCCGCCGCGGCCAACGCGGAGAAGGCCTGGCTGGCGTACACCCGCCCGGGCGGCGTCACGGGCTCCAGCCGCGCCGCCCGGCTCACGTGCGTGCCGATGTAGTTGATCTCCCGGGTCAGCGGGTCCGTCAACCGCATGGCCGGGCCCGCGTGGAGGCCCACGCGGATGTTGAGGCTCGCGGGGAGTCCCCTCGCCTCCCAGTCCGTCCTCGTCATTCGGTCGACAAGGTCCAACGCGAAGAGACCCGCCTCCTCCACGTCGCGGAACACCAGGAAGAGGCCGTCTCCCCAAGTCCGCGTGACGGCGGGGCAGCGCTGGCCCTGCCGCACAAGCTCCGCCGCCGACCCGAGGTACTGCGTCACGAACTGGGGCAGGTGGTTCTCCGGAAGCTCGCTGAAGCCCGCCGCGTCCGCGAAGAGCATCGCGACGGTCTCGCTGACCATGTCGTCCGGGCCGACCTCCGACGGGGAGGGGGCGGGCGGCGGCGAGGACACCGACGGGAGTCGGTCGGGGACGGGGGAGAGGATCTCCGGCTCCAGCCCCGACCGTCGGTACGACCGCACCGCGGACTCGGCGCCGCCGAGGCCGTTTCCGGTCTGGCCGTCCCAGACGGCGAGCGCCCGAAGCGGAGCGCCGATGCGGCGGGCGCTGATGCGGGCCAACCCGAACGTCACCTGGTTGGCGTGGTCGAAGGCGGCCGCGTTGGCGAGCGCCCCCTCTCCCCCCACGGTCCAGACGGTGGACGCTTGCTCGAGGACGCGGTCGAAGCGGCGGGACCAGTCGCCGGGGAAGGGGGCCACGCTCACCTCGCGAAACTCCTCCACCGGGCAGGGCAGGACCACGTGGATCTCCCCGCCCCGGGCGAGGATGGCCTCCAGGAAGAGGATGTCGGAGCCGGCCGCCGCCGACGCGTAGCCGAACTCCGCGTCCATGGCCTCCAGACGCTCCGCGATGCGGCGGGCCACCTCCGATTCCTGCTCCGGCGGAAAGCGGGGCGTGGGACGGTCGGGGGTGTCGATCATGTGGCCCGTCGCGACCACCATGGACGGGATTCGAAACCAGCCGTCGAAGCGGCCGGGATCGTCACCGAGGTAGCCGAGGATGCGTCGGGCTTGCTGACGCGTGGCGTTAAGTGAGGCGTAGTCGCCCTTCCCCAGCTTCGAGGCCGCGGCGTAATGGTTCTCCGCCGACGGCAGGTCGCCGAGGACCAGCGCCGCTTCGCCGAGCGTCGCCCGAAGCCAGTAAGAGCCGTCGTCCCCCGGCTCGGCGAGGAGCTGCTCGCACAGCTCCTGGACGGCCTGGCCCAGGTTCCTCGCCTCCTCGTTCCGGCCGAGCAGAAGAGCCAGCGTGGCCGCGTTGATGCCCGTGTAATAGGCCGTCTCCCGCTCCCCCGAAATGCGAGCCACCTGGTACCCCATGCGATAGTAGCGAAACGCGAGGGTCCAGTAGCCGCGACGGCGGTCCTCCGTCTCCGCCTCCGTCGCGAGCGCCTTAGCGGTCCTCGCAAAGATGCCGAGGATTTGGCCGTCGACCTCCGCTTCCTCGAAGAAGGTCTCCAGCCACTGCTCCGCCCGCTCGTGGGCGCCGCTCCGCGACAGCGCCAGGGCGATGTGCTGGCGAAGACGCGTGTGGTCGGGCCACTTGCGATACCCCTCCACGAGGATGTCGTACGCCATCAGCGGCTCGCCTCGGCGGAGGAGCTCTTCCGCCGCTCCGCAGCACGCGTCGGGGTCGCTCTGCTCGGGCGGCGTCGTGTCCCGACCGGAGGCGCCGGCCGCCGACGCTGCCTCGTGTGTCCCGTCGTGTGCCATCCGTCCTCCCGAGGCTCGAGACCTCATCCTAGCAGCGTGCGACCGCCGGCCGCTCCCAAGCAAACTCGCCGGTCACGAGCGTGCGTACCGGCGATCGTTGGCGAGCACGCCGCCGTTCGCCGACGTGGTGAAGGGCATGGGGCTCCGCCGAGCATCTCCGCTCGGGCGGCACGCAACGCCGTGTGCTGCGGGAACGCCTCGCCCGGCGTCGCCTGTTCGGTTGGGTGGCACGGGCAATGCCGCGGCCTTGTCCGTGCTCTCCGGCTGATGCGAGCCACTTCCTGCCCCCGCACGCAACGGCGAATCGGTTCAGGGCTTTCGTGCCGCCGACCCGGACGCCCTCGTAGCGAAAATATATCCGCGGGCGTGCGCCGAGAACACCGTCGAAGGAGCGGTCGTCAAGGTTCGCCGCGGTTGTGCCGGGCGGCGCCTTGCGGTAATCTCGTGGCTCGCGTCGAACGAGGCGCACACCCCGTCTGTCCCGCTCGTCGCTAAGGAAGAGACCATGCCCTCGACCCGTTCCGCCCTCCGTTTCCTCCCGCTTTTTGCTGTGCTGTCCACCGCGGCCGCGGAGCCCGACGCCGTCTCCATCGGCACGCGGCGCGAGCTCTTCGTCGACCGTCACCTTGTCGCCGAGATGGACGGCGTGGCGCGACGCCTCCACCGTCCGGACCCACAGGGGGTCGTCTTCGTCGCGGACGCCCCGTGGGAGGGCGGCCACTCCCATCACTTCAGCATTTTCCGCGACGGCGAGAAGTACCGGATGTACTACCGGGCGAAGAACGGCGGCAAGCGAACCTGCTACGCCGAGAGCGACGACGGCATCCACTGGCGGAGACCGGACCTCGGTCTTCACGAGTACAACGGCTCCACGGACAACAACATCGTCTCGCCGTCCCACCGCAACTTCTTCATCTTCAAGGATCGCAACCCCGACCGGGCGGCCGACGCCAAGTACAAGGCGGTCCGCAACGGGCGGACGGAGGACGGCACGCTCGCGCTGTACCCGTGGCGCTCCGCGGACGGCATCCACTGGTCCCGCCACGACGAGCCGATCCTCACCGGCGGCCCGCTCGACAGCCAGCAGACCGCGATGTGGGACCCCGTCCGCGAGCAGTACCGCGTCTACATGCGACGGTGGAACAACGGCCGCACCGTCGGCACCGCCACCGCGGAGGACTTCTTCGGCGACTGGTCCGAGCCGAAGCTCGTCAAGTATCCGAAGGGACGTCAGGCTCAGCACTACTTCAACGTCATCAAGCCTTACCCGCGCGCCCCCCACATCTATATCGGCTTCCCCGCCCGCTACATCGAGCGGAACAAGGACGCGAGGTCCATGAAGGTGCTGCCCGGGTGGGACCTCCGCAAGCCCAAGATCGCCAACGCCGGTCGACAGGGCTATGCACTGACGGACACGGCCTTCATGTCCAGCCGCGACGGACGCACCTTCCGCCAGTGGCCCAGGGCCTTCATCCGCCCGGGCCTCTGGAAGAAGGGGCGGACCGAGAGCTGGTTCTACGGCAGCACCTACACCGCGTGGCACGCCGTGGAGACGAGGTCCACCACGCCGGGGCGGCCGCGGGTGCTCTCCCTCTACGTCACCGAGAACTATCGAGCGGACGCCACGCAGCTCCGCCGCTACACGCTCCGCCTCGACGGCTTCGTCTCGGTCGAGGCCCCCGTCCAGGGCGGCGAGCTGATCACCGAGCCGGTCCGCTTCCGCGGCGACACGCTCACGCTCAACTACGCCACGTCGGCCGTGGGCCACATCCGCGTGGAGCTGCAGAAGCCCGACGGCACGCCCTACGAGGGCTTCTCGCTGGCGTCCTCGCCCGAGCTCTTCGGCGACGACCTCGACCGCGAGGTGCGGTGGTCCGGCGACCGCTCCGTCGCGGACCTACGCGGGAAGCCGGTCCGCCTGCGATTCGTGATGGCCGACGCCGACCTCTACGCGTACCGGTTTCGGTAGAGCGACCGCCGCGGCCACCGCTCGCACCAGCGTTGGATCGCCCGCACGGTCTCCCGCGAGGGCCGCTTGTGGCCCCGTCGCCAGTGCTGCACCGCCTGCGGGGAGACCCCGAGGTAGCGAGCGAGCGCCCGCCACGACGCCCCCGCCCAGGAGGCCCGTTGGATCACCCGCGCGGCACGGCCCAGCGCCCGGTCCACCTCGCGCTTGGTCGTCGCGTGTCGTCGACGGCCCGCCGGCCAGTGGCCGCGGCCGTCCGCCCGGCGGCTTCGGAGCTTCTTGGTCGTCATGGGTCGCCTCCACGTTCGGGAATCACTCGCCTGCGCCGCGAGTCCGCACGCCGGCGCGACAAAGGCGGACGCGTCCGCCTTCGGCCGTCCCGCTCGTCCCGCTAACAATCCCCGAGGTGGTGCCCTCCTCCGCGGTCGTCTCCAGGCAAACTGTGGACCAACCAACGGGCGACGATCAACTCGATGAGCGGTCCGTCGGTTGATGGCCTCGGAGGGCGGCGGAGCGACGGCGTCGCGGCGGCCACGGCGTCCAGCCGCGTTTCAGCGCTGAAGCGCAATTCCGGGAATCGTCGGCAAGATAGACCGCCCCCGTTTCGTCACGGGGGAAGGCGGGCCGCCGGCGGCTCTTCCGGTCCGTTTCGTCTTACGAGCTCGCCGACAGCGCCATCGCGACGATCACGCCGACGACGGCGGCGACCATGAGGCCCTCGACGAGGAACCGCTGCACCGTGGGGTTCGCACAGCCACGGCCGACCATGGAGATGAGGTGCCACAAGCTGATCGTGTCCTCTAAAGAGCTCTCGCGTCGCTTCGCCTCGGACACCGGTCGCTCGCAAAGCGCGGGCCAGACCCGCTTCGCCACGCCCCGCCCCGGAGCGCCTCGTCCTTCGCAAGTCCGATTCGCGGCGGCGATACGGCCATCTTTCTCATCGCCGCGGCGCAGTTCACAGGGGCGCCGGGCCCGCCGCCCCGCCCGATGCGGGCCGACCCACGGGAGGCAGGCGGGGGCCCGTCGGTCGCGGCGTCTCGCGCCCACGCGACCGTCCAACTCGGTCGCCCGTAGCATTCTCCCCCTGTCGCATTCCTGCGACCCCCGTCGGCATCGGCCCCTCCACCGTCACGGAGCGCACGGATTCACCAGACCGCACAACCGCCCACTAAGCTTCTCTTCGCGGCGCTGCTCGTCGGGGGGGCGTCGAGGGAGACGGAGAGCGTCTCGGTCCTCCGGATGCGATTCGAATCGACTTCTACGGCCCGCGCCGCATCCTCCGCCGCATCTCCCAGGAGCGGCTCGTCCGGCCCGCCGACGGCCACGCCGGCGAGCGGGCCTACGCCCTCACCGCCCGTGGTCGGCACGACCTGCTGCCTACGGGGCGTGCGGTCGCGACATCCTCGACGCGTGGGCCTGACCGCTGTCCTTTTCAGTCGGCCGACGAAGCAGGGCTAATGGATGCGACCGCCCCGGCTTCTGGCCCCACGCTCCATGCCGGAACCAATGCATGAGGTCGAGAGCTCGGAGCTCACGAAGACGGCAAAGGACCACGCACCCAGTCGATCACGAAGCTGCGGGGGCGGCTCGGCGTAGGCTCGTCCCTGCTCTCCACCTCGGCTCTCGATCCCAAGGGGCGATTCACACGCCGCTGCGCGCTCACCGCCCCGGTTCGCTCAGACCCGAGGATCCAAATCAAAGCCGTTCAAACGTCTCCGTGAAATGCCCGTCGACGCCCTGAGGGTTCGCGGCGACGCGCCACTCCGAGAGAGACGGGGTATTTGCAGCGTTCCGAGATGAGCCAACAAAGCAGCTTTGCAGTGAGCGAGCGAGACCCGCTTCACGGTGACCCATCTGAGGGATCCAGGGGCGAAAGCGGCGAGGCGCTCGTCGCCTTGCTTCACGCGATGTAGCTTCCCGCAAATCTGCGCATTGTGTTGAACGTTTCGGGCTTTCGAAGCGCCAAAAGGTCGGAAAAACGCGGAAGATGTGGGATTTGAAGTAGGCGCGGCTTGCTCAAGTGTTTATCATTCACCTTGTACTGTTCGATGTCGAGGAGTCGGGCGAAGCAGTGGGTCGGTTCGACGCGCGGGCAGTGATTCGGTCTCGTCGGGACGAACGTAGGTCGATCGGGGAAGCGCTTCCGTCGGTCGGCTGACGGGAATGGAACCGCATCCGTCTCCGGGAATCGCGAGGCGACCACGGAACTCCGGAGGGTCGCGATGAAGGACAGCCGCACAGATCTGCCCGACCGCGACAGCTTTTATGAGGACGCTGATCGGTTCTTCGCGGACGGCGCCACAACCGCCACGCCGCTCGTTCTGCTTTGCATCGACGTCGGCGGTGTGGACCTCATCCTCCGCACATTCGGTCCCTTCGACCGCGACGCGCTGCTCCGGGAAATAGGCCGCCGCATCCGGGAGGCGGTGCCGGAGACTACGGACCTCTACCACATCACCCAGGCGCGGTTCGCGCTTCCGCTTCGGAGGCTTTCCTATCGACAGGCCCGGCAAACCGCGAAGCGGATCATCGAGGCGTTGAGCGAGCCCTTCTACGTCCGCTCCATTCCTCACCACGTCCGCCCGTATATCGGCATCGGCTGCGCGCCGAACCACGCCGGCGACATCAGCGAGCTCGTCCGTGCATCCGTCGCCGCCTGCGAGCAGGCGAGAGGCAATCCCCGCCTCGACTACGCGATCTTCGACCCCGACCGCGACGCCCACGAGCGGGCCCGCTTCCATCTCATGGCCGACCTCGGGCGAGCGATGGAGGAGGGTGACCAGCTCCACATGGCCTACCAGCCCCATATCGACCTCCGGACCGGATGCTGCGTGGGGGCCGAGGTGCTCTGCCGGTGGAACCACCCGACCCGCGGCTGGATCCCGCCCGCCACGTTCGTCCCCTTCGTGGAGCACACCACGCTGATGATGCCCTTCACCGAGCTGACACTCGCTAAGGGCCTCGCGGACCTTCCCGACGTCTGCGACGGCTTTCTGGCGGTCAATCTCAGCCCCGTCCTCTTCCGCAATCCCTCCCTCCGCGACCGTGTGATGGACAAGCTTCGGTTTTTCAACGTGCCGGGCCACCGCCTCTGCCTGGAGGTCACGGAGACGGGCATCGTGGATGAGCCGGCCCGCGCGGTGGAGACACTCGAGGGCCTGCGGGCACGGAACATCGCAATCGCCGTGGACGACTTCGGCACGGGCCATTCCTCGCTCGCGGATCTGGCGAACCTCCCCGTCGACCGCATCAAGATCGACCGGTACTTCGTCCAGAACCTCGACAAGCGGTGGGCCGAGGCCATCGTCGGTGCCTCGGCCACGCTCGCGGCCACGCTCGGCATGACCACCGTGGCCGAGGGCATCGAGGACGCCGCTCAGCTGCGGCGGTGTCGCGAGCTCGGCGTCGACATCGGCCAGGGGTTCTACCTCGCCCGACCCATGTTCAAGAGCGACTTCAAGGCCTGGTAGAAGGGCTCGCCCGTCGCCGAGAGTTGAAGCGAAGCGGAAGAGGGACGAGCCCTCGGACGACCGTCCAGCCTCTGACCGGTCCGCGATCGCGCCGACCCGCACCGATCGCGATCGTGCCCGCCGCCCCGCGGGCTCGGGACGGTCGCTTCTCGGCGCCTGAGCATCCGGCCGGGGCGAGAAACCCGAACAGCGCGCGGATCGTTATCTCCTCCACGACCGGCTCGACCGGGCCATCCGCTCCGCAAAGCAACGAGTCGAGTGAGTCCCGGATGGAGCGGGACCATCAAGAAGCGGTCGATGCGTCGGTTGGCGCCGAGCGGCGGTCGGCCGTCGTAAGGAGGCGGAAAAGAATAAGTTGAGCCTATACGCCAACGCGAGGAGCGGGAAGCCTCCTTGCTTTGGCGTCGGTTTCGAACCATTTCCGATGCCCCGCCGCCCGCGGATCCCGGCATCTGCGGACGTTGCGCTTCCTCGATCATCGGCTTCGCCGTCTCATCGGTGCCAAGGC
>CAZQQP010000002.1:45973-61521 GCA_964595475.1 uncultured Planctomycetaceae bacterium | reverse complement strand
CGCTCCTCGCTTTGGCGTATAGGCTCAACTTATTCTTTTCCGCCTCCTTATCTTCCGATGAAGTGGGGTGTGCGCTTCTGCGTGAACGCGGCGATGCCCTCGCGGGCGTCCTCGCTCTGGAGGCAGCGGATGTACGCCTCCGTGTCCGCGAGGTAGGCGGTCTTCGTGTGGGGTCCCTCGTCCATGTGGATGAGCCGCTTCGTCTCCTTCAGCGCCGCGGACGGGGTCTGAAGGAGCTGCTGCGCCAGCGCGTGGGCCTCCTCGTGGATGCGATTGGCGGGGACGACCCGCTGGGCGAGGCCCCACTCCTCCGCCTCGCGGGCGGAGACGGTCCGCCCCGTGCAACACATCTCCAACGCCCGCGCCTTGCCCACGAGGGCGGTGAGCTGGGGAACGCCGTAGCCCGGCGGCCAGCCCAGGTGGACCTCGGGCATGCCGAAGGTGGCGTTGGTCGAAGCGAGGCGATAGTCGCAGGCGACCGCACAGCAGCAGCCCCCGCCGAGGGCGGGCCCGTTGACGGCCCCGATGACGAACTGGGGAATCGCCTCGAACGCGAGGTACATCCGCGCCTGCCGATGGCTCAGCCGGGTCGCCTCGTCGGCGGTGAGCGTGCCCACTTCTTTGACGTCGTCGCCGGCGCTGAAGGCCCGCCCGGCGCCCGTCACAATGACCACCCGGACCTCTTCGTGGCCCGCGAGCCACGCGACCACCTTCTCCCAGTCCGCGGTCATGGTGGTATCGACCGCGTTGAGCTTGGCGGGCCGGTTGAGCGTGACGGTCGCCAGGCCGCCGCTCTGTTCCACCGTCAGGGCGGACAGCGGCGGAAGCGACCCGCGGTTCGGCTCGACCGACATGGGGGGGACCACTCCTTTCGCCTCGTCGGGGCGGGGAAGGCCCGCCGCGATCTTCTCCAGCGGCACCACGGCGCGGCGGTGGCTCCCTCGTCCGATCGTCTGCTGCTCGTCGTGGGCCGTCAGCTCGAAGTCCACCGTGCGCCTGTCGACGCCCGTCACCGTCGCTTCCGCGCGGACGGTCGCCCCGACCGGCGTGGGGGCGAGATGGTCCACCGAGACGCGGCTGCCGACGGACTCCTCGCCGTCCTCCATGAAGCCCGCGAGCACGCGACGGGCGGTGTGCTCCATCAGGTCGATCATGGCGGGCGTGGAAAAGACCAGCACGCCGCTGCCCGACCCCTCGCCGCCGAGATGAATGGCTCGATCCGCGCCGACGCGAGCGGTGAGCTCCGCGGACTGTCCGATGGTTGGGGCGCCAAGCATGGGTTTCCGGCATGGAGCATGGGGCTCGGGGCGTGGGGCGTGACCCTCGAGCGTGGAGAAGAGAACGGACCGACCGCACGCCCCATGTCCCACGCCCCGGTTCGTTCAGTCGAGACGCTTGATCCGCACGTCGCGGAACCAGAGGGACAAGCCGTGGTCCTGCAAACCGATGTAGCCCTTCCTCGGCCGGTTCTTGAGCGGCGACTTCTCCTGGTTCACGCGGGCGACGCGCTCGCCGTTGAGCTCCACGGTGATCCACTTGCCCTTGCACGTGACCACCATGCGGTTCCACTCGCCCGCGGGCTTGGCCATGTTCTTCTTCGGCGCCGCGGCGCTGATGATGCCGCCGCAGTCGTGGGCGGAGAGGTCCTTTTTCCCGTGGGAGTCGAGGATCTGGGCCTCGATACCCGTCTTGACGGGGTCGGAGCGGTCCTCCACCCGGAAGAAGAGACCCGAGTTGCCGCCCTCGGGCAGCTTGAACTCCGCGGTGAGCACGAAGTCCTCGTACTTCTTCTTGGTCCACAGATAGTCCTCGTAGCGCTTCCACCCCTTCTCCCCCTCGCGTGGTTTCAGCGCGAGGACGCCGTCCTCCACCACCCAGTGGCCCTCGGTGGTCCATCCTGTGAGGTCCTTGCCGTTGAACAGCGGCTTGAAGCCCTCCTTCTGTGCCGCCTCCGCGGCCGTGGCGAGGAGCGTCGCCGCGATCCCGATCGAAATGGCGCTTCGCATGGCCTTCTCCTTTTCAGAGAGCTCTTCGAAGATTCCCCGCAGCGGTCGCGGCCGTCCGCGTGGGAGGCCGCTCGACTCCGGGCGTGACCGATGCCCCGCTCCCGTCGGAGCGGGCGGTCCGAGTGTAGGTCCGGGGCGGAACCCCGACGACCTCACGACCCGAGGAGCCGCTCGAGCTGGCGCACCTCTTGGACGTTCCAGAGGTTCTCCTTCACGTCGCCCATCACGGTGAGGTAGTCCTCGAAGCGCTCGCCGAGCCGCCCGAGAAGCGGACCGAGGTCCGGCTCGACCCAGCGGGCCTCCTCCGCGGCGCGTTGGTAGGCGCTCCGTCCCTCCGCCGCGTAATAGTCGACCGGGTCGCTGAACCGGACGAACAGCCGCCCGACGCGAGCGATCATCGGCCGCGGGACGAACCAACCCCGCCGCTGGATGGCCTCGGGGAAGAAGCCGGCCATGAACAGCGCGAAGTCGCCGATGTACTGATCCGCCTCGAAGCGGCGCTCGGGTCCCTCCTGGTCGGAGACGACCTCGAGGATCTCGGGAAGATCCTCCAGCCGCTTGCCCCTGGCGTTCCGAAGGCGAAAGAGACGGTCGACGTGGACGAAGCCCCCGAGCACCTCGTTGCCCAGGTATTGGACGAGGCGGGGGGATCGAAGCTCCCGGCGAGGGCGCAGCGCCTGGTCGACGGCCGCGCGGAAGAGCTTCAGGAGCGGGTGTTGCGGCGAGATCCGATCCTGGGGCATATCACCGCACCCCTCCCTTCGTTTCTTGTGGCCGGGGACGGAGAGCGCCGGCAAGCGCGAGCGCGGACCGTCGGCCCGCGGCGACGGGAGCGGCGGCGCCGCGGCCGGCCGTCCGCTACGCGTCGCTCATTGGATCTCGAGGACCTCGAAGCGACGGGAGCCGCGGGGCAGATCCACGCGGACCGTCTCCCCGAGGCGGGCTTTCATCAGCGACTGGCCCATCGGGCTCTCCGTGGTCACCTCCAGAACCTCGCTGTCGGGATCGAACGTGCCGCTCGCTTCTCCGACGATGCGATACATCTCCTCCTCGCCGTTGGCGGTGTCCCGCAGCCGCACCGTGGCGCCGACGAAGACGATGTCGTCGGGCACGGCCTCGTTGTCCACCACCTTGGCGTTCTTCAGCCGCTCGTGGAGCCGCCGGATCTCGGCCTCGGACATCGCCTGCTCTTCCTTGGCGGCGTCGTACTCCGCATTCTCCGAGAGATCGCCGTGGGCTCTCGCCTCCTCGAGACGCGCCGCGATCCGGGTGCGGTCCGCCACCAAGCTGTCCAGGCGCTGCTTCAGCCGCTGATAGTCTTCCGGCCGCATCACTTCCATCGTGTTCGTCTCCCTCGCACGTGCGTGTCCCGGGCCGATGATACGTCGGTCCCGGATTTCCGGCGCGGAACCGCTCCGGCGGCTCGTTGACGGCCGCCACCGCGTCCAACGAGTATACGGGACGGTCGCGACGCCTCGCGCCGCGTGACGTCACGCAGGAGCATGGGATGAAGCTCATCACTGCCGTCGTAGCGGCGATCCTCTTCCTTTTCGCTGCGAAGAGCCTCGGAACTCCCGAGACCGGCGACCGCCAGCCGCCCAACGTCGTCCTGATCATCTCCGACGACCAGCGGTGGACGGACTACGGGTTCATGGGCCATCCGGTGATCCGGACCCCGCATCTCGACCGGCTCGCCGACCGCAGTCTGCTGTTCCCGAGGGGCTACCTTCCCACGGCGCTCTGCCGGCCGTCGCTCGCGACGATTGTTACGGGCCTGTATCCCCACCAGCACGGGCGGACAGGGAACGATCCCCGGCCCGACAAGCCGCCAGAGCTCCGCCGACGGCTCATCGAGACATTCGACAGCCTTCCCACGTTGCCGCGGCTCCTCGGCGAGCACGGTTACCTCAGCTTCCAGTCGGGCAAATGGTGGGAGGGAAGCTACGAGCGGGGTGGGTTCACCCACGGGATGACCGAGGGCTTCGGGAACCACCCCGACGGCCGCCACGGGGATGTCGGCCTGCGGATCGGCCGGGAAACGATGCGGCCGATAGCCGACTTCATCGATCGAGCCAAAAAGGAGGGCAAGCCCTTCTTCCTCTGGTACGCGCCCTTCCTCCCCCACCGCCCCCACGACCCGCCGGAGCGGTTTCTGCGCCACTACACCGAGCCGGACCGACCGGAGGCGGTCGCGAAGTACTACGGGATGTGCGAGTGGTTCGACGCCACGGTGGGGAAGCTCCTCGGTCACCTCGAGGAGCGGGGACTGACCGACAATACCCTCGTCGTCTACCTCGCGGACAACGGATGGATTCAGAAGCCGAACGGCGGCTTCGCGCGGCGGTCGAAGGGCTCCCCCTTCGACGCCGGCGTCCGCACGCCGATCATGCTCTCCCTCCCGGGTCGGATCGACCCGCGGCGGTCCGAGGCGCTCGCGAGCAGCATCGACATCGCCCCGACGATTCTCTCCGTCTGTGGCGTCGAGCCGCCGCGCGACCTTCCGGGGATCGACCTCCTCGACCGTGAGGCGCGGCGGCGACGGAACACCGTTTTCGGTGCCGCCTATGCCATCACGCGGATCGACCTCGACGACCCCGCGGCCACCCGCCAGTACCGTTGGTGTGTGCACGACGAGTGGAAGCTGCTTCTCCGCGACGATGGGCGTACCGGGTCGTACGGCTGGGTCTTCGACTGGGACCGAGCGCCGGTGCGTCTCTACAACATCGTGGAAGACCCTCACGAGACGAAGAACCTCGCGGCGGCGCGTCCCGGCGTCGTCAAGGCGCTCAGAAAGAGGATCGAGCGGTGGCGACCGTCGGCCGGCGAGCGCGATTGACGCGGAGCCAGAGACGCACCGCCTGCGCCTCCACCGCGTGGACCCGGTGGAACGGCGTCGGACGGCCTCATACATTCTCGGTCTTCACGGGCTTCCCATCGGGCAGCGACCGACTCGTCCCTCCACGCGTGCCTCGTGCCATTCGCCCGAAGGAGCTTTTCCAATGAGCTGGCGCTTCCTGACGGCCACGCTTCTCGCCGCTTGTCTCCCCGCGACGGCGGCCGAGGCGGGGCCGAGCCGCGACCCGATCGACGCGCTTCTGATCACCGGCGGCTGCTGCCACGACTACGCGACGCAGAAGAAGATCCTCACCGAGGGCATCTCGAAGCGTGCCTCGGTGAAGTGGACCGTGGTCCACCAGGGTGGCAACGCCACGGACGCCAAGATCCCGTACTACAAGGACCCCACCTGGGCGGGCGGCTTCGACGTGGTCGTCCACAACGAGTGCTTCGCCAAGACGAAGGACCCCGAGTGGGTCGACCGAATCCTGAAGCCGCATCGGGAAGGCACGCCGGCGGTCCTGATCCACTGCGCCATGCACTGCTACCGCGTCGACAGCGACGCCTGGTTTCGGTTCTGCGGGGTCACCTCCCACGGCCACGGCGACAAGTACCCCATCGACGTGGCCAACCAGGCGCCGGACCACCCGATCATGAAGGGCTTCGGGGAGCGCTGGGAGACCCCCGCGGGCGAGCTCTACCTCGTGGACAAGGTCGGGCCCAACGCCACGCCGCTCGCCGATGCCCCGAGCCGGGACAGCGGAGAGAGGGAGGTCTGTGTCTGGACGAACAAGTACCACGGCACGCGGGTCTTCGGAACCACGCTCGGCCACCACAACAAGACCATGGCGAGCGAGACCTATCTGGACATGGTCACCCGCGGCCTCCTCTGGGCCACGGAGAGCCTGGACAGCGGCACCCCTCTCCGGACGTCCGTAAACGAGCGGAAACTCGCCCGCGACCTCGCGCTCGGCCGGCCGGTGCAGGCGGCGAACCATCAGGACGGCCACCCGCCCGAGCACGCGGTGGACGGCGACCCCTCCACCCGCTGGTGCGCCCAGGACAGCGACAGCGGCTACTGGTGGCAGGTGGACCTCGGGAAGGCCCGCGACCTGGATAAGGCCCGCATCCGCTGGGAGTTCGACGGGCGGCGCTACACCTATCGCATCGAGGGGTCGGCCGATGGGGAGGCGTGGTCGACGCTCGCGGACCGAACGAACAACCCGAGCCGGAAGCAGGTCCAAACCGTCGACCTCGCCGGCGACGGCGTCCGCTACGTCCGTATTACTGTCACGGGCCAAAGCGACGGGGCCTGGGCCAGTTTCTACGAGCTCTCGCTCTACGGCGACGCGAAGGTGGCCCGGAGCGAGGCCAAGGGATGGCGACCCTCCTCGACCGACCCGCGACGCGAGAAGGTCGAGACGCCGGAGGGCTTTCAAGCGTCGGTCTTCGCCGCGCCGCCGCACGTCAACTATCCCACGTGTGTCACCACCGCTCCGGACGGCACGGTCTTCGTGGGCGTCGACAAGGAGGGCTCGCTGGGGACCAAGGGAGGTCGCGGCAAGGTTGTTCGCTGTGTCGACGACGACGGCGACGGGGTCGCGGACCGCTTCAACGTCTTCGCGAACGTGGACCATCCCCGCGGGCTGATCTATCAGGACGGCACGCTCTGGGTCCTCCACCCACCCCACCTCACGGCCTTCCACGACGAGGATCGCGACGGTGTGGCGGACCGCTCCGAGCGGCTCGTGACCGATATCAGCACGGACCAGGTGCGGAAGCGGGGCGCGGACCACACGACCAACGGCATCGACATGGGGGTGGACGGCTGGATCTACATCGCCATGGGGGACTTCGGCTGCGTGGGCGCGAAGGGGACGGACGGGTCGACGCTCACCGTGAAGGGCGGCGGCATCGTCCGCGTCCGCCCCGACGGCAGCGACCTCGAGCTGTTCGCCCACGGTCTGCGGAACGTCTACGACGTCGCGGTCGGCCCCCGGCTGAACGTCTTCACGCGGGACAACACGAACGACGGAGGTGGCTGGTTCGTCCGGCTGAGCCACATCATGCAAACGGCGGAGTATGGCTACCCCACGCTGTTCAAGAACTTCCCCGGCGACATCATGCCGCCCCTCGCCGACTACGGCGGCGGCTCCGGCACGGGCGTGGCGATCGTCGACGAGCCCGGCCTCGGCGAGCCGTACGGCGACGCGCTGTACACCTGCGACTGGGGGACGAACGAGATCTACCGCCACCCGCTCGAGAAGAAGGGCGCTACCTTCAAGGCGGAGCAGAAGACCTTCGTCTCCATCCCTCGGCCGACCGACATCGAGGCGGACGCGAGAGGACGGCTCTACCTCGCGAGCTGGGACAAGGGACGGTTCAAGTACAAGGGACCGGACGTCGGCTTCCTCGTCCAGCTCCGACGCAAGGGGAGCGAGGCACCGTCCGTGCCTGACCTCGACGACGCGGATCCGAAAGCACTGGTCGACCACCTCGCCGCGGAGAGCGAGCGGGTTCGCCTCGCGGCCCAGCGACGCCTCCTCCGCCTCGGCGCCGAGGAAGCGCCGGTCGAGCGGATCGAGACGCTGATCCGGAGCGGGAAGGCCCTCGAAGGGCGGATCGCGGCGCTGTTCACCCTCAAGCAGCTCCTCGGCGCGGACGCCCATGACACGCTCCTGTCGATGGCCGGCCGGCCGGACCACCCGCTCCGCCGCTTCGCCCTCCGGGCGCTGGCCGACCGGAAGGAGGCCCTCGACGGCGTCCCCGTCGATCCCTTCGTCGACGCCCTCGACGCATCCGATCCCCGCGTGGTTCGCCAGGCGGTGATCGGCCTCGGGCGGCTCGGGAAGACCGACGCGGCCGACGCCCTCGTCCCCCTCACCGCCTCGGACGACCGGGCTATCGCCCACCTCGCGGTCCGGGCACTGATCGAGCTCGAAGCGGTGCAGGCCTGTCTCGACGCGGTCCACGCGTCGTCGCCGGCGGTCGCGAAAGGGGCGCTGCGGGCGGTAAAGCAGGTCCACAAGCCCGCGGCGGTCGACGGGCTCATCCAGCGGCTGAAGAGCACGGACGACCGGAGCCTTCGCCGTCGCATCCTCGTCGCGCTGATGCGGCTGCATTACAAGGAAGCGCCCTACAAGGGGGGCTGGTGGACCACCCGCCCGGACACCCACGGGCCGTACTACGACCCCGTTGCGTGGTCGGAGACGGACCGCATCGCGAGCCTCCTGAAGAAGCGCCTCCTCGCGGCGGACGCGGAGACCACCCGCTTCCTCGTGGACGAGCTCGAGCGCCACCAGATCCGCCCCGACCTCACCGCGGCCCAGCTCCTTCGCGTCGCCCGTCGCGTCGACAGTGTGAGCTCGCCCGCCGTGGCGTGGCTCGCCGAGGAAGAGAAGCCGCCGGCCGACGCGGTGAGCCTCCTCCGGAAAGCCGCGGTCCGCGAGAGCGTGTCCACGGACGTCCGTGCCGCCGCGATGCGAGCGCTGGGGCGGGTGCAATCCGCCAACGGCCTCGACGCCCTCCTCGAGGTGGTCCCGCGCCTTGGCCGGCTGGACAAGATGGACGGCCGGCTCCGCGGCGCGTGGAAGAAGCTGCGAAAAGACGGCCGCTTCGCCGATCGCATCGAGGCCCTCGCGAAGATGACCGACAGCGACGGCGAGGCCGAGCGGCAGGCGGCCTACAGCATCCTGCTCCATCTCGCCTCGAAAAACGGCGACGAAGACGCGGTCCAGCGGGCGAAGCGCCTCGTGGCGGAGGGGTGGAACCGGTCCCGCACCGCCGCCGACCTCCTTCGCGTCGTCGGGGCGCTCAAGCTGAAACGGGCCGCCGAGCAGGTTCGCCTCCACGCCGGCAGCGAAGACAAGCGAGTGCGGCAGGCGGTGACCTACGCGGCGGAGCAGCTCGGCGTGGAGCTCGCAAAGGCGGACGACAGCGACGACGGACGGACCGTCGGAGCGCTTGCTTTCGAGAAGCTCCTGGCGTCGACGCGAGCGGCGGAGGGCGACCCCGCCGTCGGCAAGAAGCTGTTCCGACGGCAGGGGTGCGTCGCCTGCCACACCACGTCGAAGAAGCAGGAGGCGAAGGGGCCGGACCTCAGCGACATCGCGACGCGATACGACGAGAAGCAGCTGATCGAGTCGATCGTCCGGCCGAGCGCCAAGATCGCCCAGGGCTTCGCCACGCGCTGGTTCAAGCTCGACGACGGCACCGTGCACGAGGGCTTCGTCACACGAGAGTCCGGCGACGCGGTGGCCGTCCGCAACGTCGCGGGCGTGGTCACCCGCATTCCGAAGAAGCGGGTCGCGGAGCAGGGCACGCGTGAGGGCTCCATGATGCCGAAGGGCATCGTCAACAACCTGACACCCGAGCAGCTCGCGTCGCTCGTCGCGTACCTGCAGTCGCTGCCGAAGTAGAGCGGCTTTCCGGCGACGCGGCCGAACGCGCGGAGAGCTCGGGCCTATCGACCTGGCTGGTTCGTCACGGCGGCGAGCGGGGACGGACGTGGTGGCGCTTCCTTGCACCTGGGCCCCGGATTGACATGTGCCGCGCCGGCGCCCGTCCGACCGCTGCGTGAGTTGGGCTGCGCACAGGCCGGAGGCCGTTGCCCCCGGCCTCGCTCGAGTTACCATGCAGTGTCGTTGCGATAGGGCGGTCCGGCTGTGGGCAGCGTGATCACAAAAAGACGCGGATGACACGCACCACGCGTTACAAGGTCGAGTATGGGGTGGTGCTCCTGATCGGTCTTTTGCTCGCCGGATTCATTGTGTGGTCGTTGGGGGAGTTCTCGCTCACTGCTGGCGCTGTCTGTATCGGTCTCGGGGCGCTTCTCCTGGTCCCGGGACGGCTCAGTGGCTTCCTCTGGCGCGATCTCTATCGCGGCCGCCGATTGTTCAACGCTGGCGAGATCCGGGCTTCGATCGACGCTTCCCGACGGTTCCTCGAGCTTCTTGCGGAGCGGCCGCGGCTCCGCCGCCTCTGGTGGCTCGCCTGGGCGGTCTATTCGCGGGATCCCAAGGCGATGGCGCTGAACAACGTCGGTGCGGCGCAGATGCATCTCGGGCGTCTGGACGAAGCGGAGACCACCCTCCACGAAGCGCTGGCCGTGGATGCCGAGTACCCCCTCCCTCACTTCAACCTCGCTGTCCTCCACTACGTGCGTGGCGAACGAGAGGAGTCGGATCGCCACGCGAGGCGAGCTGTCGACCTGGGCTTCTCTCAGGATGCGGTGGATCGGCTCGCGGACGTCGCCGGTGGAGTGCTCGCTCGAATCGAAGGACGCGGAGACGCGGCCACGAGCGGGTGAAGCGGCGTCTTCGGGTGAGCGATCTACGTGAGGGCGAACGGCGCGTGCAAGACCACGCGATCGTCCGTTCGCTCGACCCGGGTGAGTTCCCGTGCCGCCCAAAGCCGTGAACCAGATCGGTGGGGGCTCCGGCATATAGCCCTGAGGGTGCTCGGGGAGGTCCGGGCAAGCGGCAGGCCAAGCCGGGAGCCGATGGGGAGGCGTGGCATCAGTACGAGCGTGAGCTGGGCGATCGGATTCCGGACCTGCACGAACGTGTGCATAGGGGAACGTACCGAGCACAGCCGCGAAGCGGAGCTGGGTTCCGAAGGAAGATGGGCGGTGGTATCCCCTGGGCATCGTCCCGACGGCTGTCGGGAGAGGACAAGATCGTCCAGCAAGCGGTGGTTCACGGTGAGGCGGAAACCGATCGCCAAGCGCAAGCGTTGGAAGCTCGCGGAGATCCGCGAGACCTTGCGACGGTGGCGTCATGCGCCGCTGGGTCTGCAAGGCCGGTGGCTCGGGCAGGTCTACCGGGGATGGCTCCAACACTACGCCGTCCCCGGGACGGGGCCGGAGCTCCACCAGTTCCGCAAGCAGATCCTCCGCCGCTGGCGGAGGCAGCTCCATCGGCGGACGGGTTCTACGACGCCGGAGCTCGGAAGCATGGAATCCACCTTCGCCCGCGGTGACGAACCGGACTCAGGACCGCCGGGGGCATTCACGCCATGAGCACCGCTGGCCGAGACCACCCCATCCGCGTGCAGGTCCTTTACTTCGAGGGATGTCCGAACCACGAGCCGACCCGGCGCCGGATTGAGGAGATGGCGGCCGAAGATGGGATCCGTGTCACGATCGAGCCCCGGCGGGTGGACCCCGGCGAGGATCCCCACGCCCTGCGATTCCTCGGGTCACCGACGGTCCTCGTCGACGGCCAAGACATCGACCCGAGCCTGCGAGAGAGCGCCCAATACGGCTTCGGTTGTCGGACCTTCCGCGGCGCCACCGTGCCGAGCGACACGATGATCCGAAGCGCCCTCGACGAGGCGGCGACCGGAGCGGAACGGAGCAAGCAAGAGGCGGCGGGTTCCGAACCGGAGGGCGCCACCTCTTGCCCGGCAACCCCGCACTCCGCTCCGAAGCCCACCGCCGCATCGGAAGCCCGCCGGTCCTCCGCCGGCCTCCTCGCGAGCGGCGCCGCCGTCGGGGCCGCGGCCCTCGCCTCGATCTGCTGCTGGGGACCGCTTCTGCTCCTGGCCACGGGGATCTCCTTCTCGGCCGCCGGCCTCATCGAGGCCCTGGCGCCTTGGCGGCCGCTTCTGCTCGCCGCGGCCGTGGTGCTTCTCGGCCTCGGGTTCTACGGGGCCTACTTCGGGAAGGGGGCTGCCACCGCCGCGTCTTGCTGCACCCCCCTCGATCGGGTCCACCGCGGCGGGCTGTGGCCCGCTGCCGGAGCGGTCCTAGCCTTCGCTTTATTGCCGCTGTTCTCCGGGGCCCTGTTCGGCTCGGGCGAATCCGGGACGACCGCCGGGCCGACTGTCGACGCGACGGCCGAAGGACAGGTCCGGACGTACAAGATCGACGGCATGACGTGCGAAAGCTGCGCGCCGGTCGTCGAGGATGCGCTCGCCGAGCTTCCCGGCGTCGTGTCTTGCGACGTCTCCTACGAAAAGCGGCGGGCGCGGGTCCGAGCCTCCGGAGAGCAGCCGACGGACACGGCGGTGGAGAAGGCCGTCTCGGACGCCGGCTTCTCCGCGACACGTGCCGCGACCGCCGCGGAGCGTAGGGAGGCGACGGAGAAGAAACAGCGAGAGGACGGCAAGCAGAAGACCGCGAAGGCTAGTCAGGAGCTCGACGGCGAGACCGAAGCCGACGAGGAGACCGGGGCGTCGCCCGAACCCCAATGGGGTCCCGAGAAAAACGGCCTTCAGACGGCGTTGATTCCTTTGGCGAAGAAGGTTCCGGTCGGGCGGCTGTCCGCGTATCTGACTTTCCAAGTTCGAGCGAAGTGATCACGACCGGCTGGCCGTTTGCTCGTCGGTCCCTTCCTGCTCCTCGCCGATGCAATAAAGCGCTTTCGTCGTCCGGATGAAGATGTGGCCGTGCCACCCATGCTGAGATGTTCACACGGGTGGCACGGACAAGCGGAGTCCGCGACGCTTGTCCGTGCGGAGGGGGCGTCTTGCCGTCGACTCCGTCTTCCGCCACGCGCCGCTCGCGAACGGCCGAAACCGCGCCCTTCCCTCGAACCACACGTCTTAATTGCTCTCCTCCTCGTTGCTCGTGTCGTCCGGCCGCTCGTCCCCGCTCGTCTCTGTGAGGAACGAGGCGAGGTCCGAAAGGTCCTGTGGGGAAAGGTCGAGATCCGTCGCCCGGGGCATGATGGATCGCTGAAGCCGCTCGTGGGTCCGGATCCGGTCCCGGTCGATCGTGTGCTTCTTCCCGGAGACGTCCGCGAGAATCACGGAGTCGCCGCTGCCGACGAGAAAGCCCGTGTAGCTCTGACCGTCCTTCGTCGTGACGAGGTGGGCCTGGAAGCCGAACGCCACCGACGCCGACGGGTTGACCATCGCGTCGAGGATTCCCTTCCGGCCGAGCTTCTTTCCGGCGTGGCCGAGGTCCGGGCCGATCGACGCGCCACGGCCACCGACGGAGTGACACGCGGCGCACGACGCCTTTCCGAAGAACAGCGTCTTGCCGCGCTCCGGATCGCCCTCCCGCTCGGCGAGCTTGCGGATCGGCGGAAGCTCCGTCGTTCCGCCTTTTCTCGGGAAGAAGCGTCCCGCGACGGCCCGGACCTCCATCTTCGGGTTCCGATGGATGATCCCGGCGACGGCCTCCTTGATGGACGCCGGAAGCTTTCCGTCCGCGGCGAGCGCGATCAGCCGCTCACCTCCCGCCGCCGTCCGCGCCATGCGGCGGGCGGCCCTTGCACGCTTCGCTCGCGGCGCGTCGGAGTCGAGGAGCCGCTTCTCGAGGCGCTTCGCCCGCTCCGCCGGCGTGGGCCCGTCGTGGTAGACCTCGAAGACGACGGAGGGCTCGCAGTCGGGATCGTCCGTTCCGCCGAGGTCCTCCCGACCGTTGTCAAGGCCCGCGTAGGCCTTGAACCGGCGAAAGCCGCGGCCGGAGATGTCGTAGATGAGCACCGACGGGGCGTGGGTTCCGACGCCGTACGGGACGGGTCGGCCGTCGATCCGCATGGGCAGGCCCCGGCAGTTCTTGTTCTCGTGCAGCTTTCCGTAGCCGACGGTTCCCTTGGCCCAGTCGAGCTCGGTCAGCCGCGTCTCGCCGTCGGGACCGACGAGCCGCGGCTGGGCCCAGTCGGCCCAGTCGCAGGTCTTGCCGTCGCCGGCGTCCCGGACGACGAGGTAGAGGCGATCCGCGTCGCGGACGCTCACGTCGATCTCGGCGATGTCTCCTTCTCGGACCACGTTGCTGCGGTAGACGGGTTCGCCCGGAAGCGACACATCCCCGACGGTGCGCACCTTCGTCCGCTCGACGAGGCGCTCGATGCCGTCGACGTCCTTCCAGAGGTTCCCCGCGCGGAACTCCACCCACCATTCGGCGTAGTTGCGGAGGTCGGTCGGTCCGTGCCGGGCCAGCTCGGCCATCGCCTCCGCGGCCCGCTTCGCGTCGACGAAGCCGAGGGCGTCGATGGCGCGCCTGCGCTCCTTCCGCGACAAACCGTCGGCCGCCGCCCGCTTGCGCAGCGCCCCGACCGCGGCCTTCGGGTGGAGCCGCCAGACGAGGTCCGCGAAGGCGTCGGACCACTCCGCGGGTGGCTCGCCGAAGCGCTTGGCGAGCGACGGGTAGAGCGCCTCCACCTTCCCCTCGAACCCCGTCCCGATCGCCTCGAGCAGCCAGCGGTCGCCCGCCTCGTATCGCTCGACGAGCGCCATGAGGATGGGCCGGGCCTTCTCCGTCGCCACGTCCCGCATGGACAGCGCCACCTCCCGACGCACGGCGGGGGAGGGGTCGCGGGCGAGCCGCCGCTCCACCGACAGCCGCTCGGGCGACCCGGGGGTGAGCACCCGCGTCAGCGCTCGGTACGCCGCCACTCGCATCGCGGGCGCGTCACTTTCCAGCGCCGGGTCGACCGCCTTCACGGGCTCGTCCGCCGCCCGCGCGAGGGCCCAGATCGCACGGGCCCGCACGAAGCGGTTGTCCGCCTCCCGTCTCATCCGCCGCAGCGGCTCGACAGCACCCTCCTCCGTCAGCCGCTCGAACCCGAGGTATCGCACGTTCGCGTCGGGGCTCTTCAACGCCGCGATCCGCCCATCCGTGGTCGTCAGGTCGAGCTCGGGCGGGCGCGGATTCTCCCCCTTGGGAACCACGCGGTAGATCGCCCCCGTTCCCTCGTCGTCCCGCATCCGATGCCCGCCGACGATAGGGTCGAACCAGTCCGCGACATAGATGGCCCCGTCCGGGCCGACGGTGACATCGGAGGGTCGGAACCACCGCTTCGGGTCGTCCTTGACCTTGTTCCACTTGTAATTCGGAAGGTCGGGGGCGGACGCCATGAACCGGAAGCGCTCCAGGCGAAACCCCGCCCCCTCACGGTGCCGCCGATAGCCCCAGATGACGTTCCGACCGGCCTCGCCGACGAGAAGCAACCCGTTGTGCTTCTTGGGTAACGCCCCGTTCTCGTAAACGGTCGCCCCGGTGGGGGACCCGGCGCCGTAGATGTCGCCGGCGGGGATGACCCCGGGGTCCTCCTGGTGCCAGTGGGCGGTCTGGATCGACTGCCCCGGCCGACGGTCCGCCCGCCAGCTCCGCTTGCCTTTTACCGAGGCGTACCCCGCGTTGGCGTGCCGCATGAGCCAGGTGGTCCGACAGCTCTTGACCTGGTCGTCGTTGTCCGTGTGGAACATGTTCCCGAAGGAATCGAGACACGCCTCGTAGCTGTTCCGGAAGTTGTGGGCGTAGACGGAGAGGTCGGTGCCGTCGGGGCGGACGGACATGGCCAACCCCCCGACGTAGATGCGCCCGTCGTCGCTTCGGAGCCCCGGTGTGTTGGACTTGTTGAACGGCGTCCCGCCCGAGTACCAGCTTCCCGCCCGCAGCGCCCACCCGCTCGCATCGGTCACCTTGTGTGGCCCGGCGTTGCCAGCGGTGAAGTACCAGCGGCCGTCGGGGCCGGCGACCACGCTGTGGAGGCCGTGGTCGTGGTTGCGCCCGCCGAAGCCGCTCAGAAGCACCTTCCGCTTGTCGGTCGACGGGTCGAAGCGGGCGTCGCCGTTCACGTCGGTGTAGACGGTCAGGTTCGGGGAGCAGGAGACGACCACGCGCTTGCCCATCACCGCGATACCGAGCGGCGCCACCAGCGCCTTCTCCTGGACGAAGACGTGGGAGTCGTCTGCACGTCCGTCGCCGTCGGTGTCCTTCACCACGACGATCCGATCGCCCTTGGGATGCTTCAT
>CAZQQP010000002.1:27282-45963 GCA_964595475.1 uncultured Planctomycetaceae bacterium | reverse complement strand
GTATGCTCCGCCCAGGGAAGAGCCGTTTCCCCTCCCCGGGTTCCGCCCGTCCCATTTTCGGTAGTTCACCGCCTCCGCCACCCAGACGCGGCCGTGGCGGTCGACATCGATGTTCGTCGGGTTGTAGAACCTCGGAGACTTCGCCCAGAGCTCGGTCTCCAGGCCCTTCGGCTCGTCGAAGACCTTCGCCGGAAGCGGGCCCTCAGCGAGGACGGACGGAGCGCCGAGGAGGAGCACCAGCACCGTCAGGACGCGTCGGCCCATCATCCCTTGTTTCCGCTCTCTTTCGGCTCGACCACCATGGTTCCGTTCATCACCCGCCAGTGGCCGGGGAAGGTGCAGATATACGGATAGTCGCCCGGCTCCTCCGGCGCGGTGAAGTGGAGCGTCGCCGTCTTGCTCGGGCGGACCACGTCCGTGTGGAACAGCACGTCGTCCCGGTCGGGGACGTAGGCCCGCTTCACACCCTTGGGATCGCCGATGAGCGTGTCCGCCGCCCGGCCGACCGCCCGCATGCGACCGGGACGGGTCACGACGAGGTTGTGCGGGAGGACGGTGGTGTTTTTCAGGACCAGCGAGATCCGCTCGCCCGCCCGCACGCGGATCTTCTCCTTGTTGTAGTTGAGCCCGTTGATGGCCTTGATGACGATGCGACGGCCGCTCTTCGGCCGATCCTTCTTCCCGCTCTTATTCTTCTTCTGCTCGGGACGACGGACGCGGAGGGCGAGCTTCTCGGGCTTGCTCGTCTCCACCGGCTCGTATCCGTCGAAGCCGCGGAACGGCTCTCCGAGGCGGCGGAGGGTGGGGAAGAGGTCGGCGGTGAACCGCTCGCCGTCCTCCGCGGTCAGTTTCGCGTGGACGTGCATCTGCATGACGGGACGGATCCGCGGGATCTCGAGGAAGACCGTCCGCCCGTCGTCGAGGAGGTGGGCGGAGCGGATGGTCAGCGGGTCGTGGCCCTTTTTCTCGGGGTGGCGGACGGAGTACTCGGGCGAGCCGTAGCTCTTGGAGTAGACGTACTCCCACTGCTGCGCGAAGTAGCGGGAGGGGTTCTCCGCGACGGAGGGGTCGAGGCGGCGGCTGAACGTGATGGTGAGCCCGTTGCGGTGGGCGTGGAAGTCCGTGGGGAGCGAGGCTTTCTTCCCCGTGTACCGCACCCGGTGCAGCGCTCCGTGCTGCACCGCGTAGGTCCCCCACCCGTCGGAGCAGGCGACGTAGAGATGGCCGTCGGCCGGGCGGACTCGGGCCCGGTGAGCGCCGGCGCGGAAAGCGCCGGGGAGGGGGACGGCCGCTCCTTGCGATACGCCGTCGACCCGGTCGCGGAGCACGGCGTAGTAGGAGCAGTGGTTCCACGAGAACGACAGGAGCTGGTCGCTCAGCGGGCCGAAGCCGTCGCCCTCGACGAAGCACTGGCCTCCCGTCGACGGGTCGACGTTGCGGGGGACGAAGCAAAGCGGCCGCGTGATCTTCTGGTTCCGCTTCGGCCACAGGCCGAAGAAGCGTCCCTTCTCGGCGATCCGCACGATCATCGACGTGGGCGTCCACGTGCCCTCCTGCGGGGCGGTGAAGACGGTGCCGTCGGGGCGGACGTCGAGGCCGTTGGGATTTCGAAGCCCGCGGGCGATCCGCGTCGCTCGCTCGCCGTCAGGGGAGATCCGCATCACACCCGGCGTCTGGGAGGAGAAGTAGTAGTTGCCCTCCGCGTCGCGGCGGAGGCCCGTGAGGAAGCTGTGGCCGCCCGCGGGGCTCGGGTAAGCGTCGGAGAAGGTCTCGTAGAAGTCCGCCTCGTCGTCGCCGTTTCGGTCGTGGAGATGCGTGATCTGGTCGCGGCAGAGGACCATCGGCTCGTTGTCGACCATGACCAGCCCGAGCGGCTGGTTGAGGCCGGAGGCGTATCGCTTCCATGTCACCTCGTCGAGGTCCGCGTCGAGGCCGCTGACCCGCCAGACGTCGCCCGTGATGGTGGAGACGGCGGCGTCCCCGTTGTCGAAGAAGTCGATGCCGCTGAGGAACATGAGCGTCTTGTAGGGGTTCTCGATGGGGACGGGGATGCGGTCGATCGGATACGGCTTGCTGTCGTCTCCCCGCTCGCCCGACAGCGTCACGGTCTTGGGCCAGCGTCCGGGGTCGCCGCGCCTCAGCTCCGCCGGGTCGGCGGGCGATCGGGTGGCCGCGATCGCCTTGGCCGCCGCGTCCACGTCGCCGGCGGGGCCGGTCCAGACGTACGCGGTGAACCGGGAGCCGGCCTGGATGTCCGACAGCGCCACGGTCACGCGGTGGTCCGCCGTCACCCGCAGCGTCGCTTTCCCCTGGAGGTCCGCGGTGCGAAGGCGGCAAGCCGTGGCCCGCTTTCCGTGCCGGAGGAGCAGCACCTCATGGCCCTTCACGGTGCGTCGCTCCGTCTTCCCGCGGCCCTGGAAGAGCTGGAGCTGCCGCTTCCCGACATCGTCGCGGATGCGGACGGTTCGGGTGAGCATCGGCCCGTGGTCGGTCCGGATCGCCCACGGCGACTCGAGGACGCGGACTCCCTGCACCACGTAGTCGAAGACGACCCGCTTGCCGTGGCGGTAGTAGCCGCGGTAGTCGACGGCGCCGTCGGGGTAGGACGGCCGCCATTTCCCGTCGCGGCTCCACCCGACCGACGGCACGGTGGTCAGCAGCGGACGGCCGTCGAGGCGGATGCCGCTCGTCAGCCCCCACCGGTGCTCGGTGTGCTCCACGAAGCCGTCCGTCCAGATCTCGCGATACGTCAATGTCAGCGGGTCGAAGCAGATGGCGAGGCTCCCCCGCTTGCCGAGCCGGGCGGTCACCGCGTCCGTCAGCGGCGGCTTGCTCCCGTGGCGGAAGACACCTCGGACCACCGTGCCCAGCTCCATCGCGTCCCAGCGATCGCTGCTGAAGTTGTTCTTGCTGTACTTGCCCCAGTGGCCGAAGCGACCGCCCTCCAGGCCGGGGTAGGGGGGAGGACCTCGGGAACCTCTTCCCGCCCCATGTAGTACTCGGCCTGTCGGCTGTAGAAGTCGTAGACGCGATACTGGTTCACTTTCCGGTCGCTCAGCGGGTGTCCCTCCCGCCCGCGATTCGGATCCATGTAGGGGAGCGTCGGTTTGTCGCCCTTCTTCGAGCCCTCCCCGGCGACCGCGGCTCCCGTGGCGAGCACCGCCGCGACCACCGCGACCGCGCCGACCCACGGGGCTGTCCGACTTCGACGACACATGGGCTCACTCCGGGCCAGGAAACGAAACGAGCAAGATAGGTCCTCGCCGACCGCGGGACAAAGCCGGGCGGCGAGCCTCCACGGATTGACAAGAGGGCTCGGCTTGGCGACGTTGAGAGCCTCGCGCCTACCTTCGGACGAAAGGAATCCGATGCTCCGAACGGACCGCTGTCACTTGGCTTTGCTCGTGGGCCTCGCCGCAACGGTCGCCCTGCCGCGTGCCGCGACGGCGGGCGGCGAGAGCGAGGAGAACGGCTTCGTCCGCATCTTCAACGGCGAGGACCTCAGCGGGTGGGAAGGAAAGGAAGGGGCTTGGACCGTCCGCGACGGCGCCATCACGTCCACGGGCTTCGACGAGAAGAACTGGCTCATCTGGCGGGGCGGGAAGCTCCGGGACTTCGTGCTTCGGCTGAAGTTCCGCTTCGTCGAGGGCAACTCCGGCGTCCAGGTCCGGAGCAAGGAGATCCGGCCGTTCACCGTCCGCGGCTACCAGGTGGAGGTCGCCTCCCACGACGAGATGGGCCTCTGGCACCACTCGCTGGCGCCGGCGGGCTACCGCAGCCACCTCGCCACCGCGGGGCAGAAGGTTCGCATCCGGCCGGACGGGGAGAAGCTGACCGAGCGCTTCGCCCGCGCGGAGAAGGTCCAGAAGGTCTGCAAGGACGGCGAGTGGAACCGGATGACGGTGATCGGGAAGGGGCCGAAGCTCGTCCAGAAGATCAACGGAGTGGTCTTCGCGAAGCTCGTCGACAAGGACCGAAAACACAGCTCCCGGTCGGGTCTTCTCGCGTTGCAGGACCACGGCGGCGGAACCACGGTGCAGTTCAAGGACATCCGGGTGAAGCACCTCGGCGAAGGGGAGGAGCGCTGATCGTCACGCGGCGGTCGTGTGGTCTCGACAGCCAATTTTCCGGAGTGGCCCGATGCGCGAGTGGAAGCTCTGCCTCGCTTGGCTATGGGCCGCGGCGCTCGCGACGCCGGCGGCCGCGGAGAAGCCGAACGTGGTCCTCATCATGGCCGACGACCTCGGCTACGAGGGGCTCAGCTGCAACGGGTCGGCGTCCTACGAGACGCCGAACCTCGACCGGCTCGCGAAGACGGGGGCGCGGTTCGAGCACTGCTACACCACGCCGCTGTGCACCCCCACGCGGGTCCAGATCATGACGGGGCGGTACACCCACCGCAGCTATACCACCTTCGGTCGGCTCTCCCGCGAGGAGCGCACCTTCGCCCACATGTTGAAGCAGGCGGGCTACGCGACCGCGGTCGCGGGCAAGTGGCAGCTCGGGTGGGAGAAGGACGGCCATACCCCGGCGACCGCCGGCTTCGATGCGTGGTGTCTTTGGAACTATCGCATCGGGGACCAAAAGGCCCTCGGCCATCGATTCGCCGATCCGAACCTCATCTACCGCGACCCCAAGACGGGCGAGGAGAAGTTCCGGACATACGAGGGTGGCTATGGCCCCGATGTCTGCGCGAACTACCTGATCGACTTCATGGAGCGCAGCGTCCGCCGCGACGAGCCCTTCTTCGCGTACTACCCGATGCTCCTCACTCACCCCCCGTTCAAGCCGACACCCGCGACGGACGCGTGGGAGCAGAACCCGCACGAACGGGACCCGTCTCACTTCGACGACATGGTCGCGTACATGGACCGCCTCGTCGGCCGCATCGTGAAGAAGCTGGAGGCCCTCGGTGTCCGCGACGAGACGCTGCTCCTGTTCGTAGGCGACAACGGCACGCACCAGGCGATCACCACGGAGATGGAAAGCGGACGAACCATCCACGGGGGGAAGGGTCTCTTCCGCGAGAGCGGCACGCACGTGCCGCTGGTCGTCAACTGGCCGGGGAAGATCTCCCCGGGACAGGTGCGGGACGAGCTCGTCGATACCACGGATTTCGTCCCCACCCTCGCGGATGCCACGGGAGCCTCCCTGCCCGAGCCCCCGGGCGACGGCGTGATCGACGGCCGAAGCTTCCTCCCACCCCTCCTCGGCAAGGAGGGGAACCCGCGAGACTGGGTCCTCGTTAGCTATACGGAGAAGCGGCAGGACAACTTCGGCTGGCCCCGTGCTCGTTTCGTCCGCAACCGACGATACAAGCTCTACGGCTTCTACGAGCGGAAGACGGACGGCGAGACCACGGTGAAAACGGGCCACCTCTACGACACGGCGAAGGACCCCAAGGAGCAGAGGCCGCTCGGCGAGAACGCGAAACCCACCCTCCGCGCCCGCTTCCAGAAAATCCTCGACCGCCTTCCATCAACAGAGTGAGCGCTCGCCCGATCGCAAGGAGAGGTGGAAAAACGAGCGCCGGCGGTCGCGTCGGGCGGTGACCCCCCGCCGTCGGGCTCGACCGCCACGATGGGGCCTCGATGCTCCGCTGCTCGGAGAGGCTCGAGGGCGAGGGTGAAGCGCCTGGAACGAGTTGAGCAGAAAGGCGTCGACGACCGGCCCCTTGTCCCCTCTCTGAGTCCCTCCGCGCCGGAGGGCGGGGCGTCCACAGTCAGGCTTGGGCGGCCGACCTGCCAAACTATGCTCGACAACATAATGCGCTCGCGCATAATTCGTCATGCGGTTTCTCGATCGCTCCGAGGAGATGCGGCGGCTCGCCGCGGCGGCGGACCGCGGCGGCCTCACGGTCTTGTGGGGGAGGCGGCGGATCGGGAAGACCCGGTTGCTCCTGGAGTGGTGCCGGGACCGCGACGGGCTCTACACGGTGGCGGACCAGTCCGCGCCGCCGATCCAGCGCGCCTACCTGGCCCAGGCCATCGCCCGCCGGTTTCCTGGCTTCGACCAGGTTCGCTATCCGGACTGGCGGAGTCTGTTCGACCGCCTCGCCGACGAGCAGCATCGAGCCGGACAACCGGGTCCTGTCGTGATCGATGAGTTTCCCTATCTGGTATCGAACAGCCCGGAGCTGCCGAGTGTGCTGCAGGGATGGCTCGACCGGGATTCGCCAGCCCCTTTCGCAATGGCCGTCGCCGGGTCCAGCCAGCGAATGATGCAGGGGCTCGTCATCGGACCGGCCGAGCCGCTCTATGGCCGGGCGTCGGCGATGATCGAGCTCCGGCCGCTCCGTGCCGGTTATCTCGCGGAGGCGTTCGGCCGACCGCCGGCTCGGGAACTTGTCGACGCGTATGCAGCATGGGGGGGAATCCCGAGGTACTGGGAGCTGGCCGCCGACGTGGCTGGGTCGGTGGATGACGCGGTCGAGGACCTCGTCCTCGATCCCTTGGGCGCGCTCCACCATGAGCCGGAGCGTCTCCTCCTCGAGGAGGTTCCACCCGCGACCCCGGTGCGACCACTTCTCGATGCGATCGGCCTCGGGGCCCATCGCGTCTCGGAAATCGGCGGACGCCTCGGCCAACCCGCAAGCTCGCTGACCCGACCTCTCCAACGCCTCCAGGAGCTCGGCCTCGTCCGGCGAGAGGTCCCCTTCGGGACCTCTCCGAAATCGAGCAAGCGCACGCTGTACCGCATCGCCGACCCGTTCGTCCGCATGTGGTTTCGCGTCGTCGCACCGAATCGGGCGATTCTTGCGGACGCGCCGCGGGAGGTGCGTCGGTCGCTGTGGGCGGCGGCCAAACCCTCGCTGGTCGCGGAGGCGTGGGAAGAGCTCTGTCGCGAGTGGGTCACCGTGGGCGGGGCCGGTCGGGTCGCGGCGGGCGGTCCATGGCTGCCGGCCGGCCGCTATTGGCGAGGGAATGACCCCGAGTGGGATGTCGTCTCCCGGTCGATCGACGAGCGACGGCTGTTGCTTGGCGAATGCCGCTGGCATGAAGGGCCGATCCGCGCCGATCGGGTCCGGCGGGACGTGAAGGATCTGCTCGCCAAAGGCGTTCCAATGCGGGCCGACGAGGTGATGAGGGTGCTCTTCATCCCTCGCCGCCCGAAGGGTCTTCAGTCCCGTGTGGACGGGGTCGATGTAATCGCAGCCGACGAGGTTCTGCGAGGCCTCCGGTAACACGAGGTCGAGACTCGCCTTTCACGACGATCCGCGCAGGCGCCGTCGGAATGCGGCTCGCAACCGGCGGATAAGGAGGCGTTATTCTTTTCCGCCTGCCTCCGCGAGCGAGCGAGACGGTCCCTGGCTCGCGAGGGCGCTTTCCACGCGCTCGAAGGCACCGGGCGCGTCGAGCCGGCGGTAGGTCTCGCCCGTGTTGGCCACGTTGTCCTTCTCGTCGTCGCCGTCCTTGATGGTCTCGGCCCCTTCCCGCATCCACTGCACCATTTTGGACACGGGAGGAAGCTCGCCGGTCTTCCGGTGGTAATACTCCTGGATGAGGAGGATCGCGCCGGTGACCACAGGGGCCGCCTGACTCGTCCCGTTCAGCGTGTTCGCGTCCTCGTCCGACTCGCTTCCGGTGGACGTGAGCTCGGATCCCGGCGCGAACAGATCGGTGCAGTGCTCCGGCGCCCTGTTGCAGCTCAGCCGTTGGGTGAACGGCGTGATCACGTCCGGGCCCGTCTCCTCGGCCCGCGGGCCGAATATGGAGCCCAGCGACCCGACGTCGGCGTCGAACACCGCCCCGACGCCGACGCACTCGGGCACGATGGCGGGGAAGCCCATGCCCTCGCGGCTCTTGAAATGGCAAAACTTGTTCCCCGCGGCAGCCACCACGGCGACCTTCTCCTCAGTCAGCGTACGGATGTGCTCGATGACCGGCCGGTAATTGGCCGGGGCGTGCTCCACGCTGAGTACATTCAGCGGAAAGCTCATGGAGAGGTTCACCGCCGAGATGTTGTATTCCTCATGGTTGTCGACGACCCACTTCAGCGCTTCGGCCAGCTTGGGAATTCCAATCGTGTCCCCGTGAGAGCCGAAGACCTTGACGGGGACAATTTGGGCCTCGGGCGCGATCCCTTGGTGTTTGCCGTTCGCCGCGATCACGCCGGCCACGTGGGTCCCATGGCCGGTCGCGTCCGACGCCGTCTCCTTGCTTCGGTCGACGAGGTTCACCTCCGTCGGCACGCGCTCGCCTCTGCCGAAGTCCACGTGGCTCGACCGCAGCCCCGTATCGATCACGGCGACCGTGAGTCCTTTCCCGCTCACGTCGTACCGATCCCGGGCCTCTCCCACGCCGGTGAGCTGCCTCGCCTCCGCGACCAGAGCACGAGCTCCGGTCGGTCGCATCTCTTCGGGCACATCGCGTTTCAACGGCTCCGGGGAGGAGAGCTTCGGCTCCGCGGGAAACCGACGCTGGGGACCCCTGCCCGTGTCGGCGGCGGTGGCCGCGCTCGGTTCGTCCGAGGTCATGCTCTTGCAGCATCCCGCCAGAAACCCCGGTGTGAACGCCAGAACGGCCGCCATCGACATCCTGCTCGCACGTTTGTTTCGCTCGGGCACCACCCGACCGATCATGTGAACCCCTTTCGATTTGTGTGGTCCTCGGATGGCTTGAACGCGTCCACGCGTCTCAGCAATCCGGGAAACCTATTTCCCGTCTCGCTGTCCTCACCGGCTCGGTTGCCGTCTCAAGCGGGTTGGGCGTGGGAAAGCCCACGCCAGCGGCCAGCCGGTTCTCACCCGACCTTGCGACCTCCGTCGGCTCGGCGATGTGATTGAGCGCAACCCCGACCAGAAAACGGGCCCGACGGAGTGAGAGGGCGGAGCCATGACGAAAAAGTCGGATGGTCGGAGCATTCTCACCTCTCGACTCTCAACGCACGGTACTTCCGCTCGCGCCTCTGTCAACCTTTTGACAACCCGAGGGGCACGGCGATTCGGCGGGGCTTCGCGGCGGAGACGGGCCGCGAAGCTACGGGGACGCGTCTGCGCATCTCCGCTCGGTCGAGCCTCTGAGAGCTCGGTGAGAAGTGTTTCTGGCCCCGCCGTGCCGCGGTCGCGGCTTGTGGTTGCGTCGGGAAGCAGACCGGCTCGGTCGCTGGCAGCTACGGCGTCCCGCCCGCTCCGCCGGCGGACCGGCTCACACGCGTCCCGAGCGAGGACGAGGGGCTGGCGCTCCGGGCCCGTGGGGTCGGCGCGGGACCGGGCGCTGGGCGGAAGATGGCTCGAGGTACCGGTCGGAGGGTCTGCGCCAAGAAAAAAGCGACGCCCCTGTGGGACGTCGCTGAGCTGCGTCGCGCTCGGTCGACCGCCTCACCGGTTCGGCTGCGGCGTGTAGCGAAGGTACGGCTTGAGGGTCCGCACGCCCTTCGGATACTTCTTCTGGGCCTCCTCGTCGGAGACGTGGGGCGGAACGATGCACTCGTCGCCGTCCCTCCAGTTGACCGGCGTGGCGACGGCCTGCTCGGAGGTCAGCTGCAGCGCGTCGATGACCCGCAGGATCTCGTCGAAGTTGCGGCCGGTGGAGGGGGGATAGGTGATCATCGCCTTCACCTTCTTGTCCGGCCCGATGACGAAGACGGACCGCACCGTCATCTTCTCGCTCTCCCCGGGGTGGATCATGTCGTAGAGCTGAGCCACCTTGTGATCCGGGTCGGCGATGATCGGATAGTTCATCGTGCAGCTCTGGGTCTCGTTGATGTCCTTGACCCACCCCTGGTGAGACTCCACCGGGTCCACACTCACCGCGAGCATCTTGACGTTCCGCCGGTCGAACTCGGACTTGAGGTTCGCGGCGTAGCCGAGCTCCGTGGTGCACACGGGCGTGTAGTCGGCGGGATGGGAGAAAAGCACGGCCCACTGGCCGTCGATGTACTGATGGAAGTCCATCTCCCCTTCGGTGGTCTCCGCCTTGAAGTTGGGTGCCTCGTCGCCGATTCGGATCGCCATGGCTCGCCTCCTTTTTACCGCTCACCCAAAGTCCCGCCCGCTCACGGGCGTCCACACAAACTCACCGCTCGCACGGACAGCCACGCTGCCGGTGCCGCCGGCGCCCACACGCTCGTGATCACGACGAAAAGCCCGTCGGGCGGCGCGGGCCGCCCCGGTACAGATATCTTTGGCGAGGGGTGTGGCGGTGCCAAGCAGCCGCCCGGATTTTCCCGGCCGCACGGGCGTCTCGCGCCGGCGGACCGACCCGGGATCGGGCTACGAGGTCCCGCTCCTCGCCTCCACGGGCAGCGGCCGCGGTCCCTCGTCGGTCCGCCACCAGAGCCGGTCGTGGAGGTTCACGCAGGGACAGACGTGGTTCGGCACGATCGTCACCCGCTCGCCGACCGCGGGCCGCCGCTCGCACCGCCGGACGTCGACCTGTCCGTGCTCCTCGCTGAGGTGGTCGACCTTGGCCCCGGGCAGCTCCACCACGTGGCCGTGGCCGCTGTCGGCCGCGGTCCGGCAGCCCTCCCCCGTCAACGCCTTGCTCCCCGCGTCGACGACGACCTGGCCGGGCACCGCGTCGCTGACGACGGTGGTGAGGACCCGGACGGCACAGTCCTCCACGCTCGCGAACCCGCCCCGGACGCAGTTCATGTCGTTGTAGACGTACGTCCCCGGCCGCACCTCGGTCGCCCGGCTCACGTGGTGGGACTGGAACGCCGTCGGGGTGGATCCGCCGGAGACGATCGGCTCGGCGGCGTCCGCCGCGTGCCATGCAGCGAGGGCCTCCCCGACCACGCGATCCACGGCCCGCAGCTCGTCCGCCTGCTGCTGCGGGAGACTCCAGATGTGCCCCGGGTAGAACATCACCCCGTCGAGGCGGAGGGCAGGCGTTTCGGCGACGCGACCCGCGAGCCTCCGGACCTCGTCGGCCCTTTGCACGCCCGTCCGCCCCAGCCCGACGTCCACATCGACGAGGATGCCCACCGTGGAGCCGACGCGTGCCGCGGCGCTTCCGATCGCGTCGGCCGCGGCGTCGCCGTCGAGGGCGACCCGCACGGTCCGCTCCGCCGCGAGCCCCGCGATCCTCTCGCACCGCCGCGGCTCGACCGAGGGATAGGCGACGAGCAGGTCGTCGGTCACCGGCGCCATCACTTCCGCCTCCCGGACTGTGGCGACGGTCAGGCCCACGGCCCCGGCCCTCACCTGTTTCGCGGCCACCCACGAGCTCTTGTGGGTCTTGGTGTGGGGCCGAAGGCCGATCCCCTTCTCGGCGGCGTATCCCGCCATCCGCTCGATGTTCCGGTGGACGATCTCCGGCTCCACCACGGCGGCGGGCGTGGACAGCGTCTCGGACATCGGAGCCTCCGTCGCAGGACAAGGCGGACCGTCTTCCTCGCTTCCCCTGGGCCCCCGTCGCTCAGAGGCCCATCCAGGGTCCGATCAGCCGTCGGATGTCGTGGAAGGTCACCACGGCGAACAGGCTCAGGAGCAGGACCAGGCCCACCACCGTGATGGCGGACTGGATGGCGGCGGGCACGGGCTTCCCTCGTAGCTTCTCGATCATCAGCATCACGAAGTGGCCGCCGTCCAAAATGGGCAGCGGGAGGAAGTTCAGCACGGCCAGATTGATGCTCAGCAGGCCGAGGAAGAACAGCAGATACTCCCACCCTCGCTTGGCGAACCGCGTCCCCGCCGTGGCGATGCCGACCGGCCCGCGGAGATGTTTCACCTCCACCTCTCCCTCGAAGAGACGGGCGATGGTCATGTAGGTGATGACCATGAACTTCCACGTCTCCTCCATCCCCATCTCCGCCGCGTCGACGGGTCCTTCCGCTTGCTGCTTGACCCGCTTCTGCCCGAACAGAGGCACCTGCTGAAACGGGTCCGTCCACCCGAGCTCGGCCACGCTCCGCAGCCTCTGTTCCGGGATGACGACGGTGCCGCTCTCCTTTTCCGCTCGGGGGAGGGGCAGCTCGTACGTCACCTCGGTCTTCACCTTCTTCGGCTCGGGACGAACCACGGCCCGCCGGATGTCGCGATAGCTGCTCACCGCCTTCTCCCCGAGCTTCCGCACCCGGGTCATCGGCGGCCAGCGAAAGCCCGCGAACGGCGAGCCCGGCAGGACCTGCGCGACGAAGGGGGTGTCCAGCGCCCGTCGGAGAAAGACCTGGATACGCCCTCCCGCCTTGGTGCGCTGCGGCGTAACGGTGACCTCTTTCTCTTCCCCGTCTCGCCAGACCCTGAGGGTCAGCTCCTCCTCGGCGGCGTCCTCGATGGCCTGCATGGTCTGTCGCGTCGACGGATGGTCCGCCCCCTCGACGGACACGAGAAGATCGCCTCGCTGAAGCTTCCCGCCCGCCGGCCCGTCCGGGTCGACTGCGGTGATCTCGGGCAGGGGGACGAGCCCCAGGAGATGTCGCACACCCTGGTTCGCCACGCTCTCCACCCGGGCGAGCTCCGGCAGCGGCGCAACCTCCACGGTGGTTCGCTTCCCCGCCTTCCCCTCGAAGGTCAGCGTGAGCGTCTCACCCCCGGATCGCTTCAGCCGAAGCTCGTAGGCCCAGTACCCCTCCACCGGCTCGCCGTCCACCGCGACGAGCGTCATCCCCGGCTCCAGCCCGTAGCTGTGGAGGACGGGCTCGAGGATCGAGAGCAATCCGTCCTTCTTGAGCTCGTCGGCCGACGGGATGCTCCGGCTCCTCGGCGGCTTCACCCCGATCATCTTGAGCCCCCGCGACCCCTCCCGCTCCTTCGGCTCGAGGGAGAAGTGCAGCTTTTTCGCGGGCTCGCCGCCGAAGGCGGGCCGCTTGACGACGAGGCGGACCGGCTCGCCATCCCCCGCGAGCGCCGACGCGATCTGGATGTCCTTGAAGTTCTTCGCCCGGTCCCCGTTGACCCTCACGATCTTGTCTCCGGGGCGAAGCCCCGGTTGCTCCGTCTCGCCCTTCTCCGGCGTGGCCTTGGCGGCGGGGGACCCGGCCACCACGCTCCCCACCTGCGCGGGCGGCAGCGCCACGCCCGAGTAGAACGCGGCGACGAAGAAGACCACCGCGGAGATCGCGTTCATGATCACCCCCGCGCTGATCACCGCGCAACGCACCCACACGGGCTTGTTGTTGTAGGCCGCCGGATCGTCGCTGGTGGCGGTGGGATCGAGGTCCTCCTGTCCCACCATCTTCACATAGCCGCCGAGCGGAATGGCGTTGAGCCGGTATTCCGTGTCGCTGAACGGTCCCGTCTCGCCCGCGTCCTGTCTCCGCTCCATCTCCTCCTCGGTGGATCCCCACCGCACGCCGAGCCCCTGCCGAAAGGTGAGCAGCGACGGGCCGAACCCCAGCGCGAACTGCGTCACCCGAATGCCGAGCAGCTTCGCCACGAGAAAGTGGCCGAACTCGTGGATGAAGATCACGAAGCAGAGGCCCAGCGCGAGACCGATGATCGCGAAAACCATGTCGGCTCCAGATCTTGAGACGAAACGAGACCGTCAGCCGTCCGCCCTCGCTCGGACGGCCTCCCTCGCGTCCCGGTCGGCCTCCCGAACGGTGGCCAGCGAGTCCACCGCCACGGGCGGAACCGCCTCGAGGGCCTCCGCGACCAGGTCCACGATTCGCCCGAAGCGAATCCGCCCGTCGAGGAAGAGCTCCACCGCCGCTTCGTTGGCGCCGTTGAAGACGGCCCCGGAGGTCCCCCCTCGTCGAACCACTTCGCCGGCGAGCGAGAGCGACGGAAAGCGATCGTAGTCGGGCGGCTCGAACGCGAGCTGCGTGAGCCGGGTCCAGTCCAGCGGCTCGCCGCACCCCGGCCGTCGCCAGGGGTAGGTCAGCGCGTACTGGATCGGCACCTTCATGTCGGGCATGCCGAGCTGGGCGAGGATGGAGCGGTCGGCGAACTCCACGAAGCTGTGGGCGATGGACTGCGGGTGGATGATCACGTCGATGCGGTCCGGGCCGAGCCCGAACAGCCAGTGCGCCTCGATCCGCTCCAGCGCCTTGTTCATCATCGTTGCGGAGTCGATGGTGATCTTGGGCCCCATCGACCACGTCGGATGGTTCATCGCCTCCGCCACGGTGGCGTTCTCGATCTCCTCCTTGGTCGCGTTCCGAAACGGCCCGCCCGACGCCGTCAGCACGAGCCGCTCCACCGCGTCGTGGGCCTCCTGTCCGTCGACCCCCTGCAAGCACTGGAAGATGGCGGAGTGCTCCGAGTCCACCGGAAGCAGACGCACGCCCTGTTCCCTCGCCATGGGCACCACCAGCTCACCCGCCGCGACGAGGGTCTCCTTGTTCGCCAGCGCGACGTCCATCCCCTTCCGGATCGCCGCCATGGTCGCGGGAAGGCCCGCCGCCCCGACGATCGCCGCGACCAGCATGTCCGCGTCGACCGCCTCGACCAGCTCCGTCGCGGCCTGCTCCCCTCCGAAGACACGGCGATCGGGACATCGCTGCCGCAGCTCCCCCGCCGCCTGCTCGTCGGACAAGGCGAGGTTCGGAACGTCGAGCTCCTCCGCCTGCTCCGCGATCGCCTCCGCCTTGCTCCCCGCGGCGAGGCCCACGACCTCGAGGGAGTCTGGCAGGCTCCGGACCACCGTGAGCGTGTTCACCCCGATGCTCCCCGTGGCGCCGAGGATCACGAGGCGGCGTGGCCACCGCTCCGCGTTGCTCCGGTCGGACACGCTCATTCGTCGGACCCTTCGGAGGCGGACGTCCCGGTCGATCCACGCCGCCCGGACCGCCTCCGGGTTGACCGCCGCCCACCCCGCTTCTTCCCGCCCGCGTCGCCGGTGCCCTCTTCCGGCGTCTCGGCCTCCGGGTCCGGCCCCGACGCCGGAGAGGAGGGACGATTGTCCGACTCCGCAGCCGGGCGAGCCACCGCCGACTCGTCCGCCGGCTCCGCGGCGGTCTCTTCGCCGGCGGAACCCGGCGTGTCGCTTCTCTGATCTTGCGTCCCCTCGCCTGTCTGCTCACCGGTGGCCTTCTTGCTTCGCTTCCGCCGCCGACCGTTGCCGCTCCGTCGCTTCTTGGGCGGGGACGCGTCCTCGGAAGCGGGTGGGGCGGTCGCCGCGCTTTCCTCCGTCGGCTCGCCCCCGACTTCGGCCGTTTGCTCCCCGCCCTGCTCGACGGCGGAAGCGTCGTCCGCCGTCTCGCGCTCGCCCCCTCCCGCGGCCTCGCCCTCCCCGCCGGGGCTCGCCGCACCGTCCTCCGCTCCGTGCTGCCCGGAGTCGCGCCGCCGTCCCCGTCGCCGGCGTCCGCCCCGCTTCCTCCGCCGCGACGGCTTTCCGCCCGTCTGCGGCTCTTGGTCCGCCCGGTCCCCGCTCGGCTCGCTCGTCGCGGCCTCCCCGCTCGTCTCCGCTGCTTCGTGCTCTTCCTCGGCGGCCTCGGGCGGGGCCGTGGAGTCATCCCCGTCGCCTGCCTCTCCCTCGGAGTGCTCCCCCTCGGCTGTCGACGGCGCCTCTCCGTCCCGCCGCCGCTTGCCCCGACGCCGCCGTCGCTTCTTCCGGCCGGAGCCAGGCTCCTCCGTGGGGGCTTGCTCCTGGCCCTCCCCTCCCGGAGACGGCGCCGTCGGCTTCGTCCCCGCCGCCTCCTCGCCCGGGAGGGCCTCGTCGCTCACCGCGTCCGCGTCGGTCAGGACCGGCGGCTTGGGCCGCGGCAGCTTCTCGATGTCCACCCACGCCCCCTTGCTGTCAAAGCAGTCGATCCGCACCTCGTCGGGGTTGACGCTGTCGGAGACCTTCACGGCGATCTCCTTCTCCGAGAGCTCCTCGAGGTTGAGCAGACTCCTCCGCTTCCGGTTGAACAGCACGGACGCCACCGTGGGACTCGTGGTCACCTCCATCCGATGCACCCGCTTGGCCTGCAACGCCACGGCGAGCTGCCGCGTCACGGAGAAGACCACGGCCTCCGCGGACCGCACGTGACCCGTGCCCCGGCACGCCTGACACGTCTCGTGCAGCGCCGTCTTCAGCGACGGCCGCATCCGCTGGCGGGTCATCTCCACGAGCCCGAGCTCGCTGATCCGCAGCGGCTTGGTCCGCGCCCGGTCCTTCTTGAGCAGCTCCCGGATCCTCCGCTCCACCTGCTGCTTGTGGCGCTTCGCCGCCATGTCGATCAGGTCGAGCACGATCAGCCCGCCGAGGTCCCTCAGCCGCAGCTGCCGGGCGATCTCCTCCACCGCCTCGAGGTTGGTCTGGAAGGCGTTCTGCTCCGCGTCCCGGCTCTCCTTCGACTTCCCGGAGTTCACGTCGATCGCGACCAGCGCCTCGGTCTGGTCCACGCTCAGCGAGCCCCCGCTCGGCAGCGGAACCCGCGGCTCGTGGATGGTCTGGATCTGCCGCTCGATGTCGAACGCGTCGAACAGCGGGAGGGCGTGGTTGTAGAAGATGAGCCGCGGGCTCCGCCGCGGCATGGCGATGCGGAGGAAGTCCCTCGCCCGCCGCGCCGCGGTCGGCTCGTCCACGATGATCCGGTCCATGTCCGAGCTCAGCACGTCGCGGAGGGTCCGGATCACCAGGTCCGACTCGACGAACAGCTCGGTCGGCCCGCTCCCCCGCTTCGCCTTGGACTCGATGGACCGCCACACCCGCATGAGGTAGGAGAGGTCCCGCTTCAGCTCCGTCTTCGTGCGCCCGATGCCCGCGGTCCGCACGATGAAGCCGATGTCCGAAGGCGGGTCGAGGTCGCTGAGGATCTGCCGCATCCGCTTTCGCTCGTCCGGGTCCTCCACCTTGCGGCTCACCCCCTGCCGGGCCATGTGCGGCATCATGACGAGGTACCGCCCGGGAACGGAGAGATAGCTCGTCAGCGTGGGCCCCTTGGTCCCGATGCCCTCCTTCAGCACCTGCACGAGGATCTCCTGTCCCCGCTTCAGCGCGTGCTGAATGGGCGGCCGATCCCGCCACGGCGTTCGCTTGCCCACGTTCTCCGTGATCTGGCCCGGCGTGTCGGGAAAGTAGCGCGGGTGGAGGTCCGAGATGTGGAGAAAGCCGTTCTGGCCGATGCCGAAGTCGACGAAGGCGGCCTGGATGGACGGCTCCACATTCGTCACCCGTCCCCGATAGATGTTGTTGATGTGGAGATCATCGCTGCTCCGCTCGGTGTGGTAATCCTCGAGCCGCCCGTCCTCGAGGAGCGCGATCCGGCACTCGTCGCCGGGCACGTGGTTGATCAGCATCTGCTTGGCCATGTCGATCCCTGACGCTGGTGTTGTCCTGGGCGGGCCTTCGCCCGCCGGGCAGCGGGGCCTCGCCCGGCGAGCCCGTCCGGGTCGCCCCGTCGGTCAGCCGTGCGACCGCATGGGCCGCGCCGGCTCCTCGAGCTCGGCGCTGTCGAACGCCTCGGGAACCAGCTTGCGCGTCTCCCGCCGCAGGTAGTTGATCACTTCTCTTTCGGAGTCGTACGACGCCACCCGCCTCGCGATCTTCTCGCACTGCTCGATGGAGACCGACCGGACCACCTGCTTCGTCTCCGGGATCGCCTGCGGGGTCATGGATAGGGTCCGAAGCCCCATCCCGAGCAGCAGCGGGACGAACTCCGGCTCGCCGGCCATCTCTCCGCAGCAAGAGGCGTCGATGCCCCCACGCTGCGCCGCGCGGATGATGTTTTTGATCAGCCGGACCACGGCCGGGTGGGCCGACGAGTAGAGGTTGGCCACGTACTCGTTGGACCGGTCCACCGCCAGCGTGTACTGGATCAGGTCGTTGGTCCCGATGGAGACGAAGTCCACCTCGGGCACGAAGGCCTTGGCCATCAGCGCCACCGAGGGCACCTCGATCATGATGCCCACCGGCGTGTCGGGATCGAAGGGAATGCCCTCCTCCTCCAGATCCTCCATCACGTCGTGGAGAACCATCTTCGCCTGCCGAAGCTCCATCACGTTGGTAATCAACGGGAACATCACCCGGACGTCGCCGTAGGGCGTCGCCCGGAGGATGGCCCGGAGATGGGTCTTGAACAGCGAGAGGTGCTGCAGGCAGAAGCGGATGGACCGACACCCGAGAAACGGATTTCGCTCGGGCGTCGACGAGCGTGCCTGGGTGAACTTGTCCGCCCCGAGGTCGAGGGTTCGGATGGTAACGGGCCGCGCCCCGAGCTGCTCCACCGCCTCCTTGTAGGTCCGCAGCTGGGTCTCCTCGTCCGGCTCGGTCTCCGTGGACAGAAACAGAAACTCCGTGCGGTACAGCCCAATCCCCGTGCTCCCCTTCTCCATCGCCACGGGGATCTCCTCGGAGAGCTCGATATTGGCGTGGAGGGCCACCCGCGTCCCGTCCGTGGTGACGGCGGGCAGGTCGCGTAGCTGGGTCAGCGAACTCTCGAACTGCTGAAACCGGGCGAGTTCCCGCTCGTACTCCTCCCGCTTCTTCGGGTCGGGGTTGACGATCAGCAGCCCACGGTTCCCGTCGACGATCACCGTGTCGCCCCGGGACACCGTCGCGGTGGCCTGCTCCACCCCCACCACGGCGGGAATGCCGACCGACCGGGCCAGGATGGCGGTATGGGACGTCCGCCCGCCCGCGTCCGTGACCAACGCCCGGATCTTCTCGCGATCGAGGGAGGCGGTCTGAGAGGGGGTCAGGTCGTGGGCGACGATGGCGGCCTCGTGGTCGAGGTGGGCGAGCTCCGCCCGCAGCTCCTCGAGCAGATGACGGAGCACCCGCCGCTCGAGGTCCCAAACGTCGCTGACCCGCTCCCGGAAGAAGCTCGACGCGGTGGCGAGGAAGCGCTCCGCCCAGCTCCGGATCACGC
>CAZQQP010000002.1:0-27272 GCA_964595475.1 uncultured Planctomycetaceae bacterium | reverse complement strand
CGCTCCACACCGCGAACTCGGCCGTCACGGCCTCCCGATCGATGAAGTCGTGGACCTCCTGGAGGAAGCTCCGGTCCTGGAGCATCCCGAGGTGGAAGCCGAAGATCTTGGCCGGCTCCGGGCCGAGCTCCCCCTCGATCTGATCCCGCAGCTGCTCGACCTCCCCTCGCGCCGCCTCGATCGCTTCGTCGAGCCGCTCGTGCTCGCGCGGAAGATGAGCGCGGGTCACGGGACGCCGCGGCACACGCACATCCTCCGCGTCGAGCACGACCGCGGGACAGATCACCACCCCCGGCGAGACCGCGATTCCGTTCAGGACCTCCATGAGTCCAGTGCGGGGCTACGGGGCGGGTCCCCGCCCGCCGTCCGCGCCTCATCGCACCTTCGCCGCCTCCGCGAGCTTCTCGGCCACGTCCGTTTGCTCCCACCGGTAGCCTTCCCGGCTGAGCTTCTGGCCGAAGGCGCCATGGTAGGCCGTGTTCCGGTAGATGGGCTTCCGCAGGTCGAGGGTCCCCACGATGCCCCGCGGGTTCAGCTTGAAGTGCTCGCGGATGAGCTCGCTGAGCATGGGCTGGGTGACGCCCTCCGCCTCCGTGCCGTAGGTCTCCACGTGGACGGAGATCGGCTCGGCCACGCCGATGGCGTAGGCGAGCTGCACCTCGCACACGTCCGCGAGCCCCGCCGCCACGAGGTTCTTGGCCACGTAGCGGGCCATGTAGGAGGCGGAGCGGTCCACCTTCGTCGGGTCCTTGCCTGAGAAGGCCCCGCCGCCGTGTCGCCCGCGGCCGCCGTAGGTGTCCACGATGATCTTCCGCCCGGTCAGCCCCGTGTCGCCGTGGGGGCCACCGATCTCGAACTGGCCCGTCGGGTTGACGTGGATCGTCACGTCGTCGTGCCACATCCCCTCGGGGACCACGGGCTTGATGATGTGCTCGATCACGGCGTCCCGGAGCTCGGACTGCTTCCGGTCGCCGTTCCAGTCGGGATCGTGCTGCGTGGAGAGCACCACGGTGTGGACCCGAATGGGCGTCTGGCCCTCGTACTCCACGCTGACCTGGCTCTTGGCGTCCGGCCGGAGGCCCGGGATGAGCTCCTCGTGGCGAACCTGCACGTGGCGGTCCATCAGACGGTGAGCGAGCTCGATGGGCATGGGCATCAGATCCGGGGTCTCCCGGCACGCGAACCCGAACATCATGCCCTGGTCGCCGGCCCCCTCCTTGTCCACGCCCTGGGCGATGTCCCCGGACTGGCCGTGGAGGGTCCGCAGCACGGCGCAGCTGTCCGCGTCGAACTTCATTCGGGGGTCGGTGTAGCCGATGTCGCGGATGGTCGCCCGCGCCGTCTCCTCGGCCGCGTGCAACTCGCGGACCGCCTGGTCGTTGTGGACGGTGACCTCGCCGCCGATCATGACGAGGCCCGTGGTGCACATCGTCTCGACCGCCACACGAGCGTGGTCGTCCGCCTGCAGCAGGCTGTCGAGGATGGCGTCGGAGACCTGGTCGGAGATCTTGTCCGGATGACCGAGCGAGACCGACTCACTGGTGAAGAGATACCGATCGCTTCCAACGGTGTAAGCCACAGCGATTCCTTTTCAATGAACCAAGAAAACAAGCACCAGAAGGCACCGTGATTGCCCTCTGGAAGAGGTAGGTCTTTGCGTGGCACGGTCCGCGCCCGCCGCTTCGCCTCCCTGGCTCGCATGGAAGACTGCCGGTTCCCCGCCGCTGGAGGTGGCTCGCGGACCGCTCCCCTGGAATAGGGCTGTTATATGGCCGCCGACGCCCCGAGTCCACTCGCCGCTCCCGACCTCGCCCCCGTCGGGGTCCCCGGGCTCCGGGCTCGGGCGGCGCCTCGTCTCCTGCGGGGCGTGGTGAGGCCACGGCCGGGTCATTCCCGGCGCGGCGATCCCGCTCGCAATTGACATCGCGGGGCGGGGCGGCTAGCTTCTGCGGCTCGACGGCGGCCCGGCGGTCGCCGAGCGAAAAACCCCAGCGGGCGGCGGTTGTTTCCTTTGGGGGCGCGCCTAGAGTAAGCGTTTTTCCGCGGGGGGCGGGGTGAGTGCCACCATAGCTCAGCGGTAGAGCGCACCCTTGGTAAGGGTGAGGTCATGGGTTCAAATCCCATTGGTGGCTTGACGAAACGGCGAAATCGACAGGTGGAACAAGCTCACGACGAGGAGCGACTACTACGGAGGCGATCCGATGGCGGTAGGTGTCTTTGAGCGGAACAAATCCCACGTGAACGTCGGGACGATCGGTCACGTGGACCACGGCAAGACCACGCTGACCGCGGCGATCACGGCCGTGCAGGAGCGGAAGGGCATGGCCCACTACAAGGCGTACGACGACGTCGCCAAGGCCTCGGAGAAGGACGGCCGGCGCGACCAGAGCAAGATCCTAACGATCGCGACCTCCCACGTGGAGTACGAGACGGACAATCGTCACTACGCCCACGTGGACTGCCCCGGCCACGCGGACTACGTGAAGAACATGATCACGGGGGCGGCCCAGATGGACGGGGCCATCCTCGTCGTCAGCGCGGCGGACGGGCCGATGCCCCAGACCACGGAGCACGTGGTCCTCGCCCGACAGGTGAACGTTCCGGCGATCGTCACCTATCTGAACAAGTGCGACCTCGTCGACGACGCGGAGCTCCTCGAGCTCGTGGAGCTCGAGGTCCGCGAGCTGCTCAACCGCTACGAGTTCCCCGGCGACGACATGCCGATCGTCCGCGGGGCGGCGCTGCCAGCGCTGCAGAGCCCCGAGGACGAGGAGAAGACCAAGTCGATCGAGGAGCTCCTGAAGGCGATCGACGATCACATCCCCGAGCCGCAGCGGGCGATCGACAAGCCCTACCTCCTCAGTGTGGAGGACGTCTTCTCCATCAAGGGCCGCGGCACGGTCGTCACGGGCCGGATCGAGCGCGGCCAGGTGAAGGTGGGCGACCCCGTCCAGCTCGTCGGCTTCAACGATGAGCCGCGGGACACCGTGGTGACCGGCGTGGAGATGTTCAACAAGACCCTCGAGGTGGGTCAGGCGGGCGACAACGTGGGCTGTCTCCTCCGGGGCGTGGAGAAGGAGGAGGTGGCCCGCGGCATGGTCCTCGCCCAGCCGAAGACCATCACGCCCCACCGGAAGTTCGAGGCCGAGGTCTACGTCCTCAAGAAAGAGGAGGGCGGCCGCCACACGCCCTTCTTCAACGGCTATCGTCCGCAGTTCTACTTCCGGACCACGGACGTCACGGGCACCATCAAGCTCCTCGGCGGGGCGGAGATGTGCATGCCCGGCGACAACGTGACGATGGAGGTGGAGCTCATCGAGCCGATCGCCATGGAAGAGGGGCTTCGGCTCGCGGTCCGCGAGGGCGGCCACACGGTCGGCGCGGGCGTGGTGACCAAGATTCTGGAGTGAGCGGTACGCCGGTTCGGCCCCGTCCGGCGGCGCCGGACGGGGACGAGCGTTCCACCCGGAGCGAGCCATGGCGAAGAAAGGCGCACCCGTGGAGTTTGTCTGGCTCCAGTGCAACGACTGCGGGAGCCTGAACTACCGCACGCGGGTGAAGACCCGCGGCGGGATCCCCGAGAAGCTGCGGGCGGGGCTGAACAAGTACTGCCCTCGCTCGCGTGCCCATACGGTGCATAAGATCAAGCGGAAGTAGGCGGGCCGCGTGGCCCGCCGAACGGTGTGCCCCAGTAGCTCAACCGGCAGAGCGACGGTCTCCAAAACCGTAGGTTGGGGGTTCGAGTCCTCCCTGGGGTGTCCTGTTCAAGTGTCGTGCCGCGAGCCCTCGGCGAGAGGGTGGCGGACGAAAGAGTTGGCCGATGGCAGTGAATGCCGGAAAAGCCCGGGGCGGAAGCGCGGGCCGCGCGGTGAGCACGGCGCGTCGACTCGGCGGGTGGCTCTCCACGTTGCCGAGAGTCTACAAGCTGGGCCAGGGCTACTGGACCCGACTGCTGAGCGGCCTCGGCGGCGGTGTCTTGCTCGTCTCCCTCGCTTTTTGGCTCTACAACGAGGTTCTGAAGGTTCAGCTCGGGGTGGGGCTGGAGATGCGTGCCGCCATCGCGGTCGGGCTCGTGATCATCGGGGGCCTCTTCTTGTTCTATCTGGTGGGGGCCGCCCCGCGGAGCTGCGACTTTCTGATCGCGACGGAAGGGGAGATGAAGAAGGTCAACTGGCCGAGCCGGAAGGAGATCATCGGGTCGACGTGGGTGGTGATCTGCGGGGTGATCATCATTACCGCGATTCTGTTCGCCTCGGATGTTCTCTTCGCGCTGTTGTTCAAGAAGCTCCAGATCCTGAAGGGATCGATGCCATGGGAGTGACGTGATTCGCCGGTGTCTTCCCGGTGGCGCTCCTCCCGCGAGCGCGACCCCGTCGGGAGGGCACCCCTGGAGCAGCCCAATGGCCGACGCGGAGACGAATCGTCCGGAGCAGGAGCAGGCGGCGGACGCGGAGACGCCTCACAAAGGGCATCCGACGGAGGCGGCCCGTTCCGAGCCGCCCGAGGAGCAGGAGGAAGAGCCCGAGGAAGAACCTCTCTTTACGCCCGGCATGGACTGGTTCGTCCTCCGGGTGGCCTCCAACAAGGAAGATCAGGTTCGCCAGACCCTTCTCCGGAAGGTGAAGATCGAGGGGATGACGGATCGGGTGAACCGCATCCTCGTCCCACGGAGAAGGTGAAGACGATGAAGGGGGGCAAGCAGCGGGTCCAGGAGCGCAAGCTCTACCCGGGGTATGTCTTCGTCGAGATGAAGCTGGAGCCCGACGGGCGGATCCCGCAGGATCTGTTTTTCCTGTTCAAGGAGACCACGGGCGTCGGCGACTTCATCGGGACCGCGGGGCGGCCCGCTAAGATGTCGCCCGATGAGGTGGAGAAGATGATCGAGGCGTCCAAGACCCCGGAGGAACAGCCCGAGATCAAGATGGAGTTCCAGCCGGGGGACGCGGTGAAGATCAAGGAGGGGCCGTTTGAGAACATGGAGGGGAAGGTGGACACCCTCATCCCGGAACAAGGCAAGGTCCGGGTGATCGTGACCATCTTCGGCCGGGCGACCCCCGTGGAGCTGGAGTACTGGCTGATCGAGAAGGCCGAGCAGTGAGCTCGGCCTTCGCGGCCGGAGACGACATCGTTCTATCCGTCGAGGAGAGCCCGCACCATGGCTGTCCAGAGAGGTGCCCCGAGCACGGGGATGACGGTCTCGCTCGTCCTCTTCGTTTTCCTCTTCGTCATCAGCGCCGCCCTCGCCATCCTCTTCTATGTGCAGCGGTCGGACGCTCAGATGAAGATGGCGGAGTGGAAGGAGACCCTCCAGCTCTACGCCCCGGAGAAGCTGCGGAGGCAGCTGACCGATCTGGAGGAGGAGGCGAAGAAGAACCGCCAGCCTTCCAACGAGGGCCCGACCACGGTCGTCGGGCTGCTCCAGAAGCGTCGCCAGAACCTGGCGCTGCTCCTCACGGGCGACGCGGAGATGGACGTGCCGCAGGCCCGTAAGGAGCTGAGAAAGGTGGGCCTCGACCCCGGGGAGAACGTCCTGAGCGTGCTCCGGGGGCGGGCCGAGCGGATCAAGACGCTTCGGAAGAAGCTGAAAAACGCGTTCGACGAGAAGACGCGGGCCAAGCTCGTGAAGCACCTCGAGGCTCGAGAGCTCGCGACGCTCGCCATCCGCCTCGTGGAGGAGCGCGCCTCGGTGCGGACGGACCTTGTCGCGGCCCAAAAGCAGCTGCAGGCCGTGAGGAAGAAGCTGAAGCTGGCGAACCAGCGGGTCGAGAAGCTCGACCAGAAGCTCACCCAGGTGGAGAAGAAGAACCAGTCGTATCGACAGACGGCGGGCAAGCAGCAAAAGGCGCTGCACGCTCGCCTCGACAAGATCCAGGCGGAGTGCGAGAAGAAAGTAGAGAAGCTCCGTAACAAGCTTCGGGCGCAAAAGGCGAAGCTCTCGAACCGGGAGGCCCGTATCGACAAGCTCGAGAGTCAGCTGGTCACCCCGACGCCGTCGGGGCGGCCCACCGCCGACGGGCGGATCATCTCGGTGAACCCGGAGGAGCAGCTCGTCCAGGTCAATCTGGGACGACAGGATCACCTCGTCCTCGGGATGACCTTCGAGGTCTACGCCAGCGAAAGCGCCATGCAGGTGACCGGTGACAGGCGGCTCAATCGGGGCAAGGCCACCATCCAGGTGGTGGAGCTGAGCGAGTCCACGGCCACGGCCCGCTTGATTCGGTCCAGCGTCGACCAGCCGGTGCTCGAGGAGGACGTCATCGCGAACCTCGCCTACGACCCCGACCGCGTGTTCAAGTTCTTCCTCTACGGCGACAAGTTCGACCTGAACCAGGACGGGCGGGCGACGAAGTACGAGCGGGAACGGATCGTCAGCCTCATCCGCGAGTGGGGCGGCGAGGTCACGGATCGCCTCTCGCTCGACACGGACTACGTGGTGGTGGGCGAAGCGCCCGAGAAGCCCGGTCCGCAGCCGCCCAACCCCTCCCCCTCCGAGGTGATCGAGCGGCAGAAGCAGCAGAAGGCGTTCAAGAAGTTCCAAGCCATCCGCCAGGAGGCGAAGGAGCTGTCCATCCCCGTGCTCAACCAGAATCGCTTCCTCGCGCTTGTGGGGCGGCTGTAACGCTCGTCGCGGGCCGGACGCGTCCGGACAACCCATGGCCCAAGAAGACTCTTGGTTGGTCAACTTCTCTCAGTACGCGGGCCTCCGGGCGGTCTCTGCCGCGCTGCACACCTCGGGAATCGACCGGAACCTCGCTACGGCCCGGGCAGCGGGGTCGCTGATGTATCGGCTGGATCGCCGCCATCGCGAGCGGGCGCTGGATAGCATCTCCCGGTCGCTTCCCGCGCGGGGCTCCGCCGAAGTGGAGAGGACGGCGGAGCAGTCCATGCAGCACTTCCTCCAGCTCGGCGTGGAGGTGCTGTTTACCCCGCGTCTCATTCACCTCGACACGTTTGCGGACCACGTGCGGCTGTCGGACCTCGGGAAGGCCCTCGACCTCCTCCTTAGCGACCGGCCCACACTCCTGGTCACGGGACACATCGGCAACTGGGAGATCCTGGGGTATGTCCTCACCACGCTGGGGCTGGATCTCCACGCCGTGGCGCGGCCGATCGACAATCCGATGATCAACGATTGGCTCCTCGGCGTGCGCGAGCGGCGAGGGATGCGGACCATCACGAAGTGGGGGGCGACGGAGACGATGGTCGACGTCCTCAACGGAGGGGGCACGCTCGGCTTCATCGGCGACCAGAACGCGGGCCGCCACGGGATGTACGTGCCCTTCTTCGGCCGCCTCGCGTCGACCTACAAGTCGATCGGCCTGCTCGCGATCCACTTCGACGCCCCCGTGATCTGCGGCTACGCGTTTCGCGTGGGGGGGCGTTTCCAGTTCGAGATCGGCATGACCGACATCATCCTCCCCGAGGACTGGAAGTCGCAGCCGGACCCGCTGTTTTACCTGACGGCGCGTTACTCCCGGGCGATCGAGCGAATGGTACGGATGCGGCCGGCGCAGTATCTGTGGATCCACCGCCGGTGGAAGTCGCGGCCGCGCTTCGAGCGGCTCGGCCGGCCGATGCCCCGGCGCGTGCAGCAGCGGTTGCAAGCCCTTCCGTGGATGACGGAGGAGGATCTCGAACGGCTGAGGGAGGCGTCGGCAGCTTGACGGGGGTAGGCGGGGGCGAAACGATCAACCCAACCCTGGAGGAGTTGGAAGCTAATGAGCGAGCTCGACACGGAACCCAGCCAGCGTCTGCCGAACCTCAAGGTTCTCGTCGTGGACGACGATCCCGACGTCCTGTCCATCCTCCGGCAGGCGTTGGAGTCCGAGGGCGCTCGCATCCAGTGCTGCAAGGACGGGAACACGGCCGTCCACCTTTGTGAGTCGGAGCACCCCGACCTCGTCGTCCTCGATATGATGCTCCCGAAGCGGTCGGGCTTCCTCGTGCTCGAGCGGCTCAAGGGTCGGAAGAACCCTCCTCGCGTCATCATGATCACCGCCAACGAGGGCAAGCGACACCAGGCCTACGCGGAGAGCCTCGGCGTCGACGGGTATCTCCACAAGCCGCTCCGCCTCGAGCGGCTGATCACCATGGCCCAGAACATGTTCTCGTTCGACGGAGGCACGGAGCAAAGCTCCTCGGAGTAAGGGTCGCTCCGAGAGAGGACGCGGACCGCTCTACAGGACGAAGCGGCTGAGGTCCTCATTCCTCGCGATCGGCTCGAGGCGCTCACGCACCCTCTCTTCCGTCACCACCAGCTCCCGCTCCCCCCGCTTCACCATGTCCGGTGCCTCGAAGCTGACCGGCTCGAACAGCCTCTCCACGAGGGTCATGAGCCGTCGCGCACCGATGTTCTCCTGTGTCTGATTGACCTCCGCGGCCAGCTCCGCGATCGCCTCGATGCTTCCGGGGGCGAAGCGTACCTCGATCCCCTCGCTGCTGAGCAACGCCTGCTGCTGCCGGGTGAGGGCGTTGGTGGGCTCCGTCAAGATGCGGACGAAGTCGTCGCGGGTGAGCGGGCCGAGCTCGACGCGGATGGGGAAGCGTCCCTGGAGCTCGGGCATCATGTCGCTGACGGACGCGGCGTTGAACGCACCGGCCGCGATGAAGAGGATGTGGTCGGTCCGCACCACGCCGTGGCGCGTGGTGACGGACGAGCCCTCCACGATGGGCAGCAGATCCCGCTGAACCCCCTCCCGCGAGACGTCCGGCCCGCCCTTCGCCCCCTCGCCGGTCGGGGCGGCGACCTTGTCGATCTCGTCGAGGAAGACGATCCCGTTCTGCTCCGTCCGCTCGATCGCCTCGCGGACGAGCTTGTCCCGGTCGATCAGCTTCTCCGTCTCCTGCTCGTGGAGGACGCGCCGGGCGTCCCTCACGGGCAGCTTCTGCCGGTGGGTCTGCTCCGGGATGAGGTTCTCGAACATGCGGGTCATCTCGGGATCCATCTGATCCATGCCCATGTTCGAGAAGACGTTGGAGGAGATGGCCTTCTGCGTGGTGCTGATCTCCACCACCCGATCGTCGAGAGCGCCGGCCCGGAGCTGCTCGAGGAGCTTCCGCCGGGTGTGCTCGCGTCGCTCCGTGGACGCGTCCGTCTCGACGAAGCCGCCGCGTCCGCCGTCGCCGTCGGGCAGAAGGTGGTCGAGGAGGCGCTGCTCGACGGCCCCGCTCGCCTCCTCCTCCACCCGCTCCGCGTGCTCGCCCCGCGTCATGGTGATCGCCTGCTCGAGGAGGTCCCGGACGATGGCCTCCACGTCGCGTCCGTGGTAGCCCACTTCCGTGAACTTGGACGCCTCCACCTTGACGAAGGGCGCCGACGTGAGCGAGGCGATGCGTCGGGCGATCTCGGTCTTCCCCACGCCCGTCGGCCCGACCATGACGATGTTCTTCGGGTTGACCTCCTTGGCGAAGTCGGGCTCGAGCTGCTGCCGACGCCAGCGGTCGCGGATGGCGACGGCCACGGCCCGTTTCGCTTCCTGCTGGCCGATGATGTGCTTCTCGAGCTCCGTGACGATCTCGCTCGGTGTCAGCGCTTCCATGTCGGCCCCATCGTAGTGTGGTCGTCTCGTCCCGGTTCCGCCGACCGCGCCGCCTCACAGAAGGCCCGGACTTTTTCCGGATCCTTCACGCCCCGTCGGGTCTCCACCCCGCTGCTGACGTCCACGCCGGCGGGCCGGACGACGCGGACGGCCTCGGCCACGTTGTCCGGATGGAGTCCGCCCGCGAGGACGACCGGGAGGGTCGGCCGAACCTCCGCGAGCACGTCCCGCAGCGCCGTCCAGTCGAAGCGACGCCCCGTGCCGCCGGCACGCTCGGGGTCCGGCGTGTCCCAGAGCACCGAGACGACGTGGGGGCTCCGCGTGGCGAGCCGCTCCCCCTCGCGGAGACGCTCGACGGCCGTCTCGGGCTCGAAACGCAAGGCCCGACAGATGCGAACGGGCGCCAGCCGCTTCAGGGTGGCCTCTTCCCATCGCCCGTGGAGCTGGACCATCGTCAGCGGCACATGCTCCACGGCGGCGCGGACGTCCGCCTCGGCCGCATCCACGAAGAGCCCGACACGGTCCACGCTCGACGGAAGCCCACCCGTCACGTCGCGGGCCGCTCGGGTGTGGATCGCCCGGGGCGACGCCGGCGCGAAGACCAGGCCCACCGCGTCGGCGCCGGCCTCCGCCGCCACCTCCGCGACCTCGGGCGTGGTGACCCCGCAGATCTTCACGCGTGTTCCGGCCAACGCGCCTCCTCTACGAGCCGAGCCCCTCGAGCATGCGCTCCGCCATCTGCTGCCGCTGGGGGTTGCCCAGCTTGTCCCGCGCCGCTTGCAGCCGCTCGCGAGCCCGCTCCCGATCGTCGAGGTATCTCGCGTAGATGACCCCCACGAGCAACTCCACTTCCGGCCGCTCCGGATCCCGTTTGTACGTCCCGAGAAACAGCTCGTACGCCCTTGCCGCGGTCCGGTAGCGGCCGGTGGACATCGCGCGATTCGCGATCTGCATCTGGAGCTCGCGAGGGAGCACCTGCTCGCGATCGAGCTCCAGCAGCTGCTCGTACGTCCGTACCGCCTGGTCGGGGTCGTTCGCCTCGACGGCCTCGGAGATGCGTCCGCGAAGATCCATCACCCGCTCGCGGTGGGGATCCGGCTGTGCCGCTTGCTCCGTGACCCGCTGCGACGGCTCTCCCTCCCACGGCGTCGGGCCGCCCCGCGTCACGCTGCGAAACCGGCGACGGCGGTTCCAGTGGGTCACGAGCGTGAGGAAGTCGTACGGCTCGCGAGCGAGGACGCGTGCGGCGAGCAACCCCATCCCCACTACGAAGCCGTACACGGTGCCGCTGATGTGGGCGAGGTAGGCGACGCTCCCGCCCAATCCGGGGACGATCTGCGAGATGAGGTCGCGGCAGAGGTAGAACAGGATCAGGTAGATGCTCTGGACCTCGAAGACCGTGATGATGAAAAAGAGGAAGAGCACGGTCACGTAGGTCAGGGGGAATAGCGCCAGGAAGCCGCCCGTGACGGCGGAGACGGCGCCGCTGGCGCCGAGGACGGGGTCCATCCCGACGAGGCCGGCCCTCGCCGCCGTGAGCTGGCCGAGGCCCGCCACGACGCCGCCGGCGAGGTAGAAGGCGAGATAGCCGCTGTGGCGGAGCCGATCCTCCAGGTTCTTCCCGAAGACGTAGAGGAAGACCATGTTGAAGATCACGTGGGCCCACCCCCCGTGAAGGAACTGGTGGGTCAGGAGCTGATACCACCGGAAGTACTCCGGCTGTGTGTGGAGGTACAGCCGAAACACCTCCATCTTCTCGAAGACCTCTCCGTACAGGCGGTTGTCCCGGCGAGCCGCACCGATCGCCTGGATCTGGCGGTAGGTGGCGACGAAGACCAGCGCGTTCACCGCCACGAGCGTGTAGTTGACCCACGGCGTGCGGCGCTGGGGGCGGTTGGTCCGGATGGGGATCATGAGCTCGGCGTTCCGCTAGGGGCCTCCCCGGGTCGGCCATACCCCCGGACCTCGTAGCGGACCGGGTCGGGACGGTGCCGAGCGCTCTCGGAGTCCTCGGGCGGGGACAAGCGGACCCTCAAGGTCCGCTTGTTCCGCGGGCCGATGCGCTGACGCACCGTGCCGTGCCAGGTGCCGCCGGGGTAGCCGTCCGTGGACAGCGCCCGGACGGCGAGCGTGAGCCGATCGACCGGTTGCCTCGCGGGGTTGCGCACCGTCAGCCTCACCTTCGCTCCGCCGCCGGTTCCGCTGACCGCCTTGGCGTGACCCACCGGCTCGAGCACCACGCCGTCCGTGATCGGGGCGGAGGGGACCACGCTGGCCACCACCGAGTTGGAGCGGTTCGCCTTCTTCGGCGGAACGGGCACCCGAATGACGAGGCCCTGTCGACCGGGGACGACCGGCACCGACCGACGAAGCTCCGCGTAGGCCCTCCCGTCCGTATTCAGGAGCTGCACACGGAGGGTCGCGGTCTTGTACACGCGGGGGGCCTTCGGGATCCACGTGCCGAGCACCATCGCCTCGTTCCGGGCGGGTCCGGTCCGAAGCCGCGGCGCCCACGCCGCGTCCGCCTCCGACCGGCTCCGGCGGAGCGGCGTCTCGGGCGGGTCGACCGCCTCCCAGACCGGCGACGGGGTCGGTTGAAGCGTGGGCACCGTCGCGGTCCGCTCCGACGTTTCCGGCTCCTTCGATGCGGCGGTCGCTTCCTCCTTCGTGGATGTCTCGGCGGTGCCGCTGTCTCCCCCGGCGGAGGGCGTGGGCTCCGTGTCGGCCGGGGCCGCGGACGCCTCCGACGGCCGCGAACCCTCGGTCTTGTCGGTGGGCTCGGACCGCGGAGATGTCTGCGCCACGGTGTTGTCCTCGGCCTCCGGACCGCTGAGAAACACCGCGCTGACCAGACCGACCAGGATGCCGAGAAGCACCAGCCCCGCGGCCGCGAGCGTCCACCGCGGCGGCCGGGCCACCGACGACGGCCATCGTGTGGGCCGCTGGGCACGGGGCTGTCGCGGTGGGTGAGCGGGTGTGGCGGTGTGGGGGCGTTGGGCGGTCCGCGGCCGCTCCGTCGGTTCGGCGGGCGGGGATTCGCTCACCGGGCGCTCCGGCGCCGTCCGCCCGGGCGCCGAGGCCGCGGCAGCCTCTCCGTCGGCTTCGGCCGGCTCCCGCCGCAGCGTGCTCCCGTCCAGCTTGAAGGGCTTTCGACACCTCGGACACGTCGCGGTCGCTCCGCTCCGGGCGAACCGCACCCGAGCCTCATGCTGACACGCTGGACACGTCAGGATAAACATCGCATTCCCGCTGCTGGAAGGGCCGAGGGATAGGCCGTTGGAGCCGCGGAGCGGAGCTCCCTTCTTCTCCGGCCCTACGCTCCGGCTCCTAGAATAGGCTTCATCCTATGACAGAGATCCGGGCGGAAAACCTGACCAAGGCGTATCGCGTGGCCGTGAAGGACCCCGGCTTTCGGGGGACCCTCCGCCACTTTTTTCGCCGCGCCTACCGGGAGGTCCGGGCGGTCCACGACGTCTCCTTCCACGTCGCGCCCGGCGAAGTGGTCGGCTTCCTCGGCGCCAACGGGGCGGGGAAGACGACCACCCTGAAGATGCTCACGGGGCTGATCCACCCGACCGCCGGGGACGCCGAGGTGGCGGGCTTCGTTCCCTACCGCCGGAGACACGCGTTTCTGAAGCAGATCACGCTGCTGATGGGGCAGAAGCAGCAGCTCATCTGGGATCTGCCGGCCCTCGAGAGCCTCCGGATCAACGCCGCGGTCTACGACCTCTCGCCCCGCACCTTCCGGGAGCGCGTGGACGAGCTCGCGGAGATGCTCCACCTCGACGTGCAGCTCAGCAAGCCCGTCCGGAAGCTCTCCCAGGGCGAGCGGATGAAGGTGGAGCTGATGGCGGCGCTGCTTCACCGTCCCCGCATCCTCTTCCTCGACGAGCCCACCCTCGGCCTGGACATCAACGCCCAGGCCGCGGTCCGCGAGTTTCTCCGGCAATACAACCGTCGGTTCGGGGCGACCATCCTGCTCACCAGCCACTACATGGCGGACATCACGGCGCTCTGCCCGCGGGTCCTCCTCGTGGACCGCGGACGGCTGGTCTACGATGGCAGCCTCGAGGGCCTCGTCGAGCGACTCGCCCCCCACCGAGAGGTGTCGGTGGAGTTCTCCCACCCGGTGAGCCGCGAGCACCTCGAGCCGTTCGGCGAAGTGGCCTCGGTCGACGAGACCGCCGCCAGCCTCCTGGTCCAGCGCGACGCGTTGACTCCCACCCTCGACCGCCTCCTCGACGCCTTCGACGTCGCGGACCTCACGGTCACGGACCCGCCCGTGGAGAAGCTGGTGGGTCAGCTCTTCAAGGAGGGCGGCGGGGGTGTTCCCGCCTTCACGGACGAGGACGCGAGCCGCCAGCCGCTCCGCTCGCCATGAGCGGCCTTCTCCGACGAGTGTGGACGCTGAGCGGCGTCTTCTACGCGGAGAACGTGGAGTATCGCGCCGAGCTCGTCCTCTGGGTGCTCTCCAACGTCCTCCCGTTCATCCTCATGGGCGTCTGGGTCGTCGCCGCCGACGAGCAGTCGATGGCGCTGACGCCCGTGCAGATGGGCCGTTACTTCTTCGCGGTCTTCGTCGTCCGGAACCTCACGCTGGTCTGGGTGGTCTGGGAGTTCGAGCAGGACGTGGTGAAGGGCTACCTCTCCCCGTATCTCCTCCAGCCGCTGGACCCCGGCTGGCGTTATGTCGCCATGCACATCGGCGAGCGGCTCGCCCGCCTTCCCATGGTGGTGCTGATCGGGGGGGTCTTCTTCGCGATCTGGCCCGAGGCGATCTGGATTCCGTCGCCGGGCACGGTCGCGGCCACCGCCGTCATGGTGGCGCTGACGTTCGTCATGCGGTTCTCCGCCCAGTACGCCTTCGCGATCTTCGCCTTCTGGACCGAGCGGGCCCACGCGATCGAGCAGCTCTGGGCGCTGCCCTACCTGTTCCTCTCGGGCATGGTCGCCCCGCTGGAGCTGTACCCCCGGATGATGCAGGAGGTCGTCCTGTACACGCCCTTCCCCTACCTCATCTGGTTTCCCTCGCAGGTGGCGGTGGGGGAGACCATCTCGTTGGGCGGGGACGTCGTGCCGCTGTGGTTCGGCCTGGTCGTGACGGCGGGATGGGCGGTCTTCTTCACGCTGCTCCATCGGGCTCTCTGGCGGATCGGTCTTCGCCGATACTCCGCGATGGGGGCCTGACTCCGAAGCGGAGGTGCCGACGTGATCCGATACCTGCACGTCCTGGGTTTGTTCTGGCTGACGTCCATCATCGCGGAGATGGAGTACCGCACCAACTTCGCGCTCGCGGCGGTGGTCAGCCTCGGGCACATCGCGGGGTCCGTCTTCGCGCTCTACCTCCTCTACCGCCAGGGCTACGAGCCGGGCGGTTGGCCGTTCACCCACGCCCTCCTCGTCATCGCCTTCTTCACGCTGATGGAGGGCTTCACCAATACGTTCCTCCGGCGGAACCTCAACCGCATCGTCAGCCACGTGCGGGAGGGGACCCTCGACTACATCCTCCTCAAGCCGGTGGACAGCCAGTTCTGGCTCTCCACGCGTAACCTCTCCACGTGGGGCGTGCCGAACCTCGTCTACGGCCTCCTCCTCGTCGGCTGGGTAGGCCAGGCGGAGGGCTTCGGGCCCACCGCGTACCTCGCGGGAATCGTCCCGATGCTCCTGGCGCTGGTGGTCCTCTACGGCCTCTGGTTCATCCTCGCGACCACCAGCCTGTGGTTCGTGAAGATCGAGAACGTCACGCACGTCCTCCACAATCTCCTCTCCGCGGGCCGCTACCCGGTTCCCGCGTACCCCGAGATGCTCCAGTTCATCTTCAAGTTCGTCGTCCCCGTCGCCTTCATGACGACGGCGCCCGCGGAGGTCATGCTCGGCCGCGACCCGTGGTTCTGGACCCTCACCGCCGCGGCCATCAGCGTCGTCCTCGTCCTCCTCTCCCGCGCCTGGTGGAAGTTCGCCCTCCGCTTCTACACCAGCGCCTCGAGCTGAAGCGCAGCAAAAAGCCCGGAGCGGCGACCGCCCCGGGCTTCCTCTCCGACGGAAATCACTTCGCGTACTTCACGCTGCAGCCGTACGGCTGGGTCTTGGGCACCTGGACGTCGCGGCCCGCGAGAAGGTCCTCGATCGCCTGCGCCACGTAGTTCGTCGGGTCGTCCTGGTTTCCGTTGGAGTCGCTGTCGATGGCGCCGTTGTAGACGAGCACGCCCTTCTTATTGATCACGTACATGTGGGGCGTCGTCTTGGCGCCGTACATCCGGCCGACCTTCCCGCTGGAGTCGTCGAGGACCGGATAGGGCAGGTCGTACTCGTGCTTGAGCTGCTTGTTGTGTTTCACCCCGGCGCTTTTCGTGGAGTTGATCCCGAGCCAGACGACCCCCTTGTCGCGATACTTCTTCGCGAGCCGGATCATGGTCTGGTTGCCCTCCGTGTGGTGGCGCCGCCAGACCGGACAGCCGTCGTTGGTCCACTCGAGGACCACGATCTTGCCCCGGAAGTCCGACAGGCTCACCGGTTTGCCGGTCTGGTCCTTCAGCGTGAAGTCGGGCGCCTTCTTGCCCACCTCCGCCTTCTGGCCAGCCCACGCTTGTCCCGTCGTCATCACCAGCGCTGCGGCCGTCAGCAGGCCGATGGCGCTCGGACCGAAGAAGCGCTTCATAGGGCTCCTCCTTTCACAGAACCCGCTTCCGCGGAACCCACTTCGATGGCGGAGACGGCCTCCGATTCCGGCCGCCCCCTCTTCGCTCACCCGGTCGGAGCGAGGCGGCGCCTCGCTACGTCTTTCCCGGAACCGGGATGGGAACCCGAACCGCCCCACGGTCATCCTCCTTCTGGTACATCACCAGCGTTGGCATGCGATCGATGGACGCGGTCAGCCCCTTTTTCACCCGACCCTCGAAGCGGACGGTGGTCCGCCCGTCGGAGGTTTGGACCTGCTGCTTCCGGACGCTCAGCGCCGCGTCGAGCGCCGGAACCCAGTGGACGTCGGCGGGCGTCCCCGCCCACGGGACCACAATGGTGTATCGGACCCAGGGGCCTTTCCCGCCGTCGGTCCGTACCTGAACATCCTGCCGGAGGCGCTCGTTCTCGTCCGCGAACGGCGGGCTCGGCAGACGCCGCTCCCACCGCCGGAACAGCGTGCGGTTCGCGGGCCGTGCCTCCTTCTCCACGGGAAGCTGGCTCCGGAGCGAGGCCTTCCCCGGCTTGCAGACCTCCCGGCAGACCAGCCAATCCGTCTCGGCTTTCAACGTGGCGGTCGTCCCGGTGGGAAGGTCCTCGGGCGGAACGACGCGGGCGGTGAGGAGCACCTTGTTCTCGTAGCCGTAGCCGCGGATCTGGCCCGGCTGGACGAATCGCTTGGGCACGGGCCAACGGAGCGGCCCGACCTCGAAGCCGTCCGGCAACTGGAACTCCACCCGCGTGGGAACACCCGAGTTCCCCGGCCACCGCCAGTAGATGTGCCACTGCGGCCGGATCTGGTAGAGCACGCCGATCCGAAAAGGCTCTCCCGGCTCGACCGAAGCGACGTCCGTTACCAGCCGGGCCGTGACGCGGTCCTCCGCGAGCGTGGGGCTTGAAAGGCAGAACACCCCGACGGCCGCGACCCACCAAGCGCCTCGCGTCATATCACGCCTCCACTCGACACACCCCTAGATCAGACTACAGTAGCCGCGAGCGGGCCGATGTCCACCCCGGGGGCACCCTCCCCGCCTTCCGCCCGCGACGGTCCACCGTCGAGGCGGACGTGCCCGAACTCCCGCGATCGTCGCCCTCTCGAGTTCCCGTCGGATGTCTCTTGATTCCCGCTTTGACGGGGGTCGCGCCGTCATGTAGCATCCAGAGAAATCCTACTGCGTAGGTCTCACCACATGAAGATTCTCCCGGAGAAAGCCCGTATGAACCGACGCGCGACCTCCTGCATCGTCCTCGCCTCGCTGCTCACCCTCGGTCTCTCGACGCTGAATCCCGCCTTCGCGGAGGACGACGCCTCCGACATCCTGAAGAAGAAAAAGAAGAAGGACCAGAAGGTCGACTTCGCGAAGGACATCCGTCCGATCCTCGCCACCCGCTGCGTGAAGTGCCACGGTCCCAAGAAGCAGAAGGGCGATCTCCGCTGGGACAAGAAGAGCAGCGCCATGGGCGCCATCAAGCCGGGGAAGCCGGGGAAGAGCAAGGTGATCGAGCTCATCACCCTCCCTCCCGACGACTCGAACCGCATGCCCGCCGAGGGGAAGCCGCTGACGGCCAAGCAGAAGAAGCTGTTCAAGCGGTGGGTGAAGCAGGGGGCCTCCTGGTCCAAGGACGTCAAGGTGCCCCGCATCGGCTTCAAGCAGGACATCAAGCCGATCCTGGAGAAGAAGTGCGTCCGCTGCCACGGCGTCGAGAAGCAGAAGGGCGACCTTCGCCTCGACAAGCGGGGCCCGCTCCTCGCGTCCGACTCCAGCGCCATCGTCCCGGGCGATCCCATCAACAGCGATATCTTCTTCCGGGTGTCGCTCCCCGCCGACGACGCGGACCGCATGCCCCCGAAGGACGCGGGCGACCCGCTTCCCAAGAAGCAGGTCAACGCGATCAAGCTGTGGATCGCCGGCGGGGCTCGTTGGCCGGAGGGCCTGGTCCTGCAGGACGCGACCAAGAAGAAGAAGAAGGAAGGCCCCACGCCGACGCTCCCGCCCGACCGTCCGCTCAAGAAGCAAGAGAAGAAGCGGATCGCGAAGCTGGAGAAGGCGGGCGCCACGGTGATGCGGATGGCCCAGGACAGCAACTGGCTCCGCATCTACTTCGGCTCCCGCGCCGGCGAGATCCAGAACAAGGACCTGAAGCCGCTGAAGAAGCTGCCCAAGGTGGTCGAGCTCGACCTCTCGGGCACGTCGATCACGGACGAGGCGCTGGCGTATCTCAAAGGCACGCCTTATCTGCAGCGGCTGCACCTCGAGAACACGAAGATCAGCGACAAGGGGTTGAAGCACCTCAGCCACCTCAAGCACCTGGAGTATCTGAACCTCTACGGGACCAACGTCAGCGACCGCGGGCTGAGACATCTCGAGGACCTGGTCTCGCTCCGGAAGATCTACGTCTGGAAGACGAACGTGACGCGCCAGGGCCTCAACGCCCTCGCCCGTGTGCTCTACCAGAGGGTGCACGACGTTCGCTTCAACCGCGGGCATGGGGCGAATCCCTGGCCCAAGAGCGCACGCCCGAAGAAGAAAGAGGGCCAGAAGGGCGAGAAGGACAAAAAGAAGAAAAAGAGTAAAAAGAAGAAAAAGAAGAAAGATGGCTGAGCCGGCGGACGACCTCTTCCGGAAGGGTTAGCCGTAGCCTCCCGGCGAGGAGGGTGATGATGGCGCGGAGAAGCTCGCCTCTTTCGCTCGTTTCTCTCGTGCTTGTCGCGGTGCTCGCCGACACCGCGATGTCGGAGACCGTCTTCACGGTCGGCGAAGCACCGAGCGACGTCGCGGCAGCGGACCTCGACGGGGACGCGGCGCTGGACCTGGTCACCGCCAACGCCGAGAGCGACGACCTCTCGACCCTTCTCTCCAACGCCGGCGATCCCCTCGGCGACGGCACGCGGCTCCTCGTCGGACGCTCGCCCGAAGCGGTGACGGCCGGTGACGTCGACGGCGACGGAAAGCCCGACCTGATCGCCGCCAACTTCTACACCAACGACATCTCCGTGCTCCTCGCCAAAGGAAGCGGCCGCTTCGCCGAGGAGAAGCGCTACTCCGTGGGCAACTGGCCCGCCTCGGTCGTGGTGGCCCATCTTGCCGGATCGCGGAAGGTGGTCACGGCCAACGCGGGGACGGGCGACGTCTCGGTGCTTCCGGCGCAGAAGGATGGCCGCCTCGGCAAGGAGAAGCGATACGAGGTCGGGTCGCGGCCTTCGTCCGTGGCCGTGGCGGACCTCGACGGCGACGGGCGTTCCGACCTCGTCACCGCCAACGAGGCGAGCAACGATGTGTCCGTGCTTCTCGGGAAGAAGGGCGGTGGCTTTCGGAAGGAGCAGCGCTTCTCCGTCGACGACACCCCTACCTCCGTCGCGGTCGGCGATCTCAACGGAGACGGAAAGGCGGACCTGGTCACGGCCAACAAGCTCGCCGACAACGTCTCGGTGCTGCTCGGCAAGGGCGACGGCACCTTCCAGGCGCAAAAGCCCATCGGCGTCGGGAAGTCGCCGTACTCCGTGGCGGTGGCGGACCTCGACGGCGACGGCACGCCGGACATCCTGACCGCCAACTGGGAGAGCGACGACGTCTCTGTTCGCTTCGGGAAGGGGGACGGCACGTTTCCCAACCGGCGGCGGCTGTCGGTCCGCGGCGGCCCCGCGTGCGCCATCGCCCCCGACGTCGTGGGCGACGGCTCCCCCGACGCCGTGATCGCGGTGTCGGGGATGGGGGAGCTTCGCGTCCGCGCCGGTCCCCTCAAGTGACCCGTTCGCGGGTTCGGCTACGCCGCGTCTCCGTAGCCGAGCTCGCGAGAAGCGAGGCACCCCTTCGCGTCGACGTACCGCACCCGGCCGGCCGAACGAGGGAGACGCCCGACACGCGAAGGTGCCGGCCGATGCGATCCGGAGCCCCAGCGGGATCCACCGTGGTCACGCCTTTCGGACCTTTGCGGTTCGGCCTCCCGACTTCCCCGCCCCTCGGCGGACACCCTCGCGACCGGCAGGAGTGAATCGGGTGAGCGGATCCACCAAAGCAAGGGGGAAGCCTCCTCGCTTCGGCGTGGCCGTCCCCCATTTGTGATGCCCCGGCGGAGCGGACCCGCGCATTCGCGGACGTCGCCCTTGCTCGAACAGCGGCTCGCTCATCGGTGCCAAGGCGGCACCGATGAAGAGGCTCAACCGATACTTTCCCACCTGCTTATCTCACCCGCTCTTCCTTGGGCGCCCGCTGCATCAGCATGCTGATGGCGTCAATCGGGTCGAGATTGTCGAACAGCACCGCGTAAACGGCGGACGTGATGGGCATCTCCACCCCGTGGCGCTCCGCGAGCGCGAGCACCGCCTTGGTCGTGGGCACCCCTTCCACCACGCCCTCGATGGACTGAAGCACCTCGTCGAGCTTCCGCCCCTTCCCGAGCATCTCCCCCGCGGTGCGGTTCCGCCCCTGGGGAGAGAAGCAGGTGACGGCGAGGTCACCCACGCCCGTCACCCCGAAGAGGGTCTCGGCCTCCGCGCCCATGGCCACGGCGAGGCGGGCGATCTCCGCGAGGCCGCGGCTGAGGAGGGCGGACTTGGCGTTGTTGCCCGCCTGGAGGCCGTCGAGGACGCCCGCCGCGAGCGCGATGACGTTCTTCGTGGCGCCGGCGATCTCCACGCCGAGCAGGTCCGAGTTCGTGTAGACACGCAACCAGTTGGTCGTGAACAGCTGCTGCAAGTCCTGGGTGAACGCGCGGTTCTCGCTGGCCACGCCCACCGTCGCCGGGAGACAGCGGGCGAGCTCCGACGCGATCGACGGTCCGCTGAGCGCGGCGATGGGGCGGCTCCCGTCGTCGCTCCGCTCGCCGAGGACGTCCTGGATGATCTGGGTCGGCCGGAGCAGCGTCTCGTTCTCGATGCCCTTGGCCACCGAGACGACAGGAGTTCCGCTCTCCACCCGCGGGGCGAACCGCTGCCACACCTGGCGGATGTAGGGTGTGGGGACGGCGGCGACCAGCAGGTCGGCGCCTTCCGTCGCGGCGGTCGCGTCCGAGGTCAGCCGGAGCGACGGGGGAAGGGGATACCCCGGAAGGTATCGCTCGTTTCGGCGGGTCTGGATCATCTGCTCGACGTGGTCGGGGAACGGCCCCCACATCGTCACCCGATTGGACGTCCCGTCGAGAAGGGTGGCGCAGACGGTCGCCATCGCCCCGTCCCCGAGGATCGTGATCGAACGGTCGGCCATATCCGCTCCTTCCGAGTCGAGCTCCGCTGATTAAAGCGGACGACGGCCGTGACGCCAAGTCCGCCCCGCTCCGCTATACTCCGCCAGCGGCATCGAGGTCTGGCCATAGAACGGTTCGCGATGGATCAGCTCCAGAAGCTCCGAGAAAACATCCAGAGCGTCTTCCTCGGCAACCGCTCGGCCGTCGACCAGCTCATCGTCTGCCTCCTCGCCCGTGGCCACATCCTCATCGAGGACGTCCCGGGCGTGGGGAAGACCGTGCTCGCGCAGGCGCTTGCCCGGAGCATCGACTGCTCCTTCGCCCGTCTCCAGCTCACGCCGGATCTCCTCCCCGCGGATGTGGTGGGCGTGACCATCTACAGCCAGGAGACGGACGAGTTCATCTTCAAGCACGGACCCATCTTTACCCATATTCTTCTTGCGGACGAGGTGAACCGGACCACGCCGCGGACCCAGTCCGCGCTGCTCGAGGGGATGAACGAGGCGCAGGTCTCGGTCGACGGGCAGACCCACCCGCTCCAGCAACCCTTCATGGTGATCGCCACACAGAATCCCTTCGAGTTCGAGGGGACCTACTTCCTCCCGGAGAGCCAGCTCGACCGCTTCTTCATGCGGGTCAATCTCGGCTATCCCAGCCCCGACGACGAGGCCCGCATCCTCATGCAGCAGCCCGCCATCACGACCCTCCACCAGCTGCAGTCGGTCATGAGCCGCGAGGAGCTGCTCCAGTGGCAGGAGCGGGTCAACGAAGTGCACATGGACGAATCGCTGGTCTCCTACATCGTCCAGATCGGGGCGGCGAGCCGCGACCACGATCAGATCGAGATCGGTGTCTCCCCGCGCGGCACGCTGGCACTCGCACAAGCCGCTCGGGCGACGGCGCTTCTGAACGGACGGGACTACGTCCAGCCCGACGACGTCCTCTCCCAGGTCATCCCCGTCTGCGCCCACCGGATGGTGGGCAAGGGAGCGATGCACGACGGGGGCTTCACCGGTACCGCCCGGGTCATGCAGCAGGTGATCGAGACGGTCCCCTCGCCCGCGTGACGCGTGGCCGGCTCGCCGGCCGCGACCGGGGAGGCAGAAGAACACCCTCGTCGGCCGGTTCGGATGGCGGAACACCACGAACAGGACGAGCGCTTCCCGAGCGGCCCCTGGCTCGGGTTCTTCCTTCAGCCCACGCTCTTCTCCGGCCGCGCCCGGATGGATCTGGACCTGACGTTCATCGACGGAGTGATCTCCGGAGCGGGGGCGGATCCAGTGGGACAGTTCACCATCACCGGAAGCTACGACCGCGACAGCGGCCGATGCGAGATGCTCAAGCAGTACGTGGGCATGCACGCGGTCCACTACACGGGGTGGGCGGAAGCGGAGCACGGCATCTGGGGCACCTGGCGGACGCTCGACCTCGACAGCGGGGGCTTCCACATCTGGCCGGCCGCGTGGCACGAAGGGGAGCAGACGACCACGGAGGAGTCCGTGGAGACGCCGGAGGCGGTCTGAGCCGCGGAGGGCGGCCGTCTGGAAGACGGACGGGGCACCGCTTCAAGCCGGGAACGGACCTCCCTCTCACGGAGCATCGTTTCGGTGACGGGGGTTTCCCCGGTGAACTGCGGAGGCGTGCCGAGCCGTCTGCCACGGGCAAGGCCGCGGACGGTCTTGCCCGTGCCACACACGGAAGGGCGACGCTTGATGCCCCTTCCCCCGGCACAGCGGGGTGGTAGGGCCAGCTCGCCGCCGGTGCCCGACGGCGGAAAAACCATCCCAGCGGCGGGACTCGGACGCCCCCATCGGGAGGGTGAGGCCGAGACGACGCACACGCTCCCGACGGGTGTGCTCCGCCGATGGAGTGTCGCGCTCGCGACGAGCGACGTAGACTCGGGCGGTCTTGTTCCCGGCGGTCGCGGGCGTGTCCGCCCGAGCGGCGGCGACCGGTCACCGGCAGACAAGCTGTCGATGGCACCCGGTGGCCCACGCTCACGACCGCCAGACCGCCAACCCCTTGGGAGCGCGCGCTCGTCATGCTCCTTCGTCGTGTCGTCGTCGGTGGTTCCCTCGTCGCGGGCCTGGTCGGTCTTTTCTGGCTCGATCACGCTCTGGAGCACGCCGACGCCCTGGGTCTGCCCAGGGGCTCGCTGCTCGTCCTTCTCACCGTCGCTCTCCTCCCGCTCGCGGGGCGTGAGCTCGTCGACCTCCTCCGAGCGCGTGGCCTGCCCGCCGACACCGTGCTTGTCGCGTCCGGCGCCGTCGCGGCATGCCTCACGCTCTACGCCGCGCCGTCGGGCGTGGGGCCGCAAGCGGCGATGGCCGCGCTCACGACCGTCCTGTTCGCGTCGCTGCTCGCCGCCCTCCTCTGGCATTGCCGGCGGGCCTCCACACACACCGCGCTGCTCGCCGCGGCGAGCCAGATGCTCGCGGTGACCTATCTCGGCCTCGGCGCCGGCGGCCTCGTCGCGATGCGCCGCGACCAGTCGGCGTGGGTGGTCCTCGCCGTCCTCGGCGTCACCAAGGCGTGCGACGTCGGGGCCTACTTCACGGGACGGGCGGTCGGCCGGCATAAGCTCGCCCCGTCCGTCAGTCCCGGGAAGACGTGGGAGGGTCTCCTCGGCGGGCTGACGGTCGCCGCCGGTGTCGCGGCGGCACTGGCGACGCTGACAGGCGGCGGCGCGGCGGCCGACGCCTACCATGCCGGATGGACGGCGCTCGCCGGCGCCGCGGCCGGATGTCTGGGCCAAGGGGGAGACCTGCTGGTGAGTCTCTTCAAGCGAGACGTGGGGGTGAAAGACTCCGGTAGCCTTCTCCCCGGCTTCGGCGGCTTTCTCGACCTTCTTGACTCGCCGCTGGTCGTGGCGCCGGTGGCTTGCTGGCTCCTGAGGACGGGGTGGCTCCTGTCTGGTTGACCGAGGGACACGCTATGCCGGACGCAGGCGTGACGAGCGTGGGGACCGCCGAGCGGGAGGCCGCTCACCACGACACGGCGCCGCCCGCCGAGGTGCCCTTGGATGCCGCGGCCCTCCTTTCCAAGCCTGTCCTCCCCGAAGGGGAAGTGGTCCTGCTGTTCCTGAAGCCGAGCGTCTGGTTCGTCCCGCTGACCTGCCTCGGGAGCATCCTCGCGGCGCTCGCGGTCACGGGAGCGGTGGTGTGGGTCGGTCCGTCCATCCCGGTGGAAGGCGTGGGCCCGCAACAGCTCGTCTCGCTGGTCGTCTCCCTCCTCGGCCTTCGCCTGGGGTGGCAGGTCCTCGAATGGTTCTCCCACGTCTACATCCTCACGGACCGTCGGGTGATCCGCAGCCGTGGCGTGCTCCGGACCACGGTCTTCGACGCGCCGTTGCCTCGGCTCGCGGACCCCGTCCTCCACACGTCCTTAAGGGAGCGGCTGTTCGGCCTCGGGACCCTCTCCTTCACGCTGCGCACCCTTCCTGGCGACGAGGAGGAGACGACGGCCGCCTGGCGCGTGGTCCGGAACCCCCACGAGGTCCACCGCATGGTGGTCCAGACGCTGCACCGCTACCGGGGCGGGGCCTCCTCCTGAATCCCGCCACGCCGTGACCGCGGGTCGGACGCCGTGAACCGACGCGCCAAACGGGGGAGGATCTACGCTGCGGATTGCGAGCGTCTGCCCTGCCGCGAGGGCCCTTTCCGCCACCCGTCCCGCGGAGCGGGCGAGGACCCCCCGGCGGCCCGCCCGTGCATCCATGCATGGAGAAACGGGACGATACGTCGCGGAAGAGACGGCCCCCCTCGGAAGCCGCGACGGCTTGGCTCACGGCGTCGCCTGGCTCGGGAAGGCCGCCGGGAGCCCGGCCGTGCCCCCGTTCCGACGGGATCAGGCGGGCTCGACGGCGCCGAAGCGCCGCCGGCGACGGGCGTATTCCCGGATGGCGTCGTAGAGGTGGCCGACCGTGAAGTCCGGCCAGAGCGTCGACGTGACCCACATCTCCGTGTAGCTCGCCTGCCAGAGGAGGAAGTTGCTCAGCCGCATCTCGCCCGCCGTCCGGATGAGGAGATCCGGGTCGGGCAGGCCGCGGGTGTAGAGGTGGTCGGCGAGCGTCTCCTCCCCGATCTCCTCGGGGGCGAGCTCCCCGTCACGAGCCCGCCGGGCGAGGCTGCGGACCGCCTCCGTGAGCTCGCCGCGAGCGCCGTAGTTGAGGGCGAGCGCCAGGTTGAGTCCCGTGTGGTTGGCGGTCGCTCCGGTCACCTCGTCGAGCCGCTCGAGGAGCTTGGGCGGGAGCCCCTCGCGTGTGCCCACGTGGAGGAAGCGGACGTTGTGGTCCACCATCGTCCGGTACTCGGCGTGGAGATACTGCATGCAGAGGTCCAGGAGGAAGTCGATCTCCTCCCGGGGCCGCTTCCAGTTCTCGGCGCTGAACGAGAAAAGGGTCAGCGCCTCCACGCCCAGGCTGGCGCACTCCGTGACGATCGGCCGGATCGCCCGAGCGCCGGCCTCGTGCCCCGCGAGACGGGCCTCGTCCCGCTGCCGAGCCCACCGCCCGTTGCCGTCCATGATGACGGCGACGTGGCGGGGGATCGCTTCCGGTGGAAGGTCGGCGAGGGTCGCGGCCGTTTCGTCGGGGACGTCAATCATGGGCTGGGAGTCCTTCGATCACCGCGGACCACTGCCACTCCCGAACCAGCGTCTGCGACCGCTCCGGGCCGACGCTGATCATCCCCACCGGCACTCCGGTCTCCTCCTCGATCCGCTCGACGTATCGCTTCGCCGCCGCCGGAAGATCCTCGTAGGCCCGACACCCGCTGACGTCGGGAAAGCCGTCGAGCTCCTCGTAGACGGGCTCCACCTCCGCGAGAACCGATGCGTCCGCGGGAAAGCGGTCGAGCGACCGCCCGCCGTGGCGATACCCCGTGCAAATCCGGAGCGTCTCGACGCCCGCGAGCACGTCGAGGAGCATGATGGCGAGCGACGTGGCGCCGGAAAGGCGGGTCGCGTACCTCACCGCCACCAGGTCCAGCCATCCGCAGCGACGGGGCCGTCCCGTCGTCGTGCCGTACTCGTTGCCTCGCTCGCGGATGCGCTCGCCCACGCCGTCGTGGAGCTCCGTAGGGAACGGACCGCCGCCGACGCGGGTGGTGTACGCCTTCAGTATCCCGACCACGGACCCCACGCAGCGGCCGGGGACGCCCGCGCCGGAGTGGACGCCGAGGGCCGAGCAGTTGCTCGACGTCACGAAGGGATACGTCCCGTGATCGATGTCGAGCATGCTCGCGTTGGCGCCCTCGAAGAGGAGGCGGCGACCGGAGCCCATGGCTCCGTGAAGCACCTCGGTCGTATCGCAGATGTGCGGGCTTAGCCGCTCGCCGTCCGCGACGACCTTCTCGGCGACCTCCTCCGCGTCGATCGGCTCGAAGCGTCGGCCGGCCACGGACGCGAGCGCGCCGAGTGTGGCGTTCTTCACTTGCACCACGGTTCGGATCTTCTCCCGCAGCTTTCCGGTTCGAAGAAGCTCGCCGACGCGGATGGCGGTCGACCGCGTGGCCTTGTCCGCGTAGGCGGGCCCGATCCCGCGTCCCGTGGTTCCGATGTTCTCGCTCCGCCCCTCGGTCGCGGCGAGCGCCGCCTGGATGAGCGCTTCCTCCTGTCGGTGGTAGGGGAGGACGAGGTGGGCGCGGTCGCTGATGCGCAGGTTCTCCCCGACCTCGATGCCCCGCCGGCGAAGGGCGTCGATCTCCTCGAGGAGGGTCGCGGGGTCGACGACCACCCCGTTGCCGATCACGTTGATCTTGTTGGGATAGAGCACACCGCTCGGGACGAGGTGCAACGCGTATCGCTCGCCGTCCGCGACCACGGTGTGGCCCGCGTTCGCCCCGCCGTTGTACCGAACGATGTAGTCGTAGT
>CAZQQP010000001.1:77878-109569 GCA_964595475.1 uncultured Planctomycetaceae bacterium | reverse complement strand
GGCGTAAGGAGGCGGAAAAGAATAAGTTGAGCCTATACGCCAAAGCGAGGAGCGGGAAGCCTCCTCGCTTTGGCGTGGGCTTCGAACCATGTGCGATGCCCCGCCACCCGCTCGGGCCCACTGAGCTACCCCATCCACCCCCGGTCCGCCAAACCTCCACGCCGGGATCCCCTCGGACGTGAGCGTTATGCCCTGCGCCGCTATCTGGCGCTCCGAGCCTGCCCGATACGCGGTCGTTGCCCGCACGTCGGCGCACGGTTGCCGAAGGGACACGGACATCCCGCCGAGCAGGATGGTGAATGCCCCGACCACGAGGAGTCCGATCGCCGGCCCCTCGACCCTCGCCTCGATCCCGGCCTGTCCGCCGCCATGTTCGGTCGGGGTGTGGCTCATCCGAGCGCTGTCCCGCTCACGCTGAGCCGTTCGCCGGGTCTCACACCGTCCGCCCGGCCGGCTCCGGCGTGTGGGCCTCCACGCCCGTCACCGCGCCGCGGCTCGCGGAGGCGACATTCTGGGCGTACTTCGCGAGGAGGCCGCGGGTGACCTTGGCCGACGGACGCCGCCACGCGGAGCGGCGGGCCTCCAGCGTCTCGTCCGCGACGTGGAGGACCAGCGCCTTCTCGTCCGCGTCGATGGTCACCTCGTCGCCGTCCTCCACGAGCGCGATCGGCCCGCCCACCCCCGCCTCGGGCGCGACGTGGCCGACCACGAGGCCGTGCGTGCCGCCGCTGAAGCGGCCGTCCGTGATGAGCCCCACCTTCTCGCCGAGGCCCTGGCCCACGAGGGCGGCCGTCACCGCGAGCATCTCCCGCATCCCCGGCCCGCCGACCGGTCCCTCGCCGCGGAGCACCACGACGTCGCCCTCGCGGATGCGTCGGTTCTGGATCGCCTCGTAGCAGGCCTCCTCGCCGTCGAAGACGCGGGCCGGCCCCGTGATGCGGCGGACCTTGAGGCCGGAGGTCTTCGCGACGGCCCCCTCCGGCGCGAGGTTGCCCTGGAGGATGGTGATGTGGCCGCCCCGCGTCAGCGGCTGGTCGAGCGGCTTGATCACGGATTGGCGCCGCTTCAGGACGCTCGGAACGTGGGCGAGGTTCTCCGCGAGCGTCTTGCCGGTCACCGTCGGGCAGTCGCCGTGGAGGCACCCCTCGTCGAGGAGGGTCCGCATGACCGCCGGGGTGCCCCCCACCTTGTGAACGTCGAGCATGACGTATCGTCCGCTCGGGCGGAGGTCCGCGATGTGGGGCACGCGGTCGCTCAGGCGGTCGAAGTCCGCGAGGCTCCACTCCACGCCCGCTTCGTTGGCGATGGCGAGGAGGTGGAGGACCGCGTTGGTCGACCCGCCGAGGGCGAGGAGGACCGTCACCGCGTTCTCGAGGCTCTCCCGCGTGACGAGGTCGCGCGGGGTGAGGTTCGCCTCGATCATCCGGACCGCCGCCTCGCCCGCGAGGTACGCCTCCCGCTCCTTGTCCGCCGAGACCGCGGGGTTGGACGCGCTGTAGGGCAGTGAGAGCCCCATCGCCTCGATGGCGGTGCTCATCGTGTTGGCCGTGAACATGCCGCCGCAGGCGCCGGCGCCGGGGCACGCGGCGCACTCCACCGCGTGGACGCCACCCTCGTCGAGCTGGTTCGCCTGGTAGCGGCCCACCGCCTCGAAGATGGAGACGATGTCCAGGTCGTGGCCGTCGGCGCCCGTCCCCGGCATGATGGAGCCGCCGTAGAGGAAGACACCGGGCGTCTCGACCCGCTCCATCCCCATCACGCAGCCCGGCATGTTCTTGTCGCACCCGCCGATGGGGACGATCGCGTCGTGGTTCATCCCGCCGCTGACGAGCTCGATGCTATCGGCGATGACCTCGCGGCTCGGGAGGCTGTACCGCATGCCGTGGTGGCCCATCATGATGCCGTCGGAGGCCGTCGGCGCGCCGTAGACCTGGGGGATGCCGCCGGCGGCGCGGACGCCCTCCCGCACGCGCGTCGCGAGCGTGTCGAAGTGGGCGTTGCACGGCGTGATGTCGCTCGCGAGCGAGGCGATGCCCACCATGGGCTTGTCGAAGTCGTCGTCGTGGAAGCCGACCGCCCGGAGCATCCCGCGGTTGGGCGCCCGGCCGATGCCCTGCGTGGTGGTCCGGCTGCGGCGATGCATTCCGCTCATCATGGTCCTCCTTGTCGCGCTCGGATGACGCCTCATCCTACCGGGACGCCACGCGGCCCGCCGCGGCGGGGGTCGCGTAGAAGGCCCACTTCGTGTATACAAGGGGGCCCACAGGTGAACTCGAAAGAGGAGCGTACCATGGCAAGCCGAGCGATCGCCGACCGACTCGCCGTCTGCAGCTGGTCCCTCGAGCCCGGCTCGCCGCAGGAGCTGGTCGACGCGCTGCGGCAGGCGGAGCTCGACCGGATCAACCTGGCGCTCGTCCCGCTCGTCACCGAGGACGCGTGGGCGGACGCCGGCTCCGTCCTGTCGAATGCCGGCATCGAGCTGGTCGGGGGCATGATGGCGGGCGTCGGCGAGGACTACTCCACCCTCGAGTCCATCCGACGCACCGGCGGCGTGGTCCCCGACGAGACGTGGCCGAAGATGCGGGAGAACGCGGAGAAGGTGGCCCCGCTCGCGAAGGACCTCGGCCTGGGCTTCGTGATGTTCCACGCGGGATTCATCCCTCACGGCCCGTCGGAGCCGGGCTACGAGAAGGTGCTCGGCCGGGTGCGGGAGATCGCCGACCTCTTCGGAAATCAGGGCATCTCGGTCGGCCTGGAGACGGGACAGGAGGACGCGCCGGCGCTGCTGGAGTTTTTCAAGCGGCTCGAGCGGCCCAACGTCGGCGTCAACTTCGACCCCGCCAACATGATCCTCTACGGCGTGGGCGACCCGATCGAGGCGCTGCGGACCGTCGGGCCCCACGTCCAGCAGGTCCACATCAAGGACGGCAAGTGGACCAAGACACCCGGGACGTGGGGCGAGGAGGTCGTCGTCGGCGAGGGCGACGTCGACTGGTCCGCCTTCTTCAAGGAGCTCGACGCGATCGGCTACGACGGTGAGCTCGTCATCGAGCGGGAGGCGGGCAACCAGCGGGTCGCCGACGTCCGCGCCGCGGCGGACTTCGTCAAGCGGAACGCGGGATGAACGCCGCACGACCGTGAGCGGATGGAAGCGGCTTCCGCCGGAACGGAGCCGCGACGGAAAGCAGCGGTGCGAACCCGGAAACGAGCTGTCCCGTCGCGACCCGCGAGCGGGTTCGGTTGAACGACGTTCGACGTAACATCGCCGAGGAGCTTCGAGCAGCAAGGACGATCCCACCATGGCACGCATCGGCATCATCGGGCTGGGCTTCATGGGGCGGATGCACGCGACCGCTTGCCTCAACGTGCCCGAGGCTCAGCTCGTCGCGGTCGCGGACCGGAAGCCGCATCGGGCGGCGGGCGACCTCACCGACAGCTGGGGGAACATCCCCGGCACCATCGACCACCTGCCCATGGAGGGCATCCGCGGCGTGACGGACTATCGCGAGCTGCTGTCCATGGACGACGTGGACGTGGTGGACGTCTGCGTCGCCACGCCAGCCCACACGGAAGTGGTCGCCGCCGCCCTCGACGCGGGGAAGCACGTCATCTGCGAGAAGCCGCTGGCGGTGACCAGCGACGAGGCCCGACAGCTCGCGGACAAGGCGGCGGACGCGAAGCGGATGCTCATGCCCGCGATGTGCATCCGGTACTGGCCCCACTGGGTCTGGCTGAAGCGCGCCATCGAGGAGGGGAGCTACGGCCGTGTCCTCGGCGCCGGGTTCCGACGCGTGGCCTCGCTGCCGCCGGGGTGGTTCCGCGACGGGAAGAGCTCCGGCGGAGGATTGATCGACCTCCACATCCACGACACGGACTTCGTCCTCCACGCATTCGGCTCGCCGAAGCAGGTGTTCAGCCGCGGCTACCAGAAGAGCACCGGCGCCACCGACCACGTGGTCACGCACTACCTCTACGACGATGTGCCGCTGGTCTTCGGCGAGGGCGGATGGGCCATGGCCGACGGCTTCGACTTCAACATGGCCTACACCGTCAACTTCGAGCACGCCACGGCGGACTTCAACATCGGCCGGGACCCCGTCCTCTGGCTCATTCGCAACGGGGAGAAGGAGGCCGTCCAACTCGACAGCGACGGCTACATGGAGGAGATTCGGGCGTTCGCGAAGAGCGTGGACGAGGGGCGGCCGCCGAGCGCCGTCTCGGCGGACGACGCCGTCCGGAGCCTGGAGATCGCCGAGGCCGAGCAGAAGAGCATCGAGACGGGTCAGCCGGTCTCCCTCGCGGCGGCGAAGTAAGCGACCGCTCGATCGAGCCGGTCTCGCCCGACGTCGCCTTCTCGACATCCGCGCACCGCTCACGTCGAGCCGACGGGACGGCCATGCATGCCTGACGGCTCCCGAGGCGGCCGGCGAGTCGTAGCCGAGCTCGCGAAGAGCTCGGCGGGACTGGCGGGCTGCGGACGTGCCTGCCCGCCGGTTTGGAACCGGTGCGGGGTGTACGCAACGCCATGACCGAAATGAGGTCTCGGCACGTGTGCCTGCTTGGGTGGCACCCAATGCCGTGAACCGACTCCCTTTCTTGAGACCGTGAGTCCTCTCGTACGACCTCGAACCGCTTTTCCCGACGTTGATTTTGGAAGGCCGCCCCAATCTCAGCGTTCCGCGTGTGGGAGTACAGGCTTCCCGAGCAAGCTCGGCGCGACATCCATCGCACCGGTTTGAGGCCCTCGGCCCAATTTCGCCGAAGCTTGCTGGGGGATGCGACTGTTGCGCCCACGATTTCGGTCCGTGCCGTCCACCCGATGCATCGGACGAGACCAGGGATTCGAATCGCACCCCACGCAATCCCGACTCACCCGGAGCGGCTCGATCCGCCCCGATCGATGCGTGGGGAACATGGACCACGTCCATCCGTTCTTCGGTCTCGCCCTGCTCCGCTTTTCTCCCCCTGAAAGCCAGTTCGTAAAGGGTGGGCGTCACGACGACCCACCCCGAGCGAGGTCGGGGCGATATGCCGGAGGCCGACCGACTTGGTTCACGACATTGGGTGGCACGAAACGCCGTGAACTGAGTGAGCACAGCGACACCGTTATTTTCCGCGCCGTGCGAATCGGCAAGCCCCCGATGGCCGGGAGGCGAGCTGCGACGGGCACGGGCGGATTTCCGAAACGATGGCTGACCCGAATACATGGGACCCCCCGCTGAAAGAAGCCGTCGTCCACGGGCTTCCGCTCGCGACGACGGATCCGAGCGGAGGCAACGGTCCGTTCACGGGGTTGGCTACGACCCAGCCGCCAGCACGGGCAAGCCCGCGGACGGGCACCGGCGGCATCCCGCTGGGACTTGCCCGTGTCACCCAAGCAAAGACGACGCCGACGAGACGGAGTTGGTTCACGGCGTCGGGTGGCACGGACAAGGCCGTCCGCGGCCTTGTCCGTGCTCGCCGCTCGTCCTCGGACCCTCGGAGCGACGCGAGGGAGGATCCACGACACGGCTGCATCGACCCGAGCGTCACGAGGACCCCGATCGACCGGTCCGCGAGCACGTCGCGACGTGGCCTCGGCGATTCTGCTCCGACGGCCGCACGCGGCACCCTCACCACTTGACAACGCGCTCCGAGAGCCCCATGCTTCTTCGAGTCGCCAGTTTTCTCGCGGCGACATGACGGGCCGTCGCCATGTCGTGACGCCGACGACGGGCGAGCGACCGTGTCGGATCCGGTGTCGGGAGACACCATGCGGTGGACGTTCGAGCATCGTGTTCCGGTGGACGTCGAGAGGGTCTTCGCCTTCCACGAGAGGCCCGCCCACCTTGGACTGCTCATGCGGGGATGGCCGGGCTTCCGCCTGCTGCACCTCGACGACAGGGTGCGCGTCGGAGCGGAGACCTGGTGTGAGCAGACGGTCCTCGGGTTCATTCCCGTGGTGATGGGGTTCCGTCACACGGACTGCGACCCACCCCGCCGCTTCACGGACGAGCTCATCCACGGGCCCTTCCGCCGGTTCCGTCACCTCCACGAGTTTCTCGGGGAGGATGGGGCCACCCGAGTCCGCGACACGGTCGAGATCTCCCTTTCTTGGGCCCACGGTGGCGAGCGGATGATGCCGCTGCTCCTCTCGAGCCGCATCCACGCGTTCTTCGCGTTTCGGCATCAGGCGATGGACCGGCTGGTCCGCGAAGGGCTCCTGCAGTGAGTTGCATCCGGAGGCGGCCGATGGTGATCTCCACCTACATCCTTTTCGTCCTGGGGATCCTCGGGGCGACGGATATCGCGCTGTTCCACTCCACCGCCCACGGGCTTCGGTCCCACCCCGACTCGAAGCAGGAGCTCGTCACGCACGCCCTCCGCGGGCCGACCTACGCGGCGTTGTTTCTCCTCGTCCCCAACTTCGCGATGCACGGAGCCTGCTTCTGGGTCTTGATGGGGATCTTCGCCTTCGACCTGCTCATCTCCGTCTGGGACTTCTCGCTGGAGGGGGAGAGCCGACGCTTCCTTGGAGGGCTCCCCGCGGGGGAGTACGTGCTCCACATCCTCCTCGCCATGTGCTTCGGCGCGCTGGTCGCGTCCGCTTGTTTCGAGGGAGCCGACCGGTCCGCCATGGCCAGCCGTTTCGAGTACGCCCCCGCCGCCGTGCCCTGGGATTTTCGGCTGATCATGGCCGTCATGGCGGCGCTCGTCCTGGCTTCGGGCATCGGCGACGCCGTCGCGGCGATCCGCATGCGGCACCGCGAGCCGCGGTGGCAAAGCCACACGGGACGAGGTGACCCCGATCACGTTCTCACCGAGAGGGGATGATGCCTCCGCCAGCATTCGACTCGCGGTGGGTGATTCACCCAGAACGGCCGACGAGGTGAATTTCTGGCCTGGCGGGAGTTTCCTGGCTGACTGCAGCATTGATGGCGATATGGAGCGGAATATGAAAGATGCCGCATAGCCTTTCCAGGTGGACCCGGACGATTCCGGGGTGCTCTGAGTCGGGCACGCGGGCCAATCTGCCGGGAGAGCATGCACCGACCTCTGCCTGTTCATGTCGAGACCCGACGGGTCGCGCGGCCGCGGCGTGGCCTGTCCCAGCGAACCCGGCAAGCACTGGCTATGTGAGCATGCTGACGGGAGACGTCGGATGATCGGACGCCTTTGCCGCATCGTGGCGTTTACGTGGCTTGTCGGCGCGAACGGCTTGCAGTTTGCACTTTCGATCAGATCGCGTCCCTACATGGAGTTGGAACGGGATGCGTATGAGCTCCGGAGCGAAACGGATCGGGCGCTCGGAATCGACCCCGCGGACGTCGAGGTGTGGGTCAGGACCGGTCGCGTCCCGCCGCTGGATGCAGTGTGGATCGGTCTCGGGAATGTGCTGAGCGTTTGCCTCCTCGTGATCGGCACCGAGCTCCGCCGGGATTGGGAGAAACGCCGGCGCGCTTCATAGGTGGCAGCCGCTTCGGCGGTGCGGTCGGTTCTCTCCAGTGCTCGGGGTGTGGCTGCGTTCGAGGGATCGGTCTTCAGGGCGAGATGGAAGCATGACCGGTGGCGAAGCAGCGACGACAGCGGCGGACGCGGGCGAGCGGGTCGTCATCGCGGGTGGGACGGGGTTTCTCGGGCGGAATCTCGCGGAGCATCTCGTCGGGCGGGGGTACGTGGTGGTGGTGCTCGCGAGGCGGCCGGACCATGGGACGCCGTGGAAGCAGGTGCGATGGGACGGCCGGCGCGTCGGCGAGTGGGCGAGGGAGCTCGACGGGGTGGCCGGCGTGGTCAACCTCGCGGGACGGACCGTCGACTGCGTGAAGACGCCCGACCATTGCGACGAGATCCTCCGCTCCCGCGTGGAGGCCACCCGGGCGGTGGGCGAGGCGGTCCGAGAAGTGGACCGACCGCCGAGGGTGTGGGTGCAGATGAGCACGGCCCACCGCTACGGCGACCCGCCGGAAGTCGTCTGCGACGAGGCGTCGCCCTTCGGCTACGGCCTGGCCCCGTTCGTGGGTGAGCGGTGGGAGCGGGCGTATGAGGAGCTCAAGCCCGAGACGGTGCGGGGCGTGGTCCTGCGGACGACGCTGGTCCTCGGGATGAACGGCGGTGCGCTGCCGAGGTGGGCCAAGCTCACGCGGTGGGGCCTCGGCGGGAAGGTGGGCCACGGCCGCCAGGGAATCAGCTGGATTCACGAGCGCGACATGAATCGCCTCTTCGAGCGAGCGATCACGGAGGACGCGATGCACGGCGCTTACATCGCGACGGCGCCCGAGCCGGTGTCCAACGCGGAGCTGATGCGGACGTTGCGACGGGTCCTCGGCCGACGGATCGGCCTTCCGGCGCCGTCGTGGGGCGTTCGCCTGATGGCGCCGCTCGCGATGCGGACGGACCCGGAGCTGGCGCTCTACGGACGCTACTGCGTCCCGCGCCGTCTGGAAGCGGAGGGGTTCCCTTTCGAGTTCACGGACCTGGAAGCGGCGCTGCGGGACCTCTGTTAGGGCGCGTCGAGGGCCATGCATCGCCGCGGCGTACTGCGGAAGCGATGGGTCAAGGCAAGGTCCGCGAGTCGGATTCTCACTGTGGAGTCCGGCCCGAGGTTCGGATCTTCTCCATCGCTTGTTCGAGCCGCTTCGCCACCTTCGGCCGCGTCTCGACGAGGTTGGTCGTCTCCAGCGGGTCGTTCCGCATGTCGTAGAGCTGGTAAGGTCGCTTGCCGCGCTGTCCTCGGGGATTCGTCCGCCCGCCCGAGCCGTTGGAGAGGACCAGCTTCCAGCGGCGGTCGCGGATCGCGAGCGTGCCGTTGCCGGAGCGATGGACCATCGGCGGACGGTCGCGACCTTTGCCGCGGAGGAGCGGGAGAAAGCTGAAGCTGTCCTCGCCTGTATCCTTAGACAGTTCCGCGCCCGTCACGTCCGCGAACGTGGCCAGCAGGTCCACCTGGGAGACCGGCTGGTCGCAACGCACGCCCGAGTCCACCTCCCCCGGCCACCGGACGATGAAGGGCACGCGGTGGCCACCCTCGTAGATGTCCGCCTTTCGCCCCCGGAGGTCGCCGTTGGCTCGGTGGGTCGACACGCGATAGCCCTGGGTCTTCGGCTTGGTCGAGTGGCCGGGCTGGTCCGGGGCAACCTCCCGCATGTACGACCCGTTGTCGCTGGTGACCACCAGAAGGGTCTCCTCGTCCACGCCGGCCTCTCTCAGGGCGCGGTCGATCCGCCCGACGGTCCAGTCCACCTGCATGACGAAGTCGCCGTGGGGGCCGACGCCCGAGCGGCCGCGGAAGCGCTCCGCGGGCCAGACGGGCTTGTGCGGGGCGGTGAGCGCGAAGTACAGGAAGAACGGCTTTTCCCCGTCGGCGCGGCGCTCGATATAGCCGACGGCCCGCTCCGTGAGGTGGTCGAGCGTCTCGCCCGCGTGGAGGTCGGGAGCGCGGACCCCATCGCGGACGAAGCGGGGGAAGCCACGCCGCTCCATCCTCGCGGTGGGCTCCTGCGTGACCTTCCCGTTGTGCACGTAGACGTAGGGCGCCATATCCAGCGACGCGGGGAAGATGTACGAGTAGGCGAACCCGACCGTGTGGGGCCCTTCCTTCAGCGGCTCGTTCCACGCCACCTTCTCCGGGTCGATCCGCGACCAGTCCTTCGGAACCTCGGTGCCCTCCTTCGTCGGCCAACCGAGGCCGAGGTGCCACTTGCCCACCACGCCCGTGTGATAGCCCTCCTCGCGGAGCACCGACGCGATCGTGGCGCGATCCGACCCGATCAGCGGCGCCGAGTAGCCGCCGAGGACGCCGCTTTTCAGGCGGGTGCGCCAGCTATACCGACCGGTGAGGAGCGTGTAGCGGGTGGGCGTGCACACGGCGGCGCTGCTGTGGCCGTCCGTGAACCGCATGCCCTCCGAGGCGATGCGATCGACGTTGGGCGTGGGGACCGGCGAGTCGGGGTTGTTCACCGCGACGTCCCCGTAGCCGAGGTCGTCGGCGAGGACGACCACGATGTTGGGCTCGTCCGCGGATGCCGACGCGGCGGCGACGAGGAGCGAGGCCGTCACGGTGACGATCAGGGTGCAGCGAAGGGTCGGCATGGTGTCCTGTTCCGAATGGGTGCCGTTGTGCTCGATCCCGCCGCCGAGGCGGTGAGACACCCAAATTACACGATCGGCCACCGGAAGAGAACCGCTTGTGACGGAGAGGACCGGCCGCCCTCCGCTCCCGGCCCAACGAGCGTGTCAGCAGAACAAGCGTGTGGCACGGGCAAGCCTCCGGGCTTGCCCGTGTTCCTCGACGGACAAGCCGTCCGCGTGGAGGGTCCGATGTCATCTCCGCGTCTACGATGGCGCGACGATGCGACGCGGAAAGCGGAAGAAGAATCGGAAGGCGTCGGGCCACTCCTGCTGGTCGTGCGACCGGCGACTGCCGAACGAGAACTTCAGCGGCGGCGGCCACCGTCGACACCTCTGCCGGGAGTGCGAAACGCTCGGAACGGAGGAGCTGGAGTACCGACAGGCCGTGAACGACATCGACCGAGGTCTGACCGAGTGCGGGTGCGTTCGAAAGAAGCGCCGCCACGCGTTCGAGCGGTATCTCTTTCATTCCAACCCGCGGGTTCGGGCCTACGCGCAAGAGATCCAGGAGAACGACCGGCGCGAGCGCGAAGCGATGCGGCGAGAAGAGGAGGGATCGCTCCACGAGGAGGACTTTTCGTTTCCTCCGGAGGCCTCGGAGACGGTCGACCCGCGTTCTGACGCGGACGAGGATATTCCGTTCTGACGACCGCCGGTGCAGGACGAACGGGATTTCACAATCGACATCCGTCGGCCGATTTGCATCCCGGCTCACCCCGCGGTCGCGCCGAGGGAGCCCGGCCGCGCCGCCTCCATGCCGAGCTCGATGGCGGTGAGCTGAAGGGAGACGATCGTCTCCAGCGCGAGCGGCGCCGGGCCGAAGGCGGCGGCCTCCTCCCCGATGCGATCCATGGGTCCGCCCCGCTCCGCCCGCGCCCGCCATTCCTTGGCTTTCTCCTTGAACGCGAGCGTGGTGGCGGGACGGCCCGGCTCGCTCGCGACGGGGCGTCGGGTCAGGAGAAACAGCGGGATCTCCGTGACGAGGCAGAGCGGGTCGCCGCCGAGGGAGCGGACGTACTCCATGGAGCTCGCGTGGAAGGCGTCGGCGGTCCGCGTGTCGCCCGCGTCGAGGAAGTGGCGCCGCATCGCGGCCGCCTCCGGCGTGGTCCCGAAGCCCGGCTCGATGTAGTGGAAGCCCTTGTCCCCTTTCCGGTCCCAGTCGAACAGCGGAAGGCCCGCCCGTTCCAGGGCTCGGGCGTACGCCCGGCGGAGCTCCACGGTGCGGTCGATCCAGTGACGCTCGATCAGGAGCCAGCCGCCCTCCGCCGCGCTCATCCCGTGGAGGCTCATGTGGAGGTCGACGGGGGCGGCGGGCTCGAGGAAGGACGCAACGGCGCGGTTCTCCGGCCGCATGGACGGATAGCCGAACTCCACGTCGCGACCGGGGAGCTCACGGAAGACGTGCTGGAGATACGCCGCCGGGTCGGGCCACCGCTCGATCCACGGCCAGTTGGCCGCCTCGCCGTCGGGGTTCACGTGCGGGACGATCCGCAAGGTCCAGTTCTCGAGGAGCGGGGCGTACCGCTCCGCCGCCCGGAGCACCTCCGTGACGAGCAGGCGGAGCGTCTGCGGGCCCACCGGCTCGTCCGGGTGGGCGCCGGCGACGAGGGTCGCCCGGTTCGGCCCGGACCCGAGGACGACGCCCGAGATGGGCCGCCCCTCCTCGCTCTCGCCCACCGGTACGAAGCGAGCGAGGTCCCCGCGCCGGTCGCAGGCCTCGCGAATCCCCTCCGCCGCGTCGGAGCCGCGGATGAACCGCGGCCGGCTCACGGTCTCGACCAATTCGGCGATCATGGGGTGAGGTCCCGTTGCGGTCCGTCGAACGCCTCATCGTTCTACGGAAGAGGGTGGAACACGAGGCAGACGGCCCCGTTTGCGGAGGTTCAGAAGCTGCTTGAAGCGCTTATGCCTCTCCTCGTCCGTCGGGTTGTCGTGCTGACCCGGTCGGAACCCCGCCTTGTCGAGCAATTCCTCGAAGGCGTCGCTATAAGCGAGGCTATCCAAGGGAACGCCCACCTCGCCGTAGGCGCCGATGAGCCGCTCGTCTTCCTCCGAGAGGGTCGACGCCTCCCACTGGAAATCAGATGCCTGTAGACTGCTATCTCCCCACTCGCATCGCCGCCGTTTTGGCGGCTCCCGAGTCATCGTAGAAGAGCCGTGTGGGGTTCACCAGCATTTTGTCGAGCTCTTCGGGAGCGTCGCGCTGATCGTTGCGTTCGTTGTCGGCCTGGAGGCGGATCGAGAACTTCGTCAGTCCGTTTGTAAGCGTCTCAAGCGTTCTTCCGGTGTGGACGCGTTAGAATACCGATCGCTGCAACAGCGCTCGCTCGTTCCAACGGATCGCGTCTCCGAGCAGGAAAGGACATTGATGACCGAGTCGATCGGCCAGCTGACCCCGCCCAGCCGGGTCCTCCTCGGCCCCGGACCGAGCGACGTGCCGCCGCGGGTGCTCGAGGCGATGTCCGCCGTCACCGTCGGCCATCTCGACCCCGCCTACCTCGAGATCATGGACGAGACCCGTCGGCTGCTGCGGGCGGTCTTCCGCACCGACAACGAGCTGACCATGGCCGTCTCGGGGACCGGCAGCGCCGGGATGGAGGCGTGCGTCTGCAACCTGATCGAGCCGGGCGACGAGATGGTCATCGGGGTCAACGGCGTCTTCGGCGGGCGGATGCGGGACGTGGCCGAGCGGTGCGGGGCGACGGTCCACCCGATCGAGAAGCCGTGGGGACAGACCCTCTCCGCCGACGAGGTCGCGGAGACGTTGTCGGCCCACCCGCGGACCAAGGTGGTGGGCATCGTCCACGCCGAGACGTCCACGGGCGCCGGCCAGCCGGTCCCGGAGATCGCCCGCGTCGCCCACGACGCGGGGGCGCTGCTCCTCGTCGACACGGTGACGTCGCTCGCCGGCATGGACGTCCGCGTGGACGAGTGGGGCGTCGACGCCTGCTACAGCGGCACGCAGAAGTGTCTTTCCTGTCCGCCGGGGCTCGCCCCGGTGACCTTCTCCCCCGCCGCGGTGGAGGCGATGGAGCGGCGGCGAACCAAGGTCCAGAGCTGGTATCTGGACATGGCCATGCTCCGGCGATACTGGAGCGACGAGCGGGTGTACCACCACACCGCACCCGTGAACATGACCTACGCCCTCCGCGAGGCGTTGCGGATCGTCCTCGAGGAGGGCCTCGACACGCGAATCGCTCGCCACGAGACGAACCACCGGGCCCTCCGCGCGGGCCTCGAGGCGATGGGCCTCACCTACATCCCCGACCGGCCGCTGCCCATGCTCAACGCGGTGAGCATCCCGGAGGGCACCGACGACGCGCGGGTGCGGAAGCGCCTGCTCCACGACTACGGCATCGAGATCGGCCCCGGCCTCGGCCCCTTCAAGGGACGGGCGTGGCGGATCGGGCTGATGGGCCACGCGTGCACGCGGCGGAACGTCCTCCTCGTCCTCGGCGCCCTCGAGGAGGCCCTCCAGGACGAGCCCGTCGACGTTCCCGAAGGCAAGGCCCTCCCCGCCGCCTGGGCCGCCTTGGGATAATGAAAACGGATTCGGCAAAGGGCTCGGCCGGAGTCCCTCCGCGACCTTCGAGACTTGGCCCTCCCCAGGATTTTCGACCGGCGTCGCGCTGGGAGGGCTCCGCTCCCGCGGAGCCCTCTTCGGAGCGGAGCCGGCCCGCTCCACGTGGTGTAGAGGAGCCATGCGTCGCGGTCGTCCGCGACCGCGACGCGTGTTCTCCTTGGAAGCCGAGGAACCTCGGAGCGAGGCGGAGACGGGAAACCGGCGGGCCGACCTGCGCTCACCAGTCCGCGAAGGAGGCCGGGATGTCAGAGCTCTCCTCCGTCGCGGAGCCGGGGACCAGACGCACCCGCAGACGCTGTCGCTCGCCGGCGTCGACCGTCACCTTGAAACCGACCATGCGCGTGTCCGGGTTCGGCGCGTCGTAGTCCGCGGGCGGCTCCGTGGAGTACGTCTCCAGGTCCGCCGCGGACGGCGACGCGACCCGGAGGCTCAGCGTCTCGCCGTCCTGCCGCAAGGTGGCGCGGCCGTCGCCGTCCATCTGCACGTCCGCCCGGGTGACCATCGCCCATCGGACCGTCGCCGGCTGACTTTGTCTCGCCCGGACCGCATCCTGGACGACCACCGTGCCGCTGGGCCCCATCACCACGCCACGCTTCACCCGGTCGAGCTGGCCCGCGTAGACGGAGCTCATGTCCACGACGGTGTGGGGACGGGGAGACTCGGCGGAGAAGCCGACGATCTCCCCGACGCCGTCCACCCGCTGCTTCTTCCCGTCGACCACGAGCGTATTGTGGCTGAAGTTGCTCAGCCGGAAAACGTCCCACCGCTCCGCGTCCTGTCCGGAGCTCCAGAGGTCCACGCCCGCGGACTCCAGCGAGTGGTAGTTCTGCGAGCCGAGGTCCACCGCCCAGCGGACGCCATCGGCCTCCATCACGAAGGAGCCGATGTCCATGTGGGCGTGGTTCATCCGCGGCGTGCCCGCCTTCAGCCCGACGTAGACCGCGTCCTCCTCCCACGCGGACCGGTGGATCCCGACGGGCGTCTTTCCCTCGACGTGGCGGTGTCTCGACTTCGGCGGGCGGATGTCCTCCATGGACGGCGCCCAGACGAACAGAAACGGAAGAAAACGGGAGGCTCCGTCCTTCCCCTCCGCGTATCGCTCGAGCTTCCGCCGCTCCATCCACAGCAGGCTGGGCTTCTCCCGCTGCCGGGCGAACCAGAAGACACAGCAGGTGAGGCCCGCGTGGGCGCCGCCGTCGCTGTAGTTGAAGTAGAGGCCGGTCGCCCCGTGGGCGTGGAGGTAGTATTCCGCCGACCGCATGAATCCGGACCGCGAGGTCAACCCGAAATCGCTGCCGACCGCCGACCGCAACGCGTCGATGAGGAGGACGTTGTAGCTGGTTCCGTAGCGCCAGTAGCCGGGTCCCTCGGGATAGCCGCCCCGCGGGCCGTAGACGCCCATGGGCCCGCCGATCTTCTCCAGCGCCCGGCGGATCGTGCGCCGCGCGAGCTCCGGCGCATGTTCGCGGACCGCCAACGCGCCGACCGTCAGCCCGCCGTGGCAGACCTGGCCCCAGTTGTTCGTCGTGTCCACCCACCACCCGCCGTCGAGGCCCGGCTTGAGCCCCTTCTCGACGATGGCGCGGCGGATCGTCCGGCGGGCCTCGGAGTCGAGCATGGCGTGGAGCCAGTCGTAGCCGATGGCCAGCGCCGCCGTCATCTCCGCGACGTCGAGGAAGTGGGACGGGTTCCAGTCCTTGAAGGCCGCGGCGGCGAGCATCTCCTTCTTCGCCCGCTCCGCGTAGCGGGACTCGCCCGTCATCCGGTAGAGGAAGGCGAGCCGGATCACCCGCTTCAAACACTTGCGCGATTTCCCGAGGAGCCGCTTCCCCCGCTTCTCCCGCTCGACGGGCGCCGCGTCAAAGATCGCCTGCGTCTCCTCGACCATCCGCCGATACGCCCGTTTGAGGAGCGGATGCGAGTCGATCCGGGCTCGGACCTCTTTCGCCGCATCGGCATCGAAGAAGAGCCGAGGATGCTCGCCGAGGTCGGCGAGACGGTCCTCCAGCTCGGGTGCTTCGCCGGCGCGGGTGGGACCCGCGTGCAGCGAGACGAGGAGGACCGAGCACGCCCACACGACGCCGAGCGAGCGGACCGACTGCCTCTTTCGGATGACCGGCGTTCCGACGGGTGCAGCCATGGGAAGCTCCTCGTGAGATCGAGATCGGTTCTGTAGCCGACCTCGCACGTAGCCGAACTCATGGGTAGCCGACCTCGCGGAGAGCTCGGCAAAGACGAGCCACTCCTTCCCCACCGCGCCTCGCGGTGCTCTGGTCGGCTGGGTGGCACTGGCCGCTCGTCTGCCGGTGCGACCTTCGCCGAACGCTCCACGAGGTCGCCTCTGTAGATCCATCGTAGCCGAAGCCCTGGGCGGGGCGTGCAACGCTCGCGACCGGCGATTGTACGAATCGGCCGCGCCTGGTAAGCTAAAAACCGAATTGGCGCATCGTGCCTATCCAGCCGGAGATCTCCCGATGGAGCCAGTTACGCGTCGCCTGGGTCTTCTCGTGGGAGCGGTCGCGCTCGTGTCCCTCGCCTCCGTGGGCGCGGCCGACGACGCGTCGCGGCCGAACGTCGTCCTGATGATCGCCGACGATCTCGGGTACAGCGACCTCGGGTGCTACGGGGCCACGCGGATCGAGACGCCGCACCTCGACCGCCTCGCCGAGGAGGGTCTTCGCTTCACCCAGTTCCACAACGTGGCCAAGTGCACCCAGACGCGGGCGTCGCTGCTGACCGGCCTCTACCACCAGCAGACCAACAACCTCCGGCGGGCGGACAACAACGTCACGCTCGCCGAGGCCCTCGGGAACGCGGGCTACACCACGCTGATGGCGGGCAAGTGGCACCTCGGCAACGCCCGCAACGAGACGAACACGCCGACGAAGCGGGGCTTCGACCGCGCCTTCGGCTTCCTCGGCGGGGCCATCAACTACTACACGGGGAAAGACTTCGGGTCGGGGAACAACTACATGCGTCTCGACGGCGAGGTGTACGAGCCCGGCGACGACTTCTACGCCACGGACGCCTTCACGGACCGGGCGATCCAATTCGTCAACGGCGCGGCGAAGAAGGACAGCCCCTTCTTCCTCTACCTCGCCTACAACGCCCCCCACTTTCCGCTCCAGGTGCCGCGGGAGGACATCGAGAAGTACCGCGGCCGCTTCATGCTCGGCTGGGACGCCCTCCGGCGGGAGCGGCATGAGAACATGGTGGAGATGGGCCTGGTGGAGCCGCGATGGGAGCTGACCGCCCGCGACCCGAAGACCCCCGCGTGGGAGTCGCTCGGCGAGGAGCGGAAGCGGCGGGAGGACCACCTCATGGCCACCTACGCGGCCATGGTGGACCGGATGGACCGGAACATCGGCCGGCTGATGGACCGCCTCGAGAGCCTCGGCGTCTCGAAGAACACCATCGTCATCTTCCTCTCGGACAACGGCGGCTGTCCGTACGACTTCAACCATACCCCGACCCGCCCACCGGGGCCCGCGAGCTCGCGACGCACCTACGACGTGGAGTGGGCCCAGGCCTCCAACACGCCCTTCCGCCTCTACAAGCAGTACGAGCACGAGGGCGGGTCCGCCACGCCCTTCATCGTCCGCTGGCCCGAGACGATCGAGGCGGGCCGCGTGGTGGACCAGCCCGCCCACGTGATCGACGTGGTCCCGACGCTCCTCGAGGTCGCGGGCGTGGAGTATCCGTCGGGCTACGAGGGGCGGGACGTCCTCCCGCTCGAGGGGGAGAGCCTGGCGCCGATCCTCCGCGGTAAGGAGAGCATCGACCGCGGGCCGATCTACTGGGAGTACCGCGGAAGCCGGGCGGTCCGCCACGGCAAGTGGAAGCTCGTCGGCGAGCGGGGGCGGCCGTGGGAGCTCTACGACATGGCGGCGGACCGGACGGAGACCAACAACCTCGCCGAGGAGAAGGCGGACCGGGCCGCGCGGATGAAGAAGCGCTACGACCGATGGGCGAAGCGGGTCGGCGCCCGGACGACGGAGCAGGCGAAGTCCATGGGCGTGAACACGCAGGACCGCTATCTCACGAAGAAGGAGCGCCGCCGGGCGAAGAAGGGCGGCGACTGACACTCGCCGACGCTCGGCGGTCACTCGCGCTTCGCGGCTCACCGCAGGCGGAAGCGGTCGAGGCGGACGAAGTGCCAGCGCTTCGGTGTGGTGTTGACGATATAGAGGTCCTTCACACCGGACACCTGCTCGGTCAGGTCGACGGTGTGGCGACGGTTCTCCCGGTCCGACATCTCGACGGTGGCGACGGTGGGGCCGTCGGGGCCGCCGGTTCGGAAGGCGAGGGTAACCGCGAACTCGCCGTCGCCCGCGGGCTCGCCCCAGCAACGCGCCTCGAGCTCGGAGGCGCCGGTTAGATCGACGCGGCGGTAGACCAGATACGCGCCGGTCTTCCCCAGCCCACGCTGGCGCAGGCCGCGGACCTCGTCGCCGCGGACGTGGTCGGCGACGACGCCGTCCGAGGCGTCGTCGAAGCTGCGGGCGTCGACCCAGCGGCCGACAGTCCGCGGATCCGGCTCCTTCGCGACGGGCGTCGACCGCTTCGGATACAGGTGCTTCGTCGGGATCCGCTGACGATCCATGCTGGGCGACTCCCAGTTGAGGCTGCACGCGGGATGGTCGCCCGTGGCGAAAAAATCGAGCTGCACGCTGTATCGCTCGCCGGCCTTCAGGTCGATCGGGGGGGTCTCCCAACGGTGGGTCGCTTCGTTCCACCCGAAGATCCGCTGCTTGCCGTCGATCCAGAGGCGGACGCCGCCTCGGGCGTAGACGGAGAAGGTGAACGGCTCGGACAGCGGCGCCTCGACCCGTCCGCTCCACCGGACGGCGAAGTCGGTGGACCGGCCGATCGGGTCCACCCCGTCGGACCAGTCGTAGGTCGGCCCCCTGCGGAAGCCGTCGATCACTTGGTGGTTGCCTTCCTCGCCACGGGGGACTCCGTGCCAGACCCGCTCGTCGACACGCTCGGCGGCGGGACGGCCGTCGAGCGCGGTGTTCCCGTAATACGCCGCGGTCAGCCCGCTCCCGTCGCCCGCGGCGTGGGGCGCGGTCTCCTCGAGCGTGATCGAGCCCCGCTTTCTCGCCCAGCCTTCCCACCCGTGGACCTTGTAGATCGGCACGCTGTTGCGGCCCTGGACGTACCAGAGGACGGTTCCGTCCTCCCGCTCGAGGACCTTCCCGCCGGCGGCGTAGTCCGACGTCGTGATCGCCTCCTTCCCGCTGGGCGCACGCCACCAGTGGTACACGTGGGCGGGGAGCCCGTCGTCGACGCGGGCGTCGAAGAAGCTCCCGGCGTAGAGTCCGTCGCGGGTCCAGGCCATCCCCATCGTCTCCACCCGGTCGGCGAGGACCACGGTGCCGTGGGCGGTCCCGTCGACGCCGACAGGGACGTGCATGTAGCCGGCCGGCGTGGTGTGGGGCGCGTCGCCGAGGCCGCCGTGGACCGCGTGGCGGCCCACCTTCCACCGCTGTCGCCCGTCGCCGTCCCACTTCACGAAGCGGCTTCGGCCGCCCCAATAAGTGGGCCACCCGGCACCGTGGCGCTCCGGCCCGGCGTTGTAATGGCCGTAGTAGCTGCCCCCTTCGTCCTGGTAGACGCCGCGGCCGCGATGGCCGAAGCGGGTCGCGCAGGGTGTTGTCGCGACGACACGGCCGACGCCCTCTTCGTCGCCGATCGGGTAGATTGGCCCGTCCTCCGTCCACCGCGGCTCGGTGCGGCGCACGACGAAGCGAAGCTCGCCGTCCCGTCGTACGTTGTCCCCGCCGAGGACCGCGAAATCACGGGTGACGTGGGAGCCGGTCGGAAGGTCCCCGCTCCCGCTGAAGGTGAGCTCCTCCGCCTGCGGCGCCCCGTCGCCGCTCCGGTCCACCCAGCGAAAGGTCTTGGCGTCGGCGGGCGGCTCTCGGATCTCCGCGACGCGGTCCACCTTGTCCACCTTCCCGACGACCGCGACCGGGCGGAGGTTTCCGTCCTCGTGGGCGAGCACCTGCGGCGCCCGCTCGCTGACCAGATAGCGACGGTCGCCGCGGTACACCACGCGCCACCGGCCGCGATGGCCGGGCATCGACCGGACCAGCCCGTCGGCCATTCCGTCGACGTGGTAATTGGCGAGCACCCGCCACGCGCCGGTCTCGTAGTCCACCTCGGCGAGCGTCAGCCAGGAGCCGGGGTTGAACCACACCTTCGACGGATCCCGCGGGTCGGGCTCGCCCCACGCGTAGTACGGCTGGCCGCCGTACCACTCGTTCACCAGCTCCCCCTCCCGGTCGAAACGAGCGACCCGCCGGGGTGCGGTGTCGGGCTCGGCGACGAGGAAGCCGCCCGTCCCGTCGGCCGCGATGTCGGTGACGCCTCGAAAGTCCTCCGGCTCGTACGGCCCCTGCTCTCTCCCGCCCTTCCGCCCGTACGACGCGTGCAGCTTCCCGTCGAGGGAGATCCGCTTCACCCGCTGGTCTCTCCCTCGCTCGGCGACGAGCAGGTGCTCGTTCTCCGCGTCGAGCGCGATCCGCCGCGGCGCCGTCAACGCTTCGTCGGCGACGGTTCTCTTTACGCCCTCCTCCGGGTCGACCGCGAGGACGCGTCCCTTCGAGATCACGAAGACCTGACCGTCGGAACCGACCGCGACGCCGTACGGCTCGGGAACGTGGACCTTCTCCGTCACCGCCCCGTCGTCGGGGCTCAGCCACCGGACGGAGTCCTGCTCGAGGAACGACGCCACCAGGGTGGACCCTTCGGCGGCGATGTCGGCGCCCGCGAGGCCGTCGGGACCGTGGCGATACCGCTGTCGCACCTCCTTCCGCTCGTCGAGGGTCTTCGCCACCGAGTCGGGGAGGGCGTCCCACTTTCCCTGCCGGTTGTGTTTGTTGACCTCGACGGCGCCCGTCTCGGCGTCGATCGGCTGGAGATACCCGTTCTGCTGAAGCATGTAGAGCGTCCCCCGCCCGTCGCTCGCGAGCGCCGCCCCGCCCTGATAGCGGCCGTCTGTGACGGCGCCGCGGCTCCGCGTCCACAGCCGCTCCGTCCCGTCCAGCGACTGCTTGAGGAGGACGGGGGCGGTCTCGGTGACCTGCGCCGCGACGTACATCCCGGACTCGTCCACCGCCACGGACGCCGCGCCGCCGTGGTTGCCGACCCATCGGTGATACGGCGCCGAGTCGGGGTTGATCCCCAGGCTGGTGACGTACTCGGCCCGCAGACGCGGCTTCCGCAAGAGACGCCATTCGTAGTCGCCCGGGGGAAGCGGCCTCCCGCTCCGGTCGAGGCCGTCCCATCTCACCGTGTGCTCGCCCGGCTTCTGCCGGTCGCCACGAAGAAGCTCCCGGACCAACACGCCGTCGCTGTCGTAGACCGCCGCGGAGACCTGCCCCGCTTCCTCGAGGCGGTACTCGACGGACCTGAACGCGTCGTCTTCGCCGGCCGGAGCCGACGCGGGGAAAAGGCCGAGGATGAGAAGAAGCGGGAAAGAGATGCGTGTCATTTCGTGCTTGTGCTCCGGTCTTCGTTTGCTGCGGTGCGGCCTCGCCTACGGCCACTGGCGAGCGCCTCACGAGGACCCCGCACCGTCTGTGGGCGGACCGCCTCGCGGCGGACCCATGATCCGCCGGATCGCACGGACCAACGCCCGGACCTTCTCGGCCGTGTCTCCTTGCGCGAGCGGTTCGTACGCCCGGATGCTCGCTCGCCGGTCGTCGAGCCTGTGCTCGAATGGGTCCGCGATCCCTTCCGGTTCCCTCGTCGACGACCACGAGAAGACGCCTTCCGCTTGCAAAAGACTCGCGACCCGCTTCGCCTCGTTCTCCCGCCGGTCGCGGCAATCGCCGTCGGAAGATCCAGCCGCACCGTATTTCACCCTCAGGCTGTCCGATACGCCACCCTGGATGCCCTTGAGCCGCTTGTAGTCCACGACCCACCGGTTCACGGAGAGCTCCCCCGGCGACGCCCCGCCGCTCTGGCATCCGAGCGACACCGCCATCGCGATCGCCACGGCAGCCGTGACAAAAGGACGTCTCATCGCCGTGGAGCTCGGGCCACCACGGGAAAGAACCTGGTCCCCGCATCAGCGGTCCGCCGATCTCGGCGCCGGATCGTCGAGAACGACGCTCCTGAGCGGGTAACCTTCCGGCAACGATTGAAACAGCAGAGAGACCGGAGAAACGACGAGCCATAGGAACATCCACGCCGCGTAGAAGGGTAGGGCCTGAATCCCCGATGCCGGCTTGCTCCGGATCTCTCGGAACCTCAGGTGCTCCGGATAGCGCACCTTCCGGAAGCCCGGCACACGCCGGCGAACCGCGAGGATCTCGGAAACGGAAGCGAACGGGTCCAGCGGCGTCCGGGCCCGGTCGAGCCAGGCCCACGCCTTGTATCGCCAGATGAAGAGGCCGATCGACACCGTGGCGAAAGGAACCATGGCGGGCGAGAAGCCCCACTCCACGGTGCCCCGCGCGAATGTGACGGCAAATACGGCAAGGGTGGCGGGCGCGATCGTTTGTCGGATCGTGAAGCGACGAAGCTTCCTCCCCTTGATCCGCCCATCCGACCGGAGGACCAGAAGCGCTCGTTGGAAAAAGTCCCACTCTTCTTTCGTCGCGACCACTGCGTGGTTCTTAAAGTCGTCGTAGTGATGCCACAAAAGAAAGAAGAGCTCTTCTACGGTCTGGTCGCAGGTGTTGTCCGCAATCCGCTGGATCTCCTCATCGAGATCGAGCGCCCGAATCTCCTCGCGCAGATACCGCTCCAGCGCGGTCGCCATGCTGTCGCGGTTCTCACGGTCGACCATCGAAACGGCTCCGTCCGGTCTCCGATCGATCGCGATGCGAGGCCGCGGGCGTGAGAGGCGGACCCTTTCCGATCAGGTCGAGTCTCTTCGCCGCTCGTCAGGGGCTTCGATGCCGCCTGTCGGCAATGCGTGTCGACGGCTTCCGTGTCGGGAGGACGAGGCAACCAATGCCTTGTTGAACACGGGGGACGGCGTGTGCACACCCGACCGCCCGATCCGGATCATCGGGCGATCGCCGAACCCTCCGGGTTCCGCCGTCCGCCGGTCACCCTTCGCCGTCGTCCTCCTGCTTCTCGACCTTCTTCTCGAGCCGTCGGTGCCACGCCGCGGGAACCCGGCTCGCGGGGCTGTCCGTGTGCTCGTGGGCGGCCTCGTGGTAGAGACGAACGGCGGACGAAAGGTCGCCGCGGGCCTCCGCCTCCGCGCCGAGGACCCACTTCTTCTGGGCGGGGAAGAGCTTGTGGTCGACCGTGCTCTCCCGGAGAGCGGCCCGGTCGATCTCGCCACGCATGAAGCGGACCACGGGACGGAGGGTCTGGTCGGAGCGGTAGGCGCGGAGCGGTTTCCGAATCGCGTCGACGGTCTCCTCGTCGCCGAGGAGGCGGGCGGCGACGTAGGTCCAGAGGAGCTCCGCCGGCGAGCGCTTCCGCTCGTCCGCGAGGCGGCGGGAGTAGTCGAGGACCTTCTCGAAGTGGCGGCCGTGGAGGGCGCATTGCATGAGGTTGGGCAGTCGCTTGTGGGCCGGCTGGTCGAGGACGTTCTCCTCGTAGAGGAGCTCGAGGAAGTCGGGTGAGCCGGACTGGATTGCCCCGGCGAGGAGGGCTTGGTAGTCCGGCCGCTCGTGGTGGCGGAGGTAGCGGCGGAGCTCCCTCCGGAGGCGGTCCGGCTCGCCGCGGCGGGCGAGGATGGAGACGAGGAGACGGGCGCCGCCGGCGTAGCGCTTGTAGGTGTCCCGGACGACCTTGAACGCCTCCTTCTTCCGGCCCTTGGCCTCCAGGGCCCACGCGTACGCTTCGAGGGCGGCTTGGCTGTACGTCTGCGCCGCTCGGCGGGCGTACTTCAACGCCTTGTCCACCTTGCCACGGTGGCGGAGGGCGTTGGCGTACTGGGCGGCGAGGTTGCTCCAGCCGACACCCTCCGAGACGTTGTCGACCCCGTTCTTCAGCGTGGCCATCGCCTTCTCCGTCTTCTCCTTGGACGCGTAGAGGTTCGCGAGGACGCTGTAGTGAGAGGCGACCGTGGGCTGGAGGTCGCGGAGACGCTTCCGCATGCGGATCGCAAGGTCCGTCCGCTCCTGGGTCGCCGCTAGATACGCGGTGCGATTGATCGCCCACGCGTGGTAGGGCATCCGGTCGACGGCGTCCGCGAGGACGTCGAGGTTCTTCACGAGCCAGCGGCAGGTGCTGATGTGGTACGCGTCGTGGCGGTCGACGCGGTGGGCGTGCATCGCGGCGGGCCTCGCGAGGACGCCGCGGCCGCGGGAGCCCACCCACGTGGCGAGGCCCCAGTCCCAGCTTCCCCGGCCGCCGGGAGCGGGCACGCGGAGGCGGCCGTAGCGCTTGTAGGCGTTGCCCCACCAGTCCATGAGGGCCGAGACGAAGCCCGGGCGGCCGGAGTAGCGGAGCTTCTGGACCGCGGGGCGGAGGAGCTTGCCCGCCTTCTTCGTCCGGCCGCGGAGCTGCATTTCGAAGGCGCGGAAGTAGTCGGCTTGCTTGTCCATCCGGCGGAAGCCCTCCGCCGCGGTGCTCGCGTAGCGGGCCGCGACACGCGGGTCGCCGTACTGGTGGCCGAGGAAAGTGATCCGGCGGGTCAACGCGAGGAGGAGCAGACCCTGCTCGAACCGCGCCACGGTGCGGGCGTCGAGGGTGCGCCAGGCGAGGGTGTCGCCGTCGCGGACCACGGGGCCGCTCTCCTTCCACGCCCACCAGTAGACCTGGACCAGTTGGTGGAGGAGCTTCGCAAGGTGCGGGTTGGGCCGTACGGGGTTGCGGCGCAGGATGGCCCGGCGAACCTTCCGGGCGACCGCGGCGAGGGTGGCCGGGCTCTCGCGGCCCGAGGTCTCCACGCCCACCACTCTCGCGAGCTTGTTCGCCATCCACCGGCGCTTCTTCTCGGGGAGCTGCGGCGAGGTCAGGAGGGTCCGGACGTTCTCGCCGCACGCCGCGGCGACCAGGGACGGGGTGAGGCGGTGGCTGAAGCCGACGCCGGCCCCGCCGTAGAGGAGCATGTACGCGGTCCGCGGGCGGCGCTGGAGGAGGACACGACCGCCCTTCTCCGCGAGGTCCGTCCGGCCGGTCTGCTGGACCGCCCACGCCCACGCGAGCTGCTCCATCGGCGTCGCGGAGGGGAGGTCCGCCACGGGGAGCTTCCGGTAGTCACGCGTGGCGAAAAGGCGGATGGCACGGACCTCGGGGCGGCCCTTCGCCTTTTCGGAGAGCCCGTCGACGATGGACAGGGCGCGGTCCGGGTAGCCGCAGGCGAGGACCGTCCAAGCCACGTCGAGCTTCTCCGCGGCGGTCTCGGGCGGCCGGCGGCGGCGGGCCATCAGGAGGTGGGAAACGGGCGCCGCGAGGAAGTGGCCGCGGAGGTCGAAGGCGCCGTGGAGGTCCTGACACGCGAGGCGGGAGGCGACGCCCGCCGCGGTGTAGTGGGCCGCCGCGGAAGAGGGGGTCTCCCGCAGGACGCCGTCGACGCGGCGGGCGGCGTGCATGGCGTGGCGGCCGCCGGCCTCCAACGACTTCTTCCGGGCGCTCTCGAGGCGGTGGCGTTGCTGCTCGGAGAGGGCGACGTCCTCCCCGCTTCCTTCGGCGGAAAGGCCGTAGCGGTCCTCGAGGGCTGTGAGGATCTCCTCCGCGAGCGCCTCGGTACCGTCGACGAAGGTGTCGAAGGTGGCGGTGGTCACGGGCACGCTCGCGAGGGGGACCTCCTTCCCCTTCTCGGGGACGAGCGACGCCCGGAGGACGTGGCTGGAGCGGTCGCGGGTGTAGGTCATCCGCTGACGGAGCTGAGGGCCGGTCCCCCCGCTTCCCTCCTTTTCGTCGTCGGCGGGCTTCCGCTCCGTGTGGGGGACCGTCCACCCGCTCGCGGCGGACTTCCGCGTCGCCAGCGACGCGAAGCCCTTGCGGCGGGAGCCGAGCCCGGCGCGGCAGAGGAGGCCGCCGACCTGGCCGCGGGACGCCTGCACGCGGACGTCGCGGACCTTCACCTCCAGGACGAAGTCGCCCTTCTGCTTGGCATACGCGAACGTGCCGGTGAGCGTCGGCTGGTGATCGGTCCCGCTGTGGCCGTTTGTCCGGACGGTCCACTTCTCCCCGTCCCGGCGGACCTCGCCCGACACCGCGGCCTTCCCGATGTGCTCCACCTGGTGGGCCGGGAACGGGTCGCCGTCGAGCGTGGGGGACGCGAAGCGATACCGCGCCGGCTGTCCGCCGGACTGGGCGTTGACGAAGAGGCCCACGTACATCGCGGAGGGGACGTCGAGGGTCTGCCGGCCGATCTCCATGTACGTCTCGCCGTCCTCGCTCGCGGAGGCGAAGAAGGTGTCCCCGTCGCGGCGGAGCCTCAGGAAGCGCGGCGACTTCAGCCGCTCCGCCGCGACCTTGATACGCGGGTACGCGTCGTCGGAGATGCGCCACGCCCGCTCCGCGGGCCAGTATCTCGCGTAGGCGCCGTGGCGGGCGGCGAGCTCCTGGGCGACCAGACGGAGACCCGCCGCGGGAAGGGCCGGGTCGAACGGCGCGTAGTCGCCGGGCGGCGGGAGGAGGTGGATCTTCGGGACGCCGGAGGCGGCCTCTTGTTCACCAGCCGCCGTGGATGGGGCCGCCCCCACCGACAGAACGGCCACCGCGAAGGCTGTCGGAAGCACACGGATACGCATCGTCTCCATCTCCTTCGGTTTCGCACGGCGACACGCTGTCTCGAGATGTCCTATCGCCGCTCGCCGCGGAACAGCGAATTTCCTCGCGAGTATCCTTCAAGACGGACACGCCGTCAAGGGACGAACGCGCGAGCGTCATCTCCGGAATCAAAACGGCGTCGCCGGACGGCGGACCGCGCGGCGAAGAAACGAGTGCTTCCCCCAACTCGGTGCCTCTCACTGCCAACCTCTTTCCCGCCGGGAGAGACGAACCGAGAGACGGAGTGCTCGTGCGTCGTCTCGGCCGTCCATCGTGGAATGGCTGGCTCCGGAAAAGGGCCGCCTACGGCCGCGTTGTCGTCCGACCTTCCGACAGTGGGGTGAGCCGGGGGTGAGGAAATTGAACCAAAGGAGGCTCGGCAGGCGTCCCTTCGGGACGTCTGGAACCTTCGGACTCTCCCCCTCCCGAGGCGCTTGACGGACGTCGCGACGGGACGGCTCCGCTCCCGTTGCGCCAGGATAAGCCTGGGAAAGCCTGTCGGTCGGCCGCTGGGGGCCACAGGGGAGCCCCGACGGCGGGCTAAGCGGGAACTGGGCTCCCACTCTGCAACCGAAAGGGCAATCGTAGCGTCTGGATCGGACCGAAGAAGCAGGGAAACCCGCCCCGCGGGGAGCCTGTGGAGGAAAGGCGGACGCCTGATCACGGACCCGTTGGCCGGACCCATGACAGGTGCACAGGAACCTGATCCCATGTCCACACAAGCTCAACGGATAGCGGAGCTGGCGAGGCGATCGCCGCGGATGGCCTTCACGTCCCTGAACCCGTATCTGACGATCGAGCGGCTCCACGAGGCGTACCGGCGACCCGCAAGGACGGGGCCGTCGGCATCGATGGGCAAACCGCCGCCGGCTATGAGGCGGCCTTGGAGGCGAACCTCCGGTCGCTTCTGGAACGGGCGAAGTCGGGCCGTTACCGGGCCCCGCCCGTCCGGCGGGTGCAGATCCCGAAAGGGGAGGGCGACGAGACCCGCCCGATCGGGATCCCCACGCTGGAGGACAAGGTCCTCCAGCGGGCGGGGTGATGATCCTGGAACCGATCTACGAGCAGGAGCTCGCATCCTTCTCGTACGGCTTTCGGCCGGGACACTCACCACACCAGGCCCTTGATGCCGTGTGGGAGCAGAGCCGAGCGATCGGCGGAGGCTGGGTGCTGGATGTCGACGTGCAGAGTTCCTTCGACACGATCGACCACGGGCATCTGCGACAGCTGATCCAGCGAAGGGTACGCGAGGGGGGTGGTGCTGAGGCTGATCGGCAAATGGCTGAACGCAGGCGTGCTCGAAGAGGGGAGCCTCTGGTACCCCGAAGCGGGCATGCCGCAGGGCGGAGTGATCTCGCCGCTCCTGGCGAACGTCTGCCTGCACTCCGTGCACGACGCGTGGTTCGAGCAGCAGGTCCGTCCCCCGCCTGAACGGTGAGGCTTGGCTGGTCCGCTTTGCGGACGACTGTGTGGCGGGCTTCCGCCACAAAGGGGACGCGGAGCGGGTCCTGCGGACGCTTCCGAAACGGTTCGGGCGGTACGGCCTGACCATCCCCCCGGAGAAGACCCGGCTGGTGGCCTTCCGAAAGCCAGCGCGGGGTCAGGGAGCGAGCTCGAAGGGGAACCCCGGGACGTTCACGTTCCTCGGGTTCACCCACCACTGGGCCGTTCCCTCGCCGGGCGACCGACCGTCATGCGCACGACGACGGCGAAATGGATGACGCGGGCGATCAGGAAGATCGCCCACTGGTGTCGGGTGCACCGACACCGGCCGATCCCTGAGCAGCACCGCCACCTGTGTGCGGCGGTGCGCGGTCATGACGCGTACTACGGGATCACCGGAAACGACCGGAGTCTGAGCGGGTGCCGTCAGGCCGTGACCCGCATATGGAAGAAGTGGCTGTCCCGGCGCAGCTGGCGCGGGCAGCTGAACTGGACCGAGTTCCGGCGGATACAGGAGAACTTTCCCCTGCCGCCGCCGCGGATTGTGCACTCGGTCTACCGCCGCGTCGCGAAGCCGTGATCAGAGGAACCGGATGCAGGAAAGCTGCACGTCCGAGTCTGTGGGAGGCCCCCGAGGCCCCGCCGCGCGGCGGGGCCTCGGGGTCGACCCGGCCGGAGCCTGCTTAGGAGCGGACCCGGCCCGCTCCATGCGGTGTCGAGGACCCACGCGTCGCGGTCGCGGACGATCGCGACGCGTGTTCTCCTCGGAAGCCGATCCGGAAATCCACACGCCCGACCTCGCGTGAGCAATCGCCACCGCCGGACGGGCTCCGCCGGAGCGGAGGCCTCCCCGTATTGCGGGAGCTCGCGTCTCTGCGCGTGACCGTTCCGCCCGCCGCCCTCTCTCTGGGGGCTTGTCCTGCCCGGGAACGCCCGCACGGATGCGATCGCCATTGTTTCACGGCGTTGGGGGCCACTGGCCGCTTGCCTGCCCGTGGCCGAGAGGAAGAAGCATACACACTGAACGCGGCAAGCTTGAAGCATCCGCGGGTGGTGGGTTGCAAAGGGGTGTCCGCACTCCCGATCGATCGCGGGTTGTCCCGGAGAGGTTCGCGAAACGGACGCATCGATCCGGGTGCACGAGCTCCCGCCGGGATCCCCTCGCGACCTTCTGGGTCTCAAGGCCTCTCCGACGGCCGCCTCCGCGTCAACCGAGGTGCTTCCACCGCTGACGGAGGACGATCCGGATGATGCCCGAGCGGCTCATCCCGTACTCCTCCGCGAGCTCCGCGTAGGACTTCTTCCCCGCCGCGTGGAGGCGGCGGATGCGGCGGACGTCCTTCGGCCCGAGGGCCGTGTTGCCGGTCCGCGAGCCGACCGCGAAGCTGCCGCGCTTCAGCGCCTCCCGAACCACGTCGCGGGGGCTCACCCGCTTCAGGTGCTTCGGGTTGACGCACCGCCGGTTTCCGCACGTCTGCATGACCTTCTTACCCTTGGGAATCGGGCCGAAGTGCAGGAGGTGGCTCAGGCGGTGGGCGAAGTACGTGTGGCCCTGGATCGTGGCCCGGCCGTAGCCGTCCTCGCGGACGTTGCCCTGCCAGAGCCAGCAGCCACGCTTGCTGGCGCGGACCCGCTCGTACAGGTCCTCTTTCGTAAACCCGTGGACGGACCGTCGGCTCTGCCGCGCGTTCGGGCGATTTTCGGTGGTTTCGGCGATCATGACACGCTCCTTTCGGTGACAAGCCACTGCTCGAGGCAGCGGATCCATTGCCGTCACCTATACTACGACATGGACGGATCAGGGTTTGCGATTCGGGGAATTTTCGTGGCGGTCGCGAGTGTGTGGGCGCCCCGGCCGCGGCTTCGGCTACGCGGCCTGGCTCTGTAGCCGAGCTCGCGAAGAGTTCGGCAGGGCCTTCGCCGATCCCCGGCGCACACGGTCGCGTCCGGCAGGACAAGTTCAGTGGAAGCCGTGCTGACGGGACTTCGCCGACACCGGGGACGCGTCGTACGGTGAAAGCGGAAGCGTCGCGCTGGACGGAGGTGTCCCGTGCCGATCTGGGAGATGCTCCAGCAAGCGTGGGCGGAGGCCGGGGCGCAGGACGCCCGCTACCTCCACGTCGTCGTCAACCATCTGCCGGTGACGGGTCTCCTCGTCGCGACCCTCGTCCTCCTCGGCGCCCTGCCCTTCCGCCGGCGGGGACTCGTCCTCGCCGCCATGGCGCTGGTCATGGTCTTCAGCCTCTCCGCGTGGCCCGCGGTCTACTACGGAGAGGAGGGGTTCCATCTTGCGGAGGAGGAGCTGCCGCAGGCCGGCGTCGCGTGGCTGAAGACCCACCGGGCGCTCGCCGAGCGGTGGAAGTGGCTGTTCTACGCGACGGGCGGCGTCGCGCTCGTCGGGTTCGTCCTCGGCCTGTGGCGACGGAGGAGCCTCTACGCCTCCGTCCCGCTGGTCCTCCTTCTCTCGGCCGGCTCCCTCGTCGCGGGCGTCGCCATCAGTGAGGCCGGCGGACGGGCCGCCCACGGCGAGTTCCGAAGCGGCCCGCCCCCGAAACTGGACGGAGAGGCCGCCGACCACGACCACGACCATCACCACGAGGGCCACGGCGGTCACGCCGAGTGAGACGGCGAACCGGCAGCGCCCTTCCCGCGGAACCGCCGCACGGCGCGCGCCGACGTAGCCGAAGCCGCCAAGGTCCCGAAGGTCCCGGGGGGATCCCTCCCTGGGAGACACCGTCGGTGGATCCCTCCCTGGCAGACACCCTCGGTAAATCCCGCTGCGGCTTCGGACAAGGAAGGCAACGGCGCCCCACGACGACCCACTCGATGAAGAGAATCCGGCTCATTCTGACGAGCCGGCGAAGACCGAACCGCCCGACGGAGCGGCGTCGTCGGCGCTCCGTCGCTTGCAGACGTTCTCGCGTGCGGCCACGACGGCGACCCTGGGTGCCACTCAACGGCGTGAACCAACTCAGGGTCGCCGTCGCTTTTGCTGGGGTGGCACGGGCAAGTCCCAGCGGGATGCCGCCGGTGCCCGTCCGCGGGCTTGCCCGTGGTAGCGGCTTCGCCTCGACTTGAGCACACGCCCATCGAGCCACCGTCACGGAGCCCACGCGGCGAGACGTGAATGGGGGTCAGCTCACGGCGTTGAGTGACACCCGGCGCTCCTGCAAGTGAGTGCTTAGGAACCCGGGCCTCACTCGCCTCCCGCCGACATGCCGTGGTGCTTCGAGGCAATGCGGTGTCGTCGAGCTCGCGAGCCGACGGCAAACGAAGTTCAGAGGCGGCCAGCGATGCATCCGCCAGGCCATCGATCGATGCGCGGACGCCACGTATAGGACTCGAGCCGACCGGGCCAGTACGGGCAATTGCTTTCGGAGAGCCGCTCCCTTCCGGTCGCGGCTCGTTGCTGCGCCCGCCGGGCAAGGCGCCGGTGCTACAGCGTGCCGGAGGTGTAGGGGAGGAGACCCATATAGCGGGCCCGCTTGATGGCGGTCGCGGCCATGCGCTGCTCGTGGGCGCTGAGGCCGGTCCGCTTCCGGCTGAGGATCTTGCCGTTGGGGCTGAGGAGCCGGCGGAGCAGCTCCACGTCGCGATAATCGATGTAGTACGTACCGTTGGAACTCATGGTGGCGATCTGCGTGGGAGCGCCACCGAAGCGTTCGAAGCGTGCCATGGCGGATCTCCGTCTCGGGTTGAACAGCCCCAGCGGGGCGACGGAAGCATGCTCTCCCGGCGAACACCGCGTCCGCCGAGCGCCCATTCTTTGCGACCGGACGCCGGCCGGCCAGTTCGCGCCGGGATCGTCCCGTCGGAGCGAGCCGCCGCGAGGGCAGCCCGTGGTCGTCCGCTCAGACCATGC
>CAZQQP010000001.1:49159-77868 GCA_964595475.1 uncultured Planctomycetaceae bacterium | reverse complement strand
GGCGAACACCCCGCCCGCGTCGATGATCGGCTTCACGTCGCCGAGCGGCCGCAGCGCGGACGTGCCGCCCGTGGTGTGGTCGGTCAGCGTGTGGGTCTCGAGGTCCACCTCGCACTCGTCGCCGGTGGAGACCTGCTCGAGGAGGCGTCGCGGCGACTCACAGGGGACGATATATCCCCCGTTGACGCAGTTCCGGAAGAAGATCCTCGCGTAGAACTCGGCGACGATCACCCGCACGCCGGCCTCGGCGATCGCGAGCGGCGCGTGCTCCCGCGAGGAGCCACACCCGAAGTTCCGCCCGGCGACCAGGATGGTGTAGTCGCTCTTGAACTCCCCCTCCCGGACGAAGGGCACGTTCCCGTCGGGCAGCCCCCGCTGTCCCTCAGGTACGCCGGAGCAAGCGTACATCCCGAAGTAGGTCCGCTCCTTCGGGTCGCTCGGGTTGTACGTGAGATACTCGGCGGGGATGATCTGGTCCGTATCCACGTCGTCGCCGAGCACGTAGACCCGCCCTCGGATGTTGCTCTCCATCGGCTCGCTCCGTCTCCTCAGGCGGATTCCTTCTTCTTCACCCGGTCCACTTCCGTCACCGGCTTCCGCCCCTCGATGACGTCCTCGTCGACGATGAACTTGAGGCCCTGTCGCTCGATCTCGGGCAGCTCGTACATCAGGTCGAGCATGGTCTCCTCGAGCACGCCCCGCAACGCTCGGGCGCCGGTCTCCCGGGCGAGCGCCTTCCTCGCGAGCGCCCGCAGCGCCTCGTCCGTGAACTCGAGCTCCGCCCCCTCCATCGCGAAGAACTGCTGATGCTGCTTGATCAGCGCGTTCTTGGGCTCGGTGAGGATCTTCACCATCGCCGGCACGTCGAGCGGCGCGAAGGGCACGACCACCGGCAGGCGCCCGACGAGCTCCGGGATCAACCCGTACTCGAGGATGTCGTCGGGCGTCACATGCTCGAGGATGGACTGCCCGGACGGCTCCTCGCTCTCCTCGTGCTCCGACGCGAACCCGATCCGTCGGGAGCCGAGCCGCTTCCGGATGATGTCCTCGAGGCCGATGAAGGCCCCGCTGCAGACGAACAGGATGTTGCTCGTGTCCATCTGGATGTACTGCTGCTCGGGGTGCTTCCGTCCGCCCTGCGGCGGCACGTTGGCCACCGTCCCCTCGAGCATCTTGAGCAGCGACTGCTGCACGCCCTCGCCGGACACGTCGCGGGTGAGGGAGACGTTCTGCGTGGTCCGCCCGATCTTGTCGATCTCGTCGATGAAGATGATCCCCCGCTGGGCCGTTTCGAGATCGTGATCCGCGGCCTGGAGGAGCTTGAGGAGGAGGTTCTCCACGTCCTCGCCGACGTAGCCCGCCTCCGTCAGCGTGGTGGCGTCACCGATGGCGAACGGCACGTTCAGGACCCGGGCGAGCGTCCGGGCGGTCAGCGTCTTCCCGCTTCCCGTGGGGCCGATGAGGAGGACGTTGGACTTGTCCACCTCGACCCCGTCGTCCTCCTTCTCCGTGTTGCTCAGCCGCTTGTAGTGGTTGTGGACCGCCACGGACAGCACTTTCTTGGCGGAGGCCTGCCCGATGATGTACTGGTCCATGAACTCCTTGATCTCCCGCGGCGGCGGAATGCGAGAGAACAGCGGCTTGCCGCTGCTCACCCGCCGCTTCTCCTGCTTGAAGATATTCTGGCAGAGCTCCGAGCAGCTGCCGCAGATGTAGACGTCGTTGGGCCCCTCCACCATGGGCCCGACCTCGCGGGAGGACTTGCCGCAGAAGGAGCAGGTGGTCACCTTCCTCCCGCGAAACCCGCCCCCACCGGAGTTGTTCCCGCCTCGGTTGCCGCCTCGGGACTGATTGCTCATAGTTCGCTTCCGTGAAAACGCACTCGGGAGGCTGTGGGGCGCCTCAGCGCTCGGCGGGCGCCTCGCCGCCCGCTTGCCCGGGAGCATCGGGCCGCCTGTCGCCGGTCGACCGCGTCTCCGGCCCTCCCCCCTCGGCGCCGTCCGCTCCGACGCCCGCCCGCATCCGGGCGACCAGCTGGTCCCGGAGCCGGGTGAACTGCTCGTCGGTCAGTTGTCCTTCTCGGTGCATCGCCCGAAGCTGGCTCATGCTGAACGGCACGCTCGCCACGCTCTCGCCCACGCTTCGCCACCACCGGCGCACGGCGATCGCGACCACGCCTCCGAGAGCCAGCAATCCGACGACGACGGCGAAGAGGAGGACGACGTCCGATGAGCTCGAGGAGCGGGCGGCCGCCAATCGCACCCAATCGACCATCGTCGGATGGTAGCGGTCGCCCGGTGGACAGACTATGGCGGAACGCCGTGGGCGCCGGCTCCGACGCCCTCGCCCTCGTCAAGGGGCTCAGCCGCTCGATTGCTCCCCGCCTTCCTCTCCCGTCGTCCCGCTGGTCTCATTCCCCCCTGCGCTCCCCCCGCTCGCGTTCCACTCCGCCTGACTCACCTCCTGCACCTGGACCTGGTTCAGCGCGGCGTCGATCGCCCGCTCCTGTCGGAGCTCCTCGTAGAGGTGGTCGAGCTGTCCCGCCTGCGCCAGCTCCTGGCGGAGCCGCTCGGGCCGCTGGCCGGTTTGGATCGCGAGCTGCATGATCTGCCGGTTGACCTCGTGCTCGGAGACGTCCGCGCCGAGCTCGTTCGCGAGCCGCCCGAGCAGGAAGTGACGCTTCAGCCGCTGATGAGCGTCCTCCCTCGCGTCCGAGCGCATCTTCTCGAGCGACTCCTGAGACGGCTCCTCCTCGCTCTCCTGCATCCGCTGCTGGACGATCTGCTCCGCTTGCTGCGAGAGAAGACTCTCCGGCACTTCGAAGTCGACGTGCTCGAGGAGCTGGTCGACGAGCTGCCCGTGCAGCACCTGCTGCGTCTGGCTGTCCTGGCGCCGCTGGATCTCCTGCCGCATGTAGTCGCGGAGGCTCTCCGCGGAGTCGAGGCCCGCTTGCTGGACGAGCTCCTCCGTGGTCAGCGGCCGCTGCCGGTACACGTAGTCGATGCGATAGTGGATCGCGACGTCGTGGCCGGCGAGCCGCTCGTCGTTGTGGTCGTCTGGCACGTGCGCTTCGAACTGCACGGCCTCGCCGGCCTGCTTGCCCGCGACGGCGGCGCGGACGCCCGAGATCGGCGTATCCAGAATGGTGGTGCTGTCGTCGGCGGACTCCTGGGGGACCGACAGCGGGGTGTTCTCCGCCTCGTGGAGGACTTGCCCCTCGGCGGACCGGATCTCGACCCGCCCCGAGAGGATGTCGCCGGCTTGCACGGCGTCCTCCGCCTCCTCGGTCGTCCCGTGCATCTGTTGGAGCTGGCTCAGCTCCTGCTCGACCTGCTCGTCCGCGATCTCCGCGACGGGCTTGGTCACGGTGAAGCCGGAGAGGTCGGGCAGCTGGAACTCCGGCGCGATATCCACCGTGACGTCGAACTGGAGCGGCCCGCTCTCGGGCAGCTCGAGCTGCTCCCGTTCGGGCAGCTCCGGCTCGCCGAGCACGTGAATGTTGTTGCTCTCGACGGCGTGCTGATACGCCTCGCCGATCAGCTCGTCCCGGACGTGGGATCGCACGTCGTTGCCGAACCGCTTCTCGAGGAGACGACGCGGGGCCTTCCCCGGCCGAAAGCCGGGGATCACCGCCTCCTGATGGAGACGGTCGAAGTTCTCCGACAGCCGACCGGTGATGAGGCTCTCGGGAATCTCGATCGACAGCTTCTTCCGCGCCGGGCCGGCGTCCTCCACCGTGACGTTCGGCGTGGTCGCCTGCTCCTCGGTCTGCGGGGTCTCGTTCGCCATCGCCCTGTCTCCTCGTCTCCGCCTGTGACGCTCGAGCGGGTGGGTCGCAGTTCCTCCGCGTGCCCCTGGAGCGAGACACCGCGGTGGCCGTCCCCGAGCTGGCTCCGACAAGCCGCTCAGGGTAGCATGCGCCGCGTCGCGAGCAAGGTGCCGCCGGAGGTCGCATGGTTCTGACGTTCGTCAGAGGCCTGTTCATCCTGATGAGCACCGCGGTCGCGGTGCTCTACGCGAAACAGACCTTCGCGTCCGCGGCGAGCCTCCTCGTCGCCACGTTCACCGCGCTCGCCGTCAGCAGCCTCCTAATCGCCGCGGACGTCCTCACCCCACGGAAGAAGCTCTCGGCCATCTCCGGGGTCTTCGTCGGGCTCATCGTGGGGATGATCGTCGCCTACGCGCTGTCCTTCCTGGTGGACTTCACGGTGGACGCGGTGGCGACGGTGCAGCCGAGCCTCCCGACCGTCGACGTGGCACTGCTCCGGAAGGGCATCAAGGTCTTCCTCGGCGTGGTCTGCGTCTTCGGAGCCATCACGCTGGTCCTGCAGACCAAGGACGAGTTTCGGTTCCTCATCCCCTACGTCGAGTTCACTAAGGAGACGCGGGGCCCTCGCCCGATGCTCGTCGACACCTCCGCCATCATCGACGGGCGGATCGCGGACCTCGCCGACACGGGCCTGATCCAGGGCTCCATCGTCATCCCCCGCTTCGTCCTCGACGAGCTGCAGCGGATCGCGGACGCGTCCGACCGGCTGAAGCGTGCCCGCGGCCGCCGGGGTCTGGAGGTGGTTCGCCGTCTCCAGTCCGGCCCGATGGCGGAGGGAAGGGTCGAGGCGGTGGGGCCCGAGAGAGGGGCGGTCGACCATCGGCTGATCGAGGCCGCCCAGGCGATGCGGGCGAAGCTGGTGACCACGGACTTCAACCTCGTGAAGGTGGCCCATGTCCGGGGTGTGGAGGTCGTCAACGTCAATGCGCTCGCGGACGCCCTCCGTCCGCCCGTGCTCCCCGGCGAGGCGCTGACGGTCCGCATCGTGAAGCCGGGGGAGTCCGCCGGCCAGGGCGTCGGTTACCTCGAGGACGGCACGATGGTGGTGGTGGAGCAGGGGCGCGACCGGATCGGCCAGGACACGCAGCTCACGGTGACGAGCATGATCCAGACGTCCGCGGGGCGGATGCTCTTCGGCCGCGCCTACGACGGCCAGCGCGGCCAGGGGGACCCGGAGGGGCGTCCGGCAAGCGCCTGACGACGGCCGCGTTGCAGTGGGCCGCGCGGGCCCTTACTGTCCGTTGGGCTTCGTCGCCTCTGAAGGAGACCCCCATGTCTTGGCGAACGCGACTGGTGGCGATGGTGCTCGCCGGGCTTATCGGCGTCGCGGAGGAAGGCCGCCCCGCCGAGAAGGACACCGAGAAGAAGGCCGAGGACGGCGAGAAGAAGGCGAGCGAGGGGGATAGCTCGGCGAAGAAGAAGGAGAAGGGCGCGCAGGAGGGGTCCAAGTCAGCCGACGGCGAGGCGGACAAGAAGGGGGGCGAGGGGAAGCAGAAGGACGAAAAGAAGGCGGCCGGAGGCGAGAAAAGCGACAAGAAGGGAGAAGGGGACGCCGCTTCCTCGGCCGACGGGTCGGTCGCCGGCCCGGAGGCGGCCGACCGAAGCGAACGGCCCAGCGCCGAGAACGTCCTCCGCAACCTCCTGGAGCGGCGGGAGGCCGAGCCCATCGTCGAGCCGTCCGAGGGCCAGCAGGAGGGAAAGGAAGGGGGCGAGAAGGCCGGCAAGGCGTCCGGCCCAATCACCGTGCGGGAGGAGGGCCAGTTCATCGTCCGTCGGCGGGTTCGCGTGGTCCGGGCGCAGCCCGACGGCCCCGCGAAGTGGCTGGTCACCTTCCAGGGCGACTCGCAGGGCCTCGACGATCCGCCGGTCTTCCTGATGCCGTGCCAGCTTCTGGAGAAGATCGAGCGGCTCTCGGACGAGAAGGGCCAGCAGAGCTTCCTCGTCTCGGGCCAGGTGTTCACGTACCGCAACGCCAACTACCTCCTGCCCACCTACGCGGTGCCCGCGCCCGACCGACGCAACGTCCAGCCGTGAGGGGTGTCCCTGCGACCCTCGGGAGGTCGCCCTCCCGACGCTCTCGTGTCGCCGTCGCCGGGGAAGGGCTCTCCCGGTCGCGATCCGGAGAGCCCGGCAACGCCCTGGGCGAAAGACAAACGGCCTACCGCACCGGGCGCTCCCGTGGGCCGATTTGCACCAGCCCAGCCCGACCCTGCCATGGGTTCCTCCTCTTGCAGAGACGACCGCGGCGTGAATAGCATGAGACTGACCGGGGAAGCCCAACTTGCGGAGAGGTGGCCGAGTGGCTGAAGGCGACGGTTTGCTAAACCGTTAGGGGTGCTATCCACCCCTCGAGGGTTCGAATCCCTCCCTCTCCGTTCCACGCCTCCACTCCCTCCACAGCTCCCACGCTCGCGGAGCTTGGGGCTTTTCATCGGGGCGGAGGGTCTCCCATGCTCATGATGCTCTCGCCGTCGAAGACGCTGGATTTCCAGACGCCGCCGCAGACGGAGGCCCAGACACAGCCCGCCTTCCTCGACGACGCCCGAGCGCTGGTGGACCGGCTCCGCGGCTATACCCCGCAAGACCTCGCCCAGCTCATGGGCATCCGCGAGCCGCTCGCCGAGCTCAACGCCCAGCGCTTCCAGCAGTGGAGCCCGCCGTTCACCCTCGACAACGCCAAGCAGGCCGTGCTCGCGTTCAAGGGGGACGTCTACGACGGCCTGGCGGCGGAGGATCTCAGCGAGGACGACCTGCGGTTCGCCCAGGAGCACCTCCGCATCCTCTCGGGCCTCTACGGTCTGCTGCGTCCGCTCGACCTCATCCAGCCGTATCGTCTGGAGATGGGGACCAAGCTCCCGACGGAACGGGGGAAGAACCTCTACGCGTTCTGGGGAGACACGCTCGCAAAAGCGCTCGACGAGGCCCTGGCCGCGGCGGAAGCGTCGGCGCTGGTCAACCTCGCCTCCAGCGAGTACTTCAAGGCGGTGAAGACCGCCGCGCTGTCCGTCCCGGTCGTCACACCCGTCTTCAAGGAGCGGAAGAACGGCGAGCACAAGACGGTGGCCATCTACGCGAAGAAGGCCCGCGGGCTGATGGCCCGCTACGCGATCGTGAACCGCATCAGCGACCCCGACGACCTGAAGCAGTTCGACGCCGACGGGTATCGCTTCACGAAGAAGCTCTCCTCGGAGAGAGAATGGGTCTTCACGCGGAAGCAGCCGTAGGGCCGCGGTCCACCCGCCCGCTCGCGGGACGCTTGCGTGTCCGTCTCGTCTTCACCGCCGGCGAAGAGACCGACGGGAAGTGAACCATCGGTCGCACGTCCTCACTCGTTCCGCTTCAGCTCATACCGGCGGAAGCGGCTGTAGAGCCCCGCCCGGCTGAGCCCCAGCTCCTCGGCGGCCCGCCGGATATCCCAGTTGTGCTTCCGGAGCGCGCCGAGCGTTTCGTCCCGGAGCGTCTCTCCCGTCGTCTCCGTGGTCGTCGCGGCAGTCGGGATATTGAATCCGGCCCACGACCATGTGGGACCGTGTTCCGATGTCCTCTCGGTGCGGGCGAATCTGCTCGAGGTCGATGTCGACGTAGACGTTCTCGTCCGTGTAGATCTGCTGGATCGCGGTGGTCAGCGAGGTGAAGACGTACTCGGGGTCGCGCTCCGCGTCCGAGGCGATGATGACCTTGCACCGCCGCTGGAGAAGCGGATAGAGGCCGATGTTCTCTCCCGTGTGGGCGCCGTCGGAGAGGCTCACCAGGGCCGTCCTCGTTGAAGTTCACGAACGAGAAGACGGCCGCCACGATCGCACCCGCGCCCGCCAGACCGCCGGGAACCCAGAGGCGATACCCTTCGGCCTCCACCGCGATCGACGCGCAGAGGACCACCGCGCTGACGAAAGGAACAGGCACCGCCACCGCCATGATCCCCTGCGGCGTCACGGCGCGAAGGCGGTCCCGCAGCCCTCGCGCCTCCTTGGGGTCGCCACCCCGCCGGGCGAACAGGCGGCTGAGGACCAGTGCCACCACCGCACCGCCGGCCGGCGCGCCCGCTCCCCGCCACCACCCGATGACGAGGATCAACCCGACGAGGACGGCCGTCCCGAGGTAGACCGCCAAGACGACGCCGAGGAGCGTGAGGCCCCCGAACGCCTTCAGCCACCGCCGCTCCGCGAGGTCCTTGGGCGTTCCCGCCGTGGGCGCGTCCGCTTCGTCGAAATGCCGAAACAGGAACAGGAGGGCGCCCGCCAACACCAACGCGACCGCGACGCCGCCGCCTCCGGAAACCGCCGCCGACTGCGGGTCCGGCAACACGTCCGCGAACGCCTGCCCCCACCCCGGCCACCGGCCGTCGTGGACGACCGTCCAGACGTCGCCGCCGTCGTTGGCGCCGCCGAGCCACACGCCGTAGGCGAGGAGCGCCGCGGTCGCGAGCAGGAGAAACCCCACGGCGAGGCCGAGCGTGCATGCGACGCCGACCAACCAATCGCCGACCGTCCGGAGCACCTCGCGCCGGAACAGCCCGTCCCGGAGGATGAGGAAGTCGCCGTGCTTCCGGAGGTGATGGACCTGCTCCGTCCTGAGAAGCGGCATGTTCGGCCCCGGCCCCGCGTCTTCCCGGGCCATCAGCGAGCTGAGCAAGCCCCGATGTATCCGCCGCCGGAGACCGTGCAGAGGTGGTCCGCGAGGCGGAAGACGCCCTTCCACCCCAGCGTTTGGAGCACCCCGAGGGCGAACGTCGCGGAGCGTATGCTCCCGCCGGACAGCGCAACCCCGACCGTCGGCTCGTCCGTGCCGACCCCCGCCGCCTCTCGAGGTCGGCGGACGCGCTCCTCCCACTCCGTCTCCCGCACTCGCCGTGGAACCCGCAGCCGTCCCTTCTGCGCCGAGCCGCTGCGGCTGTCCCCGGATGCCATAGCGACGTCTCCCGATAAAGCGAACGCGAGCCGTTCATCCGCTCTCAGTCAGCACGGCCATCGCTCTCGAGAACCCGGCTGGAGCTTGCGGGCACTCGTTAAATCCGCAACCTTCGAGATCGTTTCCGCCGCCCCGGTGTCTCTGGTTCGCGCGTTAACTTTCGGAGATGCCCCACTTCCGTCAGAGACCGGCGTCCGCTCGTCAAGGAGGGGTCGCTTGTCGGAGATGTCCCATCGGACTGCGATCCACTCACCCAATCCTTCCGACGCGTTGCATCCTCCCCCTCACTCCCTTAGATATGTGTGAGAAGCGCTTCTGGCCTCGCCCTGCTGCGGCCGCGGCGGATCGGCGTCGGCCCTGTCCCGACGGGACACAGGCCGGCATCGCCTGCTTCGGCCTCCTTGCCAGCCGCGACCTCGCGACGGGCTCGGGCCGACAAATCGCTTCTCACACACGTTCTTAGAGACTCACACACGCTTTCGATCCTACAGAGCGTCGCCACGGCGCCAATTCCTCGCCCTTGTCGGCGCGTGCTCGTCTCGCGGTCCGACGAGATACCGGGCCGGCTCTCCGTCTTCGGTTGACACCGTCGAGGGGATCTTAACGGGCGAGGAGCCTCCCCGCTCGGCGCGATCGGGATGTCGTCTCGCGAGGGTGAGGGTGCCTCGGGGTCCTCGATCGTGCCACCGCGACGTGGGTGGCTCGGACCGGCAGAAGTGGCGGCGGACCCGTCGGCGGCCGGCTCAGCCGTCGCGCTCCCAGCGGAGGATCCCGAGCCGTCCGTCGCGTTGGGCGGTGACGTAGACGTGGCCGTCGTGGAGGACCAGATCGTGGGCGTTGGCCTCGCCGCCGCCGACGGGCTTGGTGAAGATGGGCTCGCCGTGGAAGTAGGTCAGCGACGTGGGGCTCGCCGGGTCAGAGACGTCCACCGCCTCGACGGTGCGACCCGCTCCGATGAACAGCGTCTCCCCGTCGAGCGCCAGCCCGTCGGGCTCGTAGCCCGCCGTGGGGATGTCGGCCACCAGCGCCGGCTGCTGCGGATCGGTGAGATCGACCACGCCGAGGCGGTGGGAGTAGTGACAGACGACGTACGCGTGGCTCCCGTCCGTCGCGATCCGGTTGGCGCCGGCGAGGGCCGTGTCGGAGACGCCGCCGACGAAGGTCCAGTCGCGCGGCGGGTGGAGTTCCTGTCCGTCGCCGACGCGGTAGAGACCGAAGTGGACGGGGACGTTCTTCCCCGCGCCCGGCACGGCGACGTGCTTCTCGCCGAAGCGTGCGATGTCATGGGGAGAGCGGATGTCGCCTCGCCGCCGCGTGTCGATCGCCCCGACGAAGCGGGGCCGGCGAGGGTCGGAGACGTCGAAGACCACGATCCGCCCGCTCTTGCTCGCGGCGAGGAGGCGGTCCCCCTGTCGGACCATGCCGTTGATCCGATCCACCTTGTCGTGGCGGACGATGGAGAGAATCCGAGGGTCTTTCGGATCTTCCACGTCGACGGCGATCAGTGCATTGGTGCCGACCCAGCACACGTCCTCGAGAGGGAGCACGGTCTCCGCGTTATGCAGCGCCGGGCTCGTCTCCTCGGACAACGCGGAGAGGACCGTCGGGTCTTCCACGTCGGAGACGTCGACCACGGCGAAGCGGCCCGCCCGCCCGGGCAGGTACTTGTTCGCCTTACCGGCGACGAAGGCGAGGCCGCCGCGAACGTCGACGTCGTGGGCGCCGGCGACGGCGTCGTCATCGACCACGGACACCGGGCTCAGCGTCACGGAATCGCTTTTCCTCTTCTCGACGTGCAACCCCTTCTCCGCACCGCCGGCGGTCGCGACGGCGAGAGGAACAACTGCGAAGACGACCGCCAGCGGCGAGGAACGCCGGGAATCAGCATAGGCGATCACGTGGAGCCCTCCTTTTCATCAGACGCGACCGGTCTCGCGCCACCGCTCGAGCGTCTTCCGTCTTTTCTCCCGCTCGAGCGCCTCGCCCGCGAGCTCCTGCACGGGCTGCCGGCGGGACCGGAGCAGCGGGTCGCGGTCCGAGGTGACGATCTCTTTGAGCAAAGCACGATACTCGTCCGGGGCGTCCGCTTCCCGGCCCAGGCTATCGATCTCCTGCTCCGTCATCTCCAGGTCTCGGAGCGTATCGCGGGCGACGCGCCAGGCGCCGCGGTAGTACATGCCCCCCTCGAAATCGAGCATGGCATCGACCGCACGCTCGACGAGATTCCTCTTCGCTTGCGTGTCCATGTGCGCTTCGAACCTCCTTGAGACTCTGCTTGAAGCTCGCCCCGAGTCTCGCTCGAGGCCCGTGCTCGCGAGCGACGGGTCGCACGCTTCTCGTTTCGCTCGATGCGAGACGGAGCGCCAGGCCGGCGCTTCGAACCGAGAACACACGTTATCCATACGGATGCCGCGGCCGGCTGTTCGCCCGAAGGGAGAGCGCCGTGAGCCCGAGTCTATTCTCCCGACTAGCTCGAGTCAGACTATCGCCCCGTTTCGCCCATTCCACCGCTCGTCCCTAAAAAGCGCCAGACAAGCGGCCGCCGAATCGCCCGCCCGACGCCCCCGTCGACATCCGTCGGACCGAGCCTGCCGGCGACGCGCCTGTGCGCCGGCGCGGAACGTTCCGAGCTCGTCTCTTCAGGCCGGCTCCCGAGGGAGACGGTCCGTTCTCCTCGCGCGGGAGCGCCGCACGCCCGTGATCTCGCCCGGCACGCCTCCCCGCGCTGCCGCTGCCTTGACAGCGGAGCGACGCCCCGCCATCCTACGCTCCTACGCTCGTGGGCCGACCCGTACTTGGCGCAGGGAGAAGCGCATGGGACCGATGCGGAGGTGGCTGACCGCCTGGTTGGTGCTGCTGACGGCCGGGACGGCTCTCGGCCAGGAGGACCCGCTCAGACAGATCCAGCGGGGCCTCGAGACCGCGGACGACCGTTACCACGTCGGGGCCAGCCCGGACATGACCCTCATGGAGCGGGCCCGCATCGAGTACGGCGGCTGGCTGAGGTTCGGCTTTCTCGCGACCGACGACATCCGTCAGGAGACCCACATCCTCCGCCGAACCGAGGCCACTGCCTTCACCCGGATCACCCTCGACGGCGGCCACGAGTTCTTCGGACGGCTCCGCTACGACTACCTCGACTTCAACAGCGGCGACAGCTTCGTGGGACGCGGCGACCGCTACGTCTATCCGCTCGCGGATCGCTACTGGTACAAGTTCGACCTCCGCAAGGCCGTGGGCGCCTCGGAGTGGAAGCGGCTCGGGTGGGACCTCGACCTGAAGGTGGGCCGTCAGTACGTGGACTGGGCGAGCGGCCTGGTCCTCTCCGACGAGCTGTACGCGGCGCAGGGCACACTGGATCTCGACCCCTTCGAGCTCACGGGCCTCGCGGCGCTGACGCCGAGCAGTACCTTCGTCGACTTCGACGCCTCGCGGCGGGACTTCCACGACGACACGCATCGCTTCTTCGGCGGCGGACGGGTCACGTTCACCGGCCTCGCGGACCACAAGCCCTACTTCTACGCGATCCACCAGGAGGACATGAACGGCTCGGAGCGGGCGCCGGTGCGTCCCCTCGGCACGCCCACCCGCTTCGACTACGACAGCACCTACTTCGCCCTCGGCTCGACCGGTCAGCTCGTCCCGCACCTCCAATACACCGCGGAGGCCATCTTCGAGCGGGGCGAAGGGCTCAGCGACAGCCTCCGCGGCCCGCAGTCCCGCGAGGACATCGAGGCGTGGGCGGGGAATTTCCAGCTCTCCTATCTCTTCCGCGACGACAACCGCTCGCGTGTGGAGCTCGAGACCATCGTCGCGAGCGGCGACGACGACCGCGGCCTCGATACGTCCAACACGTTCGGCGGCAACGCACCCGGGACGGACGACGAGGCGTTCAACGGCTTCGGCTTCGCGAAGACCGGCCTCGCGTTCAACGCGCCGGTGAGCAATCTCGTCTCCGTCCGGATGGGCGGCTCGACGTTCCCGCTTCGCGAGCGACGCCCCTTCCGCCGCCTCCGCGTCGGCGCGGACGTGCTCTTTTTCAACAAGTTCGACTCGGACGCCCCGACGGACGAGCCGACGTCGAGCCATCACGGCCTCGGCTTCGAGACGGACTTTTTCGTGGACTGGCGGATCACCTCCGACGTCTCGTGGAACGCCCGATACGGGATCTTCTTTCCCGGCCGGGCGATCCGCGCGGAGAAGGATCCGCGCCACTTCCTCTACACCGGCATTACATATGCGTTCTGATCCGGGCACACGCGGACTCACAGGGAGCGGACGATCGTGAGATGGGTACTTCTTGCAGCCGCCTTCGCCGTGATCGGGTGTGAGCGCACCCGCGTCTCCGAGCCCCTCGCCACGGATTACGGCGAGGAGGCGACGGAAGCGGACATGCAGTTCTGGCACGGGCTCGCGGACCGCTCGGTCGTGACGAACAACGGCGCGTTCCACGCGCTGATCGCGCTCGACAAGGGCGGCGATCCCACGGACAGCTACGAGGCCCGTGTGGAGCACCTCAAGAAGAAGGGGTTTCTTCCGGAAGGCTTCGACCGCCCGGCGAACGAGGCGGTGAGGCGGGGCACCGTCGCCCGCATCCTCGCGCCGATGCTCGACATCAAGGGCGGCGTGACGATGCGGCTGGTCGGGGCCCATCCCCGCTACGCGCTGCGGGCGCTCGAGCATCGCGACATCATGCCCCCGAGCAGCGCCCAGCAGGCGCTGAAGGGGATCGAGTTCGTCGGGATCATGGCGAAGGCCGAAGATTACGCGGAGGCGCAATGATGGGCCGTTTCCGAGCGATCCTGTGGGTGCTCCTGTGCGCCGGGCTGCTCTACGGACAGGCGGAGAACGCCGACAACGGAGGTAAAGCCGCCGAGGACCTGAAGGTGAAGGTTCTCGAGGTCCAAGGCAAGGTGCTCTACCGCACGGACCCGGACGCCGAGTGGGCCGCGCTGGAGAAGGGGGACACCATCCCCGTCGGCGCGACGGTCCGAACCATGCTCCGGGCGAAGGCCCGCTTCCAGATGGGCCCGGACACCACGGTGGAGCTGGATCAGCTCGGAACCATGTCGCTGCTCAAGTTCGCGAAGGAGGAGAACGTCCTCCACTCCCACATCATGAAGAAATACGGCCGGATCGAGTTCGACGTCGCTAAGGACGGCGCCTTCAAGAACGACTTCCAGATCGCCAGCCCCGGCTCCGTCCTCGCGGTCCGGGGCACCGAGGGCGTCCACGCCCAGTGGGACCGCCTCCGCGTCGAGGGCCAGGAGGGCGTGTTCACCCTCGAGCGTCCCTACGGCAGGGTCTACCTGGTCGGCCCGAAGGACCTCGTCAACGAGCAGATGCTCGACTGGGTGAGCCAGTTCATCGACAACCTGATCAGCCGGGCGACGGACCCGAATATGGACTGGGGCGCCGTCCCAGCCCCGGGACCCCGCCGATATTTCCAAAGCGCCGAGGACCTCGCCAGCCTTCGCGACTCCGTAGACAGCATGCGCGACAGCGAGCAAGACATCATCGAGCTGCACGAGGGGGGACAGCAGCAGGGACCGTCGTTCGGTGGGGACTTCTAGGAACGCGAGCAGAGCTCGCCTGCCCGGTCGCCGAAGGTCTCCTGTTCCCGTCGCGGCCGGCGCGGCTGTGGCGCCGGGCTCGCGGTGACGACCTGACCCGACCGCTTTCACGTCCGTGGCGAGCGCGTGCGGCGCCCTCCCCGACGCTTCACGCCAGCCGTCTCCGCCCCCAGGACGTCTCTTCCCGGCCATCGGCCGCTGGCAGGCAAGCTGCTAGTGGCACTCGATGCCGTGAACTGACTCCCCGTCGCGTTTCGCGGCGTGAGCCTCACTGACGAGCGCTGGAGGGGGTGGGGGCAGCCCGAGACGAGCCCGCCACGGGCGAGCCCGCGGACGGGCTCGCCCGTGCCACCAAGCAAAGACGACGACGGCGACACGGTGTGGGGGCACGGCGTCGACTGCCAGCGGGCGTGGACACGCTCACGACCGGTACGAACCTCCTCGCCGGCGCCTTGTGATCACAGATCATGACCGGGCGACCCGGACGAGCACGGCCGCGGAGTCGCGGATCGGCTGAACGTCCTCCTTTTGGGACGGTCTCGACGACGGCACGGCACACGCAAACGGACGGCGCGACCTATGGAACGGCTTCTCGACCATCCGGTGACGCTGACGCTCCTGCTGATCAACCTGGCGGTCAGCGGCTACGCGCTGTCGGTGGATCCCACCCTCGTGGGCCGATTGGCTTTCCGCCCGGGCCGTATCCGGGCGGGGAAGGAGCTCTACCGCTTCCTGACGGCGGGCTTCGTCCACGCGAACGGCGCTCACCTGGCCGTGAACATGATCACGTTCTTCTTCTTCGGCCCGCATCTCGAAGAGATTCTCGGTCCCGTCCGGTTTCTGGTTCTCTACCTCGGCTCGGAGCTTCTCGCCCACGCGGCCACGTTCGCCGTCCACCGGAACTCACCGGACTACTCGGCGGTGGGCGCCTCCGGCGCGATCGCGGGCGTCGTCTTCGCCTTCTGTGTTTTTGAGCCGCTTCGCCTGCTCTATCTCTTTTTCGCGATCCCGATCCCCGCGCTGCTCTTCGCGGTCGGCTACGTCGCCGCCTCGGTCTACGCGGTGCGGTCCGGAGCCGGCCGGTCGGTCGGCGTCGCACACGAGGCTCACCTCGGCGGCGCCGTCGCGGGCGTCGTCCTTACCGTTCTGCTCGAGCCGCGCGCCATCGGGGCGTTTCTCGAGGCGCTTCAGAAGGGTTGGGGAACGTAAAGAACCGTGGTGTCGCTGCGCGGCGGCCGCCCGGACCGGCCGTGCGGCGTCCCCAACGGCGGCCGTGTGCCTCCGGAGATTTCATCGGCCCACAAAAGAGGCCGCCTGTGCGCGAACGCAGCAGCCGGCGACCATCCGCGCGGGATCGCATCCAACAGCATAACGAGGCGGAAAAGAATAAGTTGAGCCTATTCATCGGTGCCAAGGCGGAAGTGGGCTTCCGCCTTGGCACCGATGAGACGGCGAAGCCGATGATCGAGCAAGCGCGACGTCCGTAAATGCCGGGATCTACGGCCGTCGGGGCATCGCAAATGGTTCGCAGCCCACGCCAAAGCAAGGAGACTTCCCGCTCCTCGCTTTGGCGTATAGGCTCAACTTATTCTTTTCCGCCTCCTTAGCCGTCATCGCGTCTCGCGCCGGAGGGGCAGTCGAAAGACCAGATCGCCGTCCGGAGCGCCTCGCTCCTCGGCGCGCTTCCCTCCGTCGTCATCGCCGTCCGGACCGACGCTGTAGAGCAAGACGGCGTCCGACGCTCGTCGGTATCGCAGCTGTTCATCCGAAAAAGGGTCCTTGCGTGGTGCTTTCCCCGCCACCGCTTCGAGCGATGCCGGCAATGTCCCTGTTTTCACGCGGTGACGCTCGACGGCGACGGCGAGCCGTGTCACGCGAAGCCGGGCGGCGTAACGCGTCGTGACCCGGTGGAGCCTCTTCAGCTCCGGTGCAAGCACGCGAGCCATCCACCCCGTCGGCTGCGTGGACCCGAGCTTTTGCCGGACCTGCGTCCACGGCTGCCCGGCAAGCTTACGTGCCCGCCGACTGACCCGGCGAAAGGCCTTGACGTCGCCCTCCAAGTAGAACAACCGATAGGCCGTCGCCGCGTCGAGGCTCTTCGGGACATGGCCGGGTGCGACGGGTGCGATCCGGTCGGCCGCTTCCTCCCGCGCCCTGTGCGCTTCGATGCGGGATGTGAGGTCCAGCACCCATCCCGTCATTGCCGCGAGGATGAGTGTCCCGACTACGGCCGCCCAGAGCGCTGGGGTATTCCACGCTCGCGCCCGGTCGGCCCGGGCACCGAAGACGACGACGACGGCACCACCGGTCACCGCCACGACGCACAGCATCGTCACCGGCCAGAACACGCCGCCGTCGACGCCCAGATCAAACCGAAGCACGCCCGCGCCGAGGGCTGCGGCGGCGTAGACCACCCCGACCGCGAAGATGGCGAGCAAGACGGCAAGCAGACGGAGGGTCTCGCTGCCGGGGCTGACTTGGACGGAGCTGATGGCCGCCGGCAGGAGCACAGCGAAGGCGGCCAAGTCGATCCACAGAACCACCTCTGCCATACGCCTCTCCTCTCGACCCGGCGTGGGCACGCGTGCCGCGCCGGAGCTCAGCGACACCCCGTTTGTTTCACTGCGGGTCGTCCGACGCCCGGATCAGCCGGTTCTCCGCGAAGACGTGGAGGCCCCCGTCGTCGTCCACGAGCGACGTCTGGCCGACGCTGTCGCCGCCGGGTCGACCGATCTCGTAAACCTTGAACGCGAATCGTGTCTCGTCGGCCGCCGCCGCGGCACCGATCCCCGTCGGGCCGAAGCCGCCGCACCGTCGGATCGCGGCGGTCCCGTCAGACCAGCTCCCGGATCGGGTCGGCCCGGTCCAGGATGTCCTTGAGCTGCTTGGGGATGCCGCCCTGGACCCGCAGCTCTCCGAGGTCGAACACCCGGTCCAGGATGGTGGAGAGCATCTGGTGCATGGTGACGGGCTCGGTCCTCGGCTCCTCCGCGTAGCGTGTCGACTCGCCGACGACTCCGCCCGTCTTCAGGCCCCCGCCGGCGAAGACCAGCGGACACAGCGACGGCCAGTGGTCCCGCCCCGCGTTGTCGTTGAGCTTCGGCGTGCGCCCGAACTCACTGACGAGGACGAGGAGGATCTTGTCCTTCAGCCCCCGCTGCTCGACGTCCTCCAGGAAGGCGGAGACCGCATGGTCCAGCGGCGACCCGAGCAGATGCATCCCGTCGTAGACCCCGGGATGCTTGTCGTTGGCGTGGTTGTCCCACCCGGCGCTGCCCACGGTCACGAAGCCCGCCCCCGCCTCGCACAGCCGCCGGGCCATGAGGAGCCGCGTGCCCAGCGTCGACGGTCGCTTCTTCAGCCATCCGACGTTCCACCCGCTGGTGTCGTACCGCTCCACGACGCGGGGGTCCTCGTCGGAGAGGTCCATCGCCTTCTTGGCCGCCTTCCCGAGGATGAGGTCGACCGCCTGTCGCTGGTGGGTATCCATCGCGTCGATGGCCCCGCTTCCCTCCATCCGCCGCTGCAGCGCGTCGATGTCCCGAAGGAGGCCTCGCCTCCGCTGCCAGCGGTCGAGGGGGATGTTCAGCGTCATGTCGTCGTGGATCGTGCCGTCGCCCGTCGGCGAGAACGGCGCGTAGGCGGCACCGAGCTCTTCGGGTCGGCTTCCCCGTCGCATCCGCTGGGCGTCCTCCTTGTACTGCGGGTCGACCTCGTCCGCGATCAGGTTGACGTGGGTGGGCATGCCGCGCCCGGTGATGGCCTGGTCCCGCAGCCTCGCGTAGATGGACCCGATGCTCGCCCCCGTCGGATTGCCCGCGTTGAACATCTCGCGGATCGCGGTCGCGTGATCCATGATGCCGTGAGGGGAGTAGGATCGGACCACCGCGAGGTCCTTCGCCCGTCGGGCCATCTTCGGGAACGTGCCTCCGAACGTGACGCCGGGGAGCGGGGTCCGGACCTCGCCGGTCTGGCTCCGCCGCTCGACGGGCGCGTCCATCGTCGGGTCGAAGGTCTCGATGTGGCTGGCACCGCCGCAGAGGAAGAGGAAGACCACGGACCGATCCTTCAGCGTGTGGCCGGACGCCTCCGCCTGGGCTTGGAGGGAGAGCAAGGAGGGCAAGCTCATCCCTCCGAGACCAAGCGCACCGATCCTCAGGAAATCTCGACGCGAGGTGCCCCCACAATCCCGATCGCCGCCACCGCCGAACATCGTGAGCATGGCGAGCCTCCACGAAGGAGCGCGACGCGCCGGAAACGGGTGTACGTCTAATATACGGCGCGCCGCCGGGGACGCAAGCTTCATGGCGGGCTCGCCGGCGGAGAGGAAGACTCTCTCGCCCGTTCTGCACCGCGTGTCCGAGCCCAAGGGAAAGGACCCGGGATGGCTAAGCAGCACAGCCCGCGATTCCTCGAGATTGTCGAGGACGCCAAGCGACGCATCGCGGAGACCACGCCCGACGAGGTGAAGCGCCGCCTCGACCGGGGCGACCCCCTCCGCGTGGTGGACGTCCGCGAGGCGAGCGAGTGGGCGGACGGCCACATCCCCGGTGCCGTGCACCTGTCGAAGGGCGTGATCGAGCGGGACGTGGAGAGCGCGATTCCCGACACCGACGCGGAGATCGTCTGCTACTGCGGCGGCGGCTACCGCTCCGCCCTCGCCGCCGAGAACCTCCGGCGGATGGGCTATTCCCACGCGATCTCGATGGACGGCGGCTTCCGGGCGTGGAAGGAAGCAGGCTACCCCGTGGAATGATCCGTGAGCGGAAAGGGACCGGTCATGGTCGCCGAGCTCGGAAACGAGGACGCGCTGCTCGTGGTCGACGTGCAGAACGACTTCTGCGAGGGGGGCGCGCTGCCGGTCCCCCACGGCGGAGAGGTGGCGGGCGTCCTCAACGCCTGGATGGAGGCGGCCTCGTCCGCCGGCGCGACGATCGTCGCGTCCCGCGACTGGCATCCGGCGGCCCACATCAGCTTCCAGGCCCAAGGCGGACCCTGGCCCCCGCACTGTCTGCAGGAGACCCACGGCGCGGCGCTCCACCCGGAGCTGAAGCTCCCCGACGACGCGGTCCTCGTCTCGAAGGGGACGGCCGTCGACCGGGACGCGTACTCGCCGTTCGAGGCGACGGACCTCACGGACCGCCTCCGCCGCGCCGGCGTGCGACGCGTCTGGGTGGGCGGTCTCGCCCAGGAGGTTTGCGTCCGGGCGAGCGTCCTTGACGCCTGCCGGGCGGGCTTCGAGACCCACCTCATCCGCTCCGCGACCCGTCCCATCGACCTGCCTCCGGGCGAGAACGAGCGCTCCATCGATCAGATGCGCCAAGCCGGCGCCGCGATCGAAGCGAAAGGCTGACCATGCCGGGACGTACCCCGCTGGAGCCGACCGACCTCGGGCTCTTCACGGACCTCTACGAGCTGCGGATGGCCCAGGCGTATCTCACGGAAGGGCTCAACCAGACCGCCACCTTCGAGCTCTACTTCCGCAGCCTCCCGAGCGGCCGAAACTTCCTGGTCGCTTGCGGCGTGGAGGACGCGATCGCGTACCTCGAGGACGCCCGCTTCTCCGCGGAGGCGGTGGACTACCTCTCCTCGCAGGGCTTCTCCGCGGACTTCGGCCGCTGGCTGCGGGCGTTTCGCTTCCGCGGCGACGTGGAGGCCGTCCCCGAAGGCACCGTGGTCTTCCCTCACGAGCCGATCCTCCGGGTGACGGCGCCGATCGCGGAGGCCCAGATCGCCGAGACCTTCCTCCTGAACCAGATCCAGTGCCAGACCGCGCTCGCGAGCAAGGCGGCGCGCTCCGTCCTCGCCGCCGGCGACCGCGCGGTTGTCGACTTCGCGTCGCGCCGGGTCTACGGCACGGACGCGGCCCTCAAGCTCGCCCGGACGAGCCACCTCGTCGGCTTCGCGGGCACCTCCAACGTGCTCGCCGGGAAGACCTACGGCATCCCCGTCTTCGGAACCATGGCCCACAGCTACGTGGAGGCCCATCCGGATGAGGCGGCCGCCTACCGCGCCTTCGCGGAGCAGTTCCCCGGAACCACCCTCCTCGTGGACACCTACGACACCGTCGAGGGGATCCGTCGTGTGGTGGAGCTCGCCCGGTCCATGGGGGAGCGCTTCGACGTCCGCGCCGTCCGGCTCGACTCGGGCGACCTAGTGGCGCTGGCCAAGGAGACCCGCCGCCTCCTCGACGACGACGGCCTCGCCGGGGTCAAGATCTTCGCGAGCGGCGGCATCGACGAGTACGAGATCGCTCGCCTCCTCGGGGAGGGCGCCCCGATCGACGGCTTCGGCGTGGGGACGAAGGTCGGGGTCTGCGACGACGCGCCGGAGCTCGACAGCGCCTACAAGCTCGTCGAGCTCGGGGGAACGCCCCGGATGAAGCTGTCCGGGAGGAAGGCGACCCTCCCCGGGCGGAAGCAGGTCTTCCGCGTCCTCGACGGGGACACGCCGCGGCACGACATCCTCGGCCTGCACGACGAGGACCTTGACGGACGACCGCTCCTTCGGCCCATGATGCGACACGGCCGGCCCACCGACGAGGCATTCGTCGGGTCGGACGCCACCCGGACCGCCATCCGGGACACGCTCGGCAGCCTGCCCCCGGCTCTCCGCTCCCTCACCGCGGCGGACCCACCGTATCGCGTGGTGCTCAGCGAGCGTCTGCAAGCGGAGCGCGACCGGCTCGCCGAGCGCCTCCGCTCGGGCCGCCCGGACGCGTAACGGCCTCGGGACCGCGGGGCGGTCTCGTGGCTAGAATCCGCTATTCGAAGGGGGGAGCCATGGCGCATGTCCTCACCATCCAGGCGAACCAAGCCACCTTGGACTACTACGAGGCCAGCCGCATCGCGGACCTGTTGAAGAACCGTCCTTCCTCCGGTCTCGTGGTGGTCGACCTGTCCTCCGCCACCGAGGCGACCACGGCCGCGTTCGCCCGGCTCGTCCTCCTCCGCCGGACCCTGCTGAGGCGGGGCGCGGACATCCGCATCCGCGGCCTGCACGACCGTCCCCGAAACCTCTACGAGATCTGCCGCCTGGAGAAGATCCTGCCGACTGCGGACGAGGATCAGCCCACGTCGTCCGCCCCGCCGGAGCGCTCGCCGTCGCCGCGGTCCGGACCTCGGGGAGACGGCTCGGAGCTCCAGAGCCGCGGCCTCCCCTTCGGCAAAGCTCTCCGGTAGGCCCCCCGCCCCCCTGACGTTTCCGCGGATGCCCTCCCCGGACGCCGAGCCCCGTCGGCCGCGGCGCCACGCCCGGCGTGCTTGCCCCTTCTTCCGTCTTCCAAGCGGCGGACCCTGGTCCCAAAGCTGCTCCGCCTTTCTGTAAATCTCCTATCAAAGACAACCTACGGACACCCTGGAGAAGATCCGCCGGCGGCTCCCGTCCGTCGGCCGGCGGCGCGTGTCTGACACCTCCTCCGGGCCGACGAAATATGTCGGCTCGGAACGCGGACCCATCGATCGAGGGAGGCTCCATGCGAGTCGGCGTGATCAGCGACACCCACGACCGGCTGCCGCCGCTCCGGCAGGCGCTTCAGCTCTTCCGACGCGAGCAGGTGGACGCACTGCTCCACGCGGGCGACTTCGTGGCGCCGTTCGCCGCCAAGACGCTGATCGGCCCCGACGGTCCCGACGTGCCGCTCCACTGCATCTACGGCAACAACGACGGGGAGCGGGAGGGGCTCGGCAAGCTCCTTCCGCAGCTCCAGGACGGCCCGCTCCGTGTGGAGCTCGGCGGGCGGACCATCGCCATGCACCACTGGATCGACTGGTTCGGCCCCGGAGACACGGACGGCGCCGACGTGGTGATCTACGGCCACAACCACGAGGTCCGCAACGAGACGGTCGACGGCGCGCTCTATTTGAACCCCGGGGAGTGCTGTGGATGGGTCAACGGCCGCTGCTCCGTGGCGCTGCTCGAGACGGACTCGCTCACGGCGGAGATCATCGAGCTCCCGACGTGAGGGCGTGCGTCGGAGTCTCGAGGGGCTAGTTGCTAGGGGCGCTCGCGGGGCGAGCACGGGAGGTCTGGCTGTATGAGAACCAACCGGCCCTACAGCCCTCGCTCCGGGCTCCAGGCTCTTCCGCGGAACGCGGCCGCGGCGACGTCGACCGCCTTCGCCATCGCGGCCGCCTTGTTGACCGTCTCCTCGTGCTCCGCGTCCGGCTCGCTGTCCGCGACGATGCCGCCACCGGCCTGGAGGTGGACACGCCAGGTGGGCCGCTCGCCCTCGGGCACGGTGGGGTCGGCCGGCAGGACGACCATCGTCCGTAGGGCGATCGCCATGTCCATGTTGCCCGCGAGGTCCACGTGGCCGACCGCTCCCGCGTAGGGTCCCCGCCGCGTCGGCTCCAGCTCGTCGATGATCTGCATGGCCCGCACCTTCGGCGCCCCGCTGACCGTCCCCACCGGAAGGGTCGCCCGCAGGGCGTCCCAACTCGTCAGGCCCTCCTTGAGTCGGCCCGTGACCGTGGAGCTGATGTGCATGACGTGGCTGTACCGCTCCACCGCCAGGACGGCAGGCAGGCGGACGGAGCCCGGCTCCGCCACCTTCCCCACGTCATTCCGGCCGAGGTCGAGGAGCATGACGTGCTCGGCGATCTCCTTCTCGTCCGCCCGGAGCTCCTGTTCGAGGGCGCGGTCCTCCTCGGGGTCTCGCCCCCGCCGACGGGTGCCCGCGAGCGGTCGGTTGGTCACGGTCCGCCCGTCCACCCGGCAGAGGATCTCCGGGCTGGACCCGACGAGGATGCACCCCGTCGCCTGCAAGTAGAACATGTAGGGAGAAGGGTTCACCATCCGCAGCGCCCGGTAGAGGTCGAACGGGTCGGTCTCCGTTTGCAGCTCGAACCGCTGGGAGGGAACCACCTGGAAGACGTCGCCCGCGGCGATGTACTCGCGGATGGTCCGGACCGCGTCGCGGTAGCCCGTCTCCCCCATGTTGCTCGTGGGCAAGGGCGGCGGCGGGCTCTCCACGTCGACCTCGCCGGCGGGGAGGGGGGCTGGCGTCCGCTCGATCCGCTCCACCATGTCGTCGAGCTCGCGACAGCCGGCGTCGTAGGCCGCGTCGACCGAGGCGTGCTCGTCGAGGAGGACGTGCGTGATCGCGAGGACCGCTTTCTGGACGTGGTCGAAGACCACCACGCGGCGGTAGAGGCCGAAGTGGAGGTCCGGCAGACCCCGGTCGTCGGGCGGCGGGTCCGTCAGCTTCTCGGGCTCGGCATACCGCACCGTCTCGTAGCCGGCCTCCCCGACCCACCCGCCCGTGAAGCCGGGAAGGTCGGGCAGCGACGCGAGCCGCCACGCCCGGGTGAGCCGGGCCATCTCCCCGAGCGGGTCCGCGACGGTCCGCGTCTCCTGCCGATCGCCGATGCGGACGGTCACCTCGTCGCGATACGCGATCACCTCCCCCATGGGCTGGGCACCCATGGAGCTGTAGCGGCCGACACGCTCGCCCCCCTCCACGCTCTCGAGGAGGAAGCTCGGCGCCAGCCGATCGTCGGGGAGGACCAGCCGCCGGTACGCGAGCACGGGGGTGAGCTGGTCGCTCATCAGCCGCCGGTACAACGGCAGCAGGTTGGGCTCCCCCGCGGAGGACGCCAGCTGGTGGAAGGTCTCTCGATCGGGTCGGTAGACCGCCATCGCCGAAGTGTCGAAGCGCCGGGCGCGGCCGTCCACCGGCAGGCGGTCGCCCGCCCCTTCGGCCGTATGCGGACGGCGGCCTGACACACGCTGTGTCGAGAGGAGGCCCGGCGCGAAATGAGACATCCGTCCAGCCGACCGTGCCCCCGTGCGACGCCGAGGACCGACGGACCGCTCTCGCCCCGCGGGCTGGACGCGGTGCCTCGGACGGAGCAGGATGCGGCCATGCGACTCCTTCGATTCCTCGACGAGACGGGGGCCGTCCGGTACGGACGGGCGGAAGACGGCACGGACGAAGCGGCGACGCTCCTCGAGGGCGATCTCTTCGGGGGAGAGCCGCCCGGCTCCTCGCTCGTGCCGACAGGTGACCGGGTTCGTGTCGCGAAGCGGCTGGCGCCGGTCGACCCGCGGGCGATCCTCTGCATCGGGCTGAACTACCGCGACCACGCCGAGGAGACGGGCCAGCCCCTTCCCGAACGGCCCGTGCTCTTCATGAAGAATCCGGCGAGCGTGCAGCACCCCGGCGACCCGATCCGCCTGCCGCCGTCCTGCCTCGACCCGCCCCAGGTCGACTACGAAGCGGAGCTCGCGGTCGTCATCGGCCGAGCGGTGACCTCCGCACGCCCGGCCGACGCCCTCGCGTCCGTCCTCGGATACACCCTCGCCAACGACGTCTCCGCTCGTCGCTGGCAGAAGCACGCGGGCGGCGGCCAGTGGGTCCGCGGCAAGAGCTTCGACACCTTCTGTCCGCTGGGCCCGGCCCTGCACACTCCGGAGGACGTCCCGGACCCGCAGGACCTCTCCCTCACCACGGAGGTCAACGGACGCCGGCTGCAAGCGAGCCACACGTCGAGGATGATCTTCACCGTGGCGGAGCTGCTCGCCGACCTCTCCAATTCCATGACGCTTCTTCCGGGCACGGTCGTCCTCACCGGCACGCCCGCGGGCGTGGGCTTCGTCCGCGACCCGCAGGTCTTCCTCCACCGCGGCGACCGGGTGACGCTCCGGAGCGACGCCCTCGGCGAGCTGACCAGTCCGGTCGCGTAGGACTGGGTGGTGCGAGGGCGCGAGTCCGCGAGGCAGAACGGAGCACCGACTTCGCTCGCTGATCGACGGGAGCCGCCGGACGAAGATCGGCCGCCCTGGGGAACCGCTCGCTTCCGGTCCCGAAGGGATCCCTCCTTGGGATCGCGGCCCGTTTGAAGTTTCGGGTTATTCCTCGGAGCGGCCGTTCTTGATCGCCTCCAGCTCGCGCTCGAGTTGCTTCACCCTCGAGGCGAGCTGAGGCAGCCGCTCCATGTGCAAATGCATCCGCTTGGCCTCGCCGAGCGGCCGCGCGGGCGTGCCGCCCACCTGGCTGTCGTCCGGGACGTCCTCCATCACGCCGGATGTCGCGGCGATCTGGACGCGGTCGCCGATCCGCACGTGTCCCGCGACGCCGACCTGTCCCCCCATGGCGAGGTGCTTGCCCGTCCAGACGGCGCCCGCGAGCGCGACCAGCGCGACGAGGAGGTTGTCCTCGCCCACCTGAGTTCCGTGGCCCACCGCGACGAGGTCGCTGAACTTCGTCCCCCGTCCGATCCGGGTCGACCCCACGGTCGCCCGGTCGATGGCACAGCCCGCCCCCATCTCCACGTCGTCCTCGATGACCACGTTGCCGACCTGAGGGATCTTCCGATGCCGTCCCTCCGGGTCGGGGGCGTAGCCGAAGCCGTCCTGGCCGACCACGGTTCCGCTGTGGAGGTTGACCCGGTTGCCGAGGACACACCCCTCGTAGATGACGACGTTGGGGTAGATCTGACACTCGTCGCCGACGCGGGTGTCGGGCCCGATGTAACTGTGGGGGTAGATCACGCAATTGCGGCCGACTTGGGCCCCCGGCCCGAGGACCGCGAACGGGTGGACGCGGGTGCCTTCCCCGACGCTCGCGGTCGGGTCGACCGCCGCGAAGGAGCTGACGGGCCCGTCCGCGGGCTCCGGGTGCCGTCGAAAGCCGTGGAGGGCCACCACCGCGTCGCGGAAGGCGAGGTAGGGGTCCTCGGCGACGAGCAGTGCCCGCCCGTCCGCCTGGACGCCGGGCGAGACGATGACGGCGCCGGCGCGGGTGGTCTGCAGCTGGCTCTTGTATCTTGGGTTCGCGAGGAAGGCGACCTCGTCCGGCCCCGCGTCCTCCAGGCGGTTGCAGCCTCGGACCACGTGACCGGGCTCGCCGGCGCCGAGCCGACCCCCGATCCGCTCCGCCAGTTCCCCCAAGGTCATCGCCACGGGTCGCGCTCCTCCGGCCGGGTGAACGAACAAGACTAAATGGCCCACGGCGCCGGGTCAATCCAGCGCTTGTGAGGCGCCGACAGCCTGACTACCGTAGGCGTCACCCGCGGATGGCAGCCCGCACGCAGCCCCGTCGACATCGGGATGACTGGAGGCGATCTTTGCTCGGCCGTCCTCCCATGCTGGTACTAGCGGCCCTTTGCGCCGCCGGCGCCGCGTCGGTGGCGCGGGCTCAAGGCGTGGACCTCAAGGACCGTCCCATCGAGAAAGTCCGGGTGGAAGGGGTGGAGAAGGTCGACAAGGAGTTCGTCCGCAACCAGATCCAGATCGAGGCGGGCGACCCCTACGACCCCGACGTCGTCGCCCAGGACATCGAGAACATCACCCGCCTCGGGCGGTTCGCGTCGGTCCGGGCGCGGGTGGAGCCGAACCCCGACGGCACGGTGACCCTCACCTACGTCGTGGAGGAGCAGCCACTCCTCGCGGACGTCCAGGTGGTGGGCAACAAGCACTTCAACGACCAGAAGCTCCTCGACAAGGCGATGCTTCGGGCGGGCGACCCCGTCGACCCCTTTCTGATCAAGCGGGCCAAGCAGGAGATCCGCCGGCTCTACCGCGAGAACGGCTACTTCCTCGCGGACGTCCAGGTCGATCAGAAGACCCTCGACAAGCACAACATCCTCATCCTGGAGGTTCGCGAGGGACCGCGGGTTCGCGTCCGGGAGATCCAGTTCGCCGGCAACAAGAGCTTCAACGACGAGGCCCTGCGCAGCGAGATCCAGACGGAGACCTACTTCTTCATCCTCCGGGAGGGGCTGCTCTCCCAGAAGAAGCTGCAGCAGGACGTCTCCCGCCTCCGGAAGTTCTACCAGGACCGCGGCTACCTCGACGCCCGCGTCGGCCGGGAGATCAAGCTGGCGGCGGACCAGACGAGCGCCAAGGTGCGCTTCGTGATTCGCGAAGGGCCGAAGTACACGGTGGCCAAGATCGAGTACGAGGGGAACAAGGTCTATTCCCGCAGTCAACTCCGCGAGGCCATGCCCCTCGGCGTCGGGTCCGTCTTCACCGCGGACGGCGTGGAGAAGTCCCGGAAGGCGGTGGAGGACCTCTACGGCCGGCTCGGCTTCGTGGAGACCCAGGTGAACATCCAGCGGATCTTCCACCAGGACGAGCCCAAGGTGGACCTGAAGGTCACCATCAAGGCGGGCAAGCGGTATACGGTCGGAAACGTCATGGTCCGGGGCAACCGGCTCACCCAGGACAAAGTGGTTCGCCGGCAGATCCGCGGCATGAAGCCCGGCCGTCCCTACGACAGCACGGGCATCCCCGTGACCGAGCGGCGGCTCAAGGAGACGGAGCTCTTCGACAACGCCTCCGTCACCATCCTCGGGGACAAGAAGGAGACCACGCGCGACGCGTTGGTGGAGGTGAAGGAAGCCAACACAGGATCGATCAGCCTCGGCGCCGCGGTCAGCAGCGACTCCGGTGTCTTCGGTGCGCTGTCCCTGACCCAGCGCAACTTCGACATCGCGGACACGCCGGAGTCCGCGGGCGAGTTCTTCACCGGCGAGGCCTTCCGCGGCGCCGGCCAGTACTTCTCGCTGAACCTCCGCCCCGGCAACGAGACCAGCCGCTACTCCGTCAGCTTCCGCGAGCCCTACCTCCTGGACAGCGACTACTTTCTGGATACGAGCCTCTTTTTCTTCGACCGCTTCCGCGACGACTGGAGCGAGCAGCGGATCGGCGCGAACCTCGCCGTGGGCAAGCGCTTCGGCGACGTCTGGTCCGCCAAGGTGACCAGCCGCTTCGAGCAGGTGAACGTCTCGGAGCTCTCCGCGGACGCCCCCCGCGACGTCTTCGCGGTGGAGGGCGAGAACCTGGTGACCGACCTCGGGTTCGAGGTGACGCGGTCGACCACGAACAGCCGCGTCTTTCCCACGCGGGGCACCCGCCTGACCCTCGGGGTGAAGCGGGCGGGGATCCTCGGTGGCGACTTCAACTTCACCCGTGCCACCGGCAACTTCAACGCCTTCTTCACGGTGGCGGAGGACTTCTTCGGCCGGGAGACGGTTCTCAGCTTCCGCACCGAGGCAGGCTACATCCTGGAGGATGAGGAGGCCCCCTTCTTCGAGCGCTTCTTCGCCGGCGGCCACGACACGTTCCGCGGCTTCGACTTCCGCGGGATCGGCCCGCGGGGCATCGAGGCCAACACCGGGGAGCTGAGCGACCAGGCGGTCGGCGGCCAGTTCCTCTTCCTCTTCGGCATGCAGTACAACGTGCCGATCTGGAAGGAGATCGTCCGGGGGGTTCTCTTCACGGACACCGGCACCGTTCAGAAAGACATCGGCCTCGACAAGTATCGCGTCTCCGTGGGCGCCGGCATTCGGCTGAAGCTTCCGGTCTTCGGCCAGGCGCCGTTCGCGCTGGACTTCGCCGTGCCCGTGATTAAAGAGGAGACGGACGAGACCCGCGTCTTCAGCTTCGACCTGGCG
>CAZQQP010000001.1:9568-49149 GCA_964595475.1 uncultured Planctomycetaceae bacterium | reverse complement strand
ACGGAGTTGACCGGGGACGACGCGTGGCATTGGATGGTTCTTCCGTGGCCTCTCGACTCTCAAAGGAGATCAGACGATGCGGCATCCCTCCCTGCTCACAGCGCTGACCCTCTGCTCCGGCCTTGTGCTCGCGGGCGTGGTCGGCAGTCTCCACGGCCAGGATGACGCGGGCCCGAGCCCGGCAAAGGTGGCGGTGGTGGACGTCCAGAAGGTGTTCAACAACCTCGATCAGAAGGAGGACTACGAGGCGGAGATCACCTCGCAGGCCGAGTCCCTGCAGAAGGAGCAGCAGAGGCGAAAGCAGGAGATCAAGCAGCTCCGCTCCGACTTGCAGGTGCTCTCCCCCGATTCCGACGCCTACAAGAAGACGAAGGCGAAGCTTGAGAAGAAGACCATCAACCTGAAGGCCTGGCGGAAGTTCAAGCAGCGGCAGCTTCGCAGCGAGAAGGCCCTTCGGATGGAGTCGCTGTACCGCAAGGTGGTCGACACGATCGAGCAGATCGCCAAGGACGCGGGCTACGACCTCGTGCTCTACAAGGACCGCCTCCGCTCTCTCAACAGTCAGACCGAGAAGCAGATGGCGGCGAAGATCGCCATTCGCAAGGTGCTCTACGCCGACGACTCGCTGAACATCACGGATCGCGTGATCCAAACGATGAACAACCAGTATCAGAACCGTAGCTCGGGTAGCTCCGGTAGCTCCGGTAGCTCCAGTAGCTCCGGTAGCTCGGGTAGCTCGGAGTGATCGTCGCCGATGGCGCTGACGTGCGGCGAGATCGCTGAGCGAGTCGGAGGCACGGTCCGAGGGCCGCTCGAGACACGGATCGAGTCCGTGGAGACGCTCGACCGGGCGGGGCCGCGGGAGCTGACCTTCATCGGCAACGAGAAGTTCGCGGGCCGGTGGGCCGCCTCGCACGCGTCGGCCGCGCTGGTGGAACAGGGGCTGTCGATCGACACCGACGATGGCCGGCCGTTGATCTTCGTCGACGGCGTCGACCTGGCCATGGCCCAGGTCCTCGAGGCGTTGGCGCCGGCCCCGCCCGTCCCCGCTGAAGGCGTCCACCCGACCGCGACGGTGGCAGCGTCCGCGTCGCTCGGGGCCGACGTCCGGATCGGGCCGGGCTGCACTGTGGGGGAGCGGGTTCGGCTCGGCGAGGGCACCGTGCTTCACTCGAACGTGACGATCCTCGACGAGACCTGCGTCGGCGAGGGGAGCGTCTTCTGGCCCGGCACGGTGGTCCGCGAGCGCTGTGAGATCGGCGAACGGGCGATCGTCCACCCCAACGTGACCGTCGGGTCGGACGGCTTCGGCTATCGCCCCTCCGGCGGAGGCCTGGTGAAGCTGCCCCAGATCGGGACCGTCCGGATCGGCCGCGACGTGGAGATCGGCGCCGGCACCTGCATCGATCGCGGCAAGTTCTCCGCCACGGAGATCGGCGACGGGACCAAGCTCGACAACCTGGTTCAGATCGCCCACAACTGCCGGATCGGGCGGGGGGTGGTCATCGCCGCCCAGACCGGCCTCGCCGGCTCCGTGACCGTGGAGGACGGGGCGGTCCTTGGCGGCAAGGTGGGCATCCGCGACCACGTCACGGTGGGGGCGGGTGCGGAGCTCGCCGCTTACGCGGCCGTCATGGAGGACGTCCCCGCGGGGGCCACCTGGCTCGGCTACCCCGCCCACAACGCCCGCGACGCATTGCGGGAGATGGCGGCGGTGCGTAAACTCCCCAATCTTGTTCGGCGGCTGAAAGAGTGAACCGACCGTTCCGAACGATGCAGGGCATCGCCGCGGAGACCTCGCCCCCGTCCACCCCGATGGCTCAAGAGACACAGAAGACGATCGCCGGCACAGCCGCGTTATCGGGACGGGGGCTGTTCACGGGTGAAGAGGCCACGGTCCGGTTCAAGCCGGCGCCCGCCAACCACGGGGTGGTCTTCGTCCGGAAGGACGGCTCCAGCGACGGCGAGCCGGTCGCCATCCCCGCCCACATCACGCAGGTGGCCGAGCGGGATCGGCGGACCACGCTCCGCCGCGGCTCGATCACGATCGAGACGTGCGAGCACTGTCTCTGCGCGCTCGCGGGCCTCGGCGTCGACAATGTGGTGGTGGAGGTGACGGGTCCGGAGCTTCCCGGCGGCGACGGGTCCGCCCAGCCCTACGTGGACACGCTGCTTCAGGCCGGTGTTCGCGAGCTGAAGGAGGCCCGGCGGTCCTTCAAGGTGCGGGAGCCCGTCACCGTCAGCGACGGCGACGCGATGCTCGCCGCGCTGCCCGCGGAGGAGCCGCGGATGGAGCTGCTGTACGACCTCGATCACGGGGCGGACAGCCCGATCCCCAAGCAGCTGTACTCCTACAGCTCGGACAACGGGGACTTCGTCCACAGCCTCGCCCCCGCGAGAACCTTCGTCCTCATGGAGGAGGCGAAGGCGCTGCAGGCGGCGGGCATCGGGACCCACCTGACCCCCGAGGACGTGCTCGTCATCGGGGACGACGGCTTGCTCGGGGAGAACGGCCTTCGCTTCGACGACGAGATGGTTCGCCACAAGGTCCTCGACCTCCTCGGCGACCTCTGTCTGCTCGGCGGGTCCATCCACGGCCGCATCGTCGCGTACAAGTCGGGCCACGCCCTCAATCACGAGCTGGTGCGCCGGCTGACCGACATGTGGACCACGGAGGAGCGCGGCGAGCTGCTCCGGAGCGACGGGGTGGTGGACATCCAGCAGATCCAGCGGATCCTCCCCCATCGCTTCCCCATGCTCCTGATCGACCGGGTGCTGGAGGTGGAAGGCGACCGCCGTGCGGTGGGTGTGAAGAATGTTACCATCAACGAGGAGTTCTTCCTCGGGCATTACCCGGGCACTCCCATCATGCCGGGGGTCCTCATCGTGGAGGCGATGGCCCAGCTGTCGGGCGTGCTGCTGAGCCGGAAGCTCGAGCACACGGGAAAGGTGGCGGTGCTTCTCGCGATGGACAAAGTCAAGCTTCGCCGAGCCGTGACCCCGGGAGATCAGCTCCTGATCGAGGCGGAGACGATGCGGGTCCGCAGCCGCTCGGGCCATACGCGTTGTCACGCGTACGTCGGTCCGCACGCGGCGGCGGAGGCGCAGATCAAGTTCATGCTCGTGGACGCGGAGGAGGACTAGCTCGGTGGCCGCCGACCCGGAGGTCGGCGGAGATGCGGAACGCCGGATCGCCCGCGACGCGATCCGGCCCGACGAAGGGTGGCCGGGGCCGCCCTGCCTCGCTTGGCAGGAACCAGGGACGATGCCGAATATCCATCCGACAGCGCTCGTCGATCGCCGCGCCGAGCTTGCCGAGGGGGTGAGCGTGGGGCCCTACAGCCTCATCGGCGCGAACGTGGTGATCGGGGAGGACACCTCCGTCGGCGCCCACACGGTGATCGAGAACCGGACCCAGATCGGCGCCGGCAATCGGATCGGCCACCACGTCGCCCTCGGCCAGACGCCGCAGGACATGAAGTACCAGGGGGAGTCCACGTCGCTGATCATCGGGGATCGCAACGAGATCCGCGAGCACGTGACGATGCACATCGGAACCGAGAACGGGGGCGGGACGACCACTCTGGGCTCCCACTGTCTCGTCATGGTGGGCAGCCATATCGCCCACGACTCGCACATCGGCAACCACTGTGTGCTCGCCAACAACGCGGTGCTCGCGGGCCACGTCACGGTCCACGACCACGCCGTGATCAGCGGCACCACGGGCGTCACGCACTACGTGACGGTGGGCCGGCACGCGTTCATCGGGGGGATGGCGGGCGTGGTCCACGACTGCCCGCCCTTCATGGTCTGCGACGGCCACCCCGCCCGCGTGCGGGCGCTGAACGTGGTGGGGCTGAACCGGCACAACTTCGACCGCGCCTCGATCGCCCGGCTGAAGCGGGTCTACCGCGCGTCCTACGGCCGCCGGGGACGGCAGAGGGGCGACCTCTTCGAGACCCTCGCGGCCCTGGAGGCGGAGTGTCGCGACGACATGCACGTGATGGAGCTGCTGGAGTTCGCCCGGCGAAGCTCGGCCTCGGCCAACGGCCGCTCCGCGGAAGACCAGCGGCCCGACAACAAGTGGGCGGCGCCGACGAAGTGATGGGCCGGCCCCGTCTCGCGGCTCCCGGTCCGCGAGCCACCCGATCCCTCGGAGCCGATCCCCCGAGCGCATGAGCGAATCGCTCTACAGCCTTGCGATCGAGGCGTCGGGGCGCATCGGCAGCGTCAGCCTCGGCCGTGACGCGCAGGTGGTCGAGACCGTCGATCTGCCGGCGGAGCGTCGTCGCGCCATGCAGCTCGTCCCCACGGTCGATGGGTTGGTCCGCGCTCACCGGATTCGGCCGCGGGCGATCGGCGAGATCTATGTCTCGGTGGGCCCGGGGTCGTTCACGGGCCTGCGGATCGCCGTGACGACCGCCAAGGCGTTGGCGCGGGCGCTTCGGAGCCGGCTGGTGGCGGTCCCCACGCTCGAGGCCGTCGTCCGGAACGTCTCGCCGGAGGGCCGCACCGCCGTCTGCATCAACGCCAAGCGGGGCAAGTGCTACGCGTGCGTGTTCGACCCCGGCCCGAACGGGTGGGTTCCGCGGACCGAGCCGCTGCTGCTGAGCCCGGCGGAGCTCGGCGAGCGGACGCCGCGGCCACGCACGGTGATCTGCGACGAGCCGTCGAGCTTCGAGTGGCCCGCGGACGTGACCCTGGTCGACCCGTCGCTGGCGGTTCCGTCGAGCCGCGTCGTGTGGTCGATGGGGCGGGAGCGAGCGGGGTCGGCGGCCGAGGTGGGCCCGGCCACGCTGACGCCCCACTACGTCCGTCCGCCGGAGGCGGAGGAGCAGCGGCGGCGCGAGAAGGGAGACGCCTGACGCGGAAACGACCGGCGTCGACGCGAGAGAAGGAGCCCAGCGATGCTTCCGAAGGTCGCCATCGTCGGACGGCCCAACGTGGGCAAGTCCAGCCTTCTCAACATGCTCGCCCGGCAGCGGATCAGCATCGTCGACCCGACGGCGGGTGTCACCCGGGATCGGGTGGCCGTCGAGGTGGAGCTCGACCCGCCCGACGAGCCGCCCGTCGCCTGCGAGCTGATCGATACGGGCGGCTACGGGGCGTATCAGGACGACGCCACGCTCTCCACGCTCACCGCGGCGATCGAGCAGCAGATCGCCGGGGCCGTGGCCGAGGCCACGCTGGTGCTCTTCGTCGTCGACGGCCGGGCCGGGGTCACCCCGCTCGACGAGCGGGTGGCGGAGCTTCTCCGGCAGCGGGCGCTGGGCCGACAGCCCGTGCGTCTGCTCGCGAACAAGGTGGACGACGACGTCCACGAGCCGGAGGCCATGGAAGCGGCGGCGCTCGGCTTCGGCGAGCCGCTGTGCGTGTCCACCACGACGGGGCGGAACAGGGAGGCGCTGGTCCGGACGCTCTGTGAGGATCTCCGGGCGGCGGGACCGCCCGCCGAGGAGAGCCCCAGCGAGATGCGGCTGGCGATCGTGGGCAAGCGGAACGCGGGGAAGAGCACGCTCGTCAATACGCTCGCCGAGGACGAGCGGGTGATCACGTCGGAGCTGCCGGGAACCACACGCGACAGCGTGGACGTGCGCTTCCAGATGGACGGGCGGACGCTGACCGCCATTGATACCGCGGGCGTGCGGCGGCGGCAGGGCCTCTCCAGCGACGTCGAGTACTACGCCACGCATCGGGCGTTGCGGTCCATCCGACGGGCGGACGTGGTGCTTTTCCTCATCGACGCGACGGTCGAGGTCAGCAAGGTGGACAAGCACCTCAGCCAGGAGATCCTCGAGCACCACAAGCCGGGCGTCGTCGCCATCAACAAGTGGGATCTCGCGGAGGACCGCGTGGATCCCGAGGACTACGTGGCGTACCTGAACCAGGAGCTCGGCGGGCTGCGGGAGGCGCCGATCGCGTTCGTCTCCGGCCGGACCGGCGAGGGCGTCCACGAGGCGATCCGGACGGCGGGGGAGCTGTTCGACCAGGCCACCCGTCGCGTCGGGACGGGCGAGCTGAACCGGACGATCCGTGAGATCCTCCGCGAGCCGGGGCCCACCGGCCGGCTCGGCGAGGAGGCCAAGATCTATTACGCGACCATGCCGTCGACCCGTCCGCCCACCTTCGTGCTCTTCGTCAACCGGCCGTCGCTGTTCCGGCAGGAGTACCAGCGGTTCCTCGTCAATCGGCTGCGGGAGCGGCTCGGGATGCCCGAGGTCCCCGTCAAGCTCCTCATCCGCAGCCACCGCCCCCGGGGCACGCCCACCCGGTCGTAGGAGCGCCGTCTCTCCCCGCCCGCCCCGGCACGTGTCCCATGGGCGACCGCGGACAAGCGACTATGGCGGGTCGCCGATCGCCGCGACGAGGCGGTCCACGTCCTCGTCCGCCATGTCCGCCCGGAGGCTGAGCCGGAGGCGACCGCCGCCGGGCGGCACCGTGGGCGGGCGGATGGCGGGAGCGTAAAAGCCGTGGTCGGCGAGGCGGGACGACCACGCCACCGTCGCCTCCGCGTCGCCGAGCGGAACGGGGACGATGGGTGTGGGGTCGTCTCGGATCGGCCAGCCGCGCTCTCGCAACCGACGGCGGAGCGTCGCCGCGAGCGACGCGAGACGGTGCCGCCGCCACGGCTCCGCCTCGACCACGTCCAGGGCCGCGTCGATCGCCGCGACCAGCGGCGGCGGGACGGCCGTCGTGTAGATGAACGGCCGGGCGAAGTTGATCAGCGCTTCCACCACCAGCGCGTTCGCCGTGACGAGGCCGCCGAGGGAGCCGAGGGCCTTGCTCGCCGTGGAGACGGTGACGTCGACCGAGCCGGCGACGCCTTGTCGCTCGGCGAGGCCGCCGCCCGTCTCACCGAGGACGCCCGTTCCGTGGGCGTCGTCCACGACGAGAATGGCGTCGTAGCGGTCCCGCAGGCGACAGAGGGCCGGCAGGTCGGCGCAGTCTCCATCCACTGAGAAGACCGAGTCCGTCACGATGAAGCGTCGGCGGTTGGCCCGGCCGCTGTCGAGCTGTCGTTCGAGCTTCGAGAGATGGCCGTGGGGGAAGGCGCGGACGCGAGCGCCGGTCGACCGGGCCGCGTCGATGAGGCTGGCGTGGTCCAGCTTATCGAGACAGATGAGATCGTCGGGACCCGCGAGCGTCCGGAGCACCGCGAGGTTCGCGAGAAAGCCGGCAGGCAGCAGCAACGCCGCCTCCGCGTGCTTGAAGGCCGCGAAGCGTGTCTCCAGTCGCTGGTGGGCCGTCTGATGGCCGCTGATCAGCCGGCTGGCGCCCGCACCGGTTCCCCGCCGCTCGGCCGCCTCCGCCGCGGCGTGGGATAGGGTCGGGTGCGTCGCCAGCCCGAGGTAGTCGTTGCTCGCGAGGTTGAGCAGCGACCGCCCGTCCCGCTCCACCCAGCGGTCGCAACGGTCCGTCGGCCGGAGCGATCGATACAGCCCGTGTGACCGCTGGGCGGCGAGCTCCGCCCGCAGGTCCTCCAGCCATCGGGTCATTCGTCCCACCGCCCGGAGTCGGACGGCTCGGACGCGTCGTCGAGGGACACGTCGGCGCCGGAGAGAGCCTCCTTCATGAGCCGGCCGGGCTTGAATTTCACGGTCCGTTTCGGCGGGACGTGGACGCGGTCGAGCGTCTTCGGGTTCTGGGCCACCCGCTCCGACCGCTGCTTGATCTCGAAGACGCCGAAGTCGCGGAACTCGAGGCGATTGCCCTTGCCGAGCTCGACGACGACGTTGTCGAGGAAGCTCTGGACGACGTTCTTCACGACCACGCGCCGCTCCCCCGTGGCGTCCGCGATCCGGTCGACCAGCTCTTTCTTCGTGATCGTGGGCATGTCCTGTCCCCTCGTCGTTGGCGGACCGACGTTCGTGCCTCCCGCGAAACACAGGAGATGCTCCCCCCGGACGATCCCACCTGTCGGAGAGGGATGTCCGCTCGATCGCCGCCCCAGGATGTGGCCTCGGGAAGCACCCCGCCCGGTGACCGCTAGTATCGATTCCGTCGGGATGGCGGTCAAGGGTGCGAGCCGTGGGGCCCCGGCGTGGCGCTAGAAGGTCCGTGGCGGCGGACGCTAGCATGGGCCATTTCCATCGGAGCGGACCCGTGAGCCTGACGATCCTGGACCAGGAGTCTCCGCGCGAGAGGGAGCGGACCGAGACGCTGATCGAGCGTCTCCGAGGCGAGGCCACCGGCACGCGGGCGGTCGCCGAGACCGTCGCCGACGTGATCGATGCGGTGCGGAGCGAGGGCGACGACGCCGTGGCCCGCGCCATGCGGCAGTGGTCCGATCCGCGATTCTCCCCCGAGCACATCCGCGTGCCCGCGGAGCGGCTCGCGGCGGCCGACCGGGAGCTCGACCCCGCGGTACGGGACGCGTTCGACTCGGCGATCGAGCACATCCGGGCGTATCAGAGACATACCCGCCCGGCGGACCCGCCACCCGTGACGATCGGCCGAGCCGAGTTGGGCCTTCGCCACCGTCCCGTGGACGCCGCCGGCCTCCACGTGCCCGGCGGCCAGGCCGCTTATCCGTCGACCGCGCTCATGCTCGCCGTTCCCGCGGAGGTGGCCGGCGTCCCCCGTCCGTGCGTGGTGAGCCCCCCGCCGAACCGACAGGAGGGGGAAGTGGAGATCTCGCCGCTGGTCCTCGCCGCCTGCCATCGCCTCGGCGTGGAGGAGGTCTACCGCATCGGCGGCGCCCAAGCGATCGCGGCGTTGGCTTACGGCACGGAGAGCGTCCCGGCGGTCGACATGGTGGCGGGACCGGGCAATCCCTACGTCCAGGAGGCCAAGAAGCAGGTGTTCGGCCGGGTCGGAATCGACGGCCTCTTCGGGCCGAGCGAGGTCCTCGTGGTCGCCGATGAGACGGCGGAGCCGCGTCGGGTCGCGGCGGAGCTCCTCGCCCAGGCCGAGCACGACCCCGGGTGCGGCTTCCTGGTGACGACGCGGCGGGAAGTGGCCGAGCGGGTCACGGAGGAAGTGCAGAGGCAGCTACCCGACCGGAAGCGACGGGACGCGATCCAAGCGGCCCTCCGCGATTGGTCGGCCGCCTTCGTCGTGCCCGACGACGAGGCGGCGGCCACGCTGGTCGACCGGATCGCCGCGGAGCACGTGCTTCTCGCGGTGGCGGAGCCGGAGAAGACCCTCGGCCAGGTGCGGCACGGGGGGGCGTGGTTTCTCGGCGAGCAGACGCCCGTGGCGTCGGGGGACTACCAGGCGGGGCCGAGCCACTGTCTGCCCACGGGAACGACGGCGCGGTGGTGCTCGGGGCTCAGCGCCCACACCTTCCTGAAGCAATCGAGCGTGGAGCGATACCCCGACGGCCTCGACGACGCGACGGCGAGGGCGATCGCGACGCTCGCGGAGGCGGAGGGCCTCGAGGCCCACGCCCACGCGGCCCGGCTGCGACGGGGCCACGACGCGTGACCCGGCGGAACGTGTCCGCGGAGAGCTGGAGCTCACCCGTGCGGTACGAGCGGTCCAACATCGCGGCGATGACCGGATACGTGCCGGGGGAGCAGCCGTCGTCCGCCGGCGTGGTGAAGCTGAATACGAACGAGAACCCGTTCCCGCCGCCGCGTGCCGTGCACGACGCTCTCTCCTCGGTCGAGCCCGAGCAGCTGAGGAAATACCCGCCGCCGGACGCGAAGGGGTTCCGCGAGGCCGCCGCGGAGGCCCACGGCGTGGGGCCGGAGAACGTCCTCGCCACCAACGGCGGCGACGAGCTTCTCCGCCTCGCGGTGACGACCTTCGTGGAGCCCGGCGACCCCGTCGGGATCGCGGAGCCGAGCTACTCCTTGTATCCCGTTCTCGCGGCGATCCACGGGAGCTCCGTGCATCGGGTTCCCCTCGAAGCGGATTGGGCACCGCCGGAGGATCTCGCCGAGCGAATGAACAAGACGGGCGTCGCGCTCACCTTTCTCGTGAACCCGCACGCGCCGTCGGGACGCCTGCTCGGCGTCGAGCGGCTCGCGTCGATCGCGACGCGGCTCAACGGCGTGCTCGTGGTGGACGAGGCCTACGTCGACTTCGTCGACCCGGGCGTGGGCTACGACCCGCTCCGCCTCGTCCGGGACCTCGACAACGTGGTGCTCCTGCGGTCGATGAGCAAGGGCTATTCGCTCGCGGGCCTTCGATTCGGCTACGGCCTCGGCCCGGCGAGCCTGATCGAGCCGATGGCGACCAAGACCCAGGACAGCTACAACACGGACGCGATCGCCCAGACGCTCGCGACGGCGGCGCTTCGGGCGCGGGACGAGGCGGCGCGGACGTGGGAGGCCGTCCGGAAGGAGCGGCGGCGTCTGCGGGAGGCGCTGGCGGATCTCGGGCTGGAGTCGCCGGCGAGCGAGGCGAACTTCCTCCTCGCTCACGTGCCCGAGGAGCTCGGTCCCGCGGCGGCGGTCCAGGAGGCGCTCAAAGCGCGTGGCGTGCTCGTCCGGCACTTCGATCAGCCGCGCCTCCGGGACAAGCTGCGGATCACGGTGGGGCGACAAGAGGAAAACGACGCGCTGCTCGCGGCGCTGCGGGACTTGGCGGCCGAGCGGCCCGACCCGCGGGCGTGAGCCGCGGGACGCGGGGCGACGCCTCGCGAGGAGATGCGGACGCGGAGGCAGGGCGCATGGCGGAGCGAACGGGCCGAGTGGACCGACGGACCGCGGAGACCCACGTGACCGTGAACATCGCCCTCGACGGCGGGCCCGCCGAGATCCACACCGGCGTGGGGTTTCTCGACCACATGCTCGAGCACTTCGCTCGACACGGTCGCCTGGGGCTGCAGCTCTCCGCCACGGGCGACCAACACGTCGACGACCACCACACCGTGGAGGACGTGGGAATCGGCCTCGGCCAAGCTCTGGAGGACGCCCTCGGAGACAAGACGGGCATCGAGCGGTTCGGCTTCGCGTCGATCCCCATGGACGAGGCGCTCGCTCGGGTGAGCGTGGACCTCTCCGGCCGCCCCGCCCTCGGCTTCGACCCGCCGTTCCACGCCGAGCGCATCGGCGCCTTCCAGACCCAGCTCGTCGAGGAGTTTCTTCGCGCCGTGACCACGCACGGGCGGTTCGCCTGTCACGTGGAGGTGCCCCGCGGGAGCAACGACCACCACATGGCCGAGGCGATTTTCAAGGCGCTCGGCCGGTCCGTACGGGAGGCCGTCCGCCGCGGCGACGACGCGATCCCGTCGACCAAGGGCGTGCTGTAGCCACACGCCTTAGGACGTGGGCGAGAACCGATGCGTCGGCCCGAGCCGTCGCGAGCCGCGGCTGACCAGGAGGCTGCCGCAGGCGATGCGTGTCTCCCGACGGGACCACCCGCCGCGGCCGGGCGAAGCCAGAAGCGGTCCTCCCATGCGTTCTTAGCCCGGCATCTCCTCCGTAACGTAGCGGCGGGTGGGCAGCCGCCGCTCGGCGATCGTCTCGAAGAAGGTGGCCAGAAGGCGATTGGCCCGCCCGACGGAGGCCTCGTCGAGGGCCTCCAGCGGCTCCTCCGTCGCGACGCGTCGAAGCGCTTCCGCCGTCCCCCAGCGGACCCGCCAGCGATCGCCGGCACCCGTGTCCGCGACGAGGCCCCCGAGGCTCGGGCTGAACGCGACCGTGGGCGCCTCGCCGGGAAGGGCCATCCCTGTCTCGGCGTCCCGCTCCACTACGGGTCGGTAGCCACCCTCCGCCGCCACCGCCCACTGGAAGCGAAGCAGCGTGACGGCCGAGGCCGCTCGGGAGAGATAGGTCCGGAAGGCGCGATAGATCCGCGGGTGGGGCTCACGGTCGGTGAGCAGGTGGTGGAGGAGGTCCGCTCCGTACATCGCCAGCCGGTGGGCACGGAGGTGGCGACGGAGGTGCCAGTGGGCGTCCGTGAGGTCCCACTCCAGCAGGTTGCTCAGGCGGTCGGGCGGCTTCAGCCGGAGGACCGCTTCGCCCGCGGTGAGCACGTCCAGCCCGCCGCTGTACCGGGCCATGGCGGACGGATAGCGCCGCTTGGCGCCCTTCGCCACGGCCGGCACTTTTCCCTCGGCCTCCGTGAGCAGCACCGCGATCTGGCTGGTCTCCGACCAGTCCATCAGCCGGATGCACACAGCCGAGGTCTTCGTGGCCATGGAGGATCACCCGCGGGCCGCCGCCACGGCGAGAAGGACCCAGCCGACGAGGAAGGCCGTGCCGCCGAAGGGGGTGATGACGCCGAGCCCGCTCCGGCCGGTAAGGGCCAGGGCGTAGAGGCTGCCGGAGAAGAGAACGGTTCCGGCGACGAAGAACCAGCCCGCCGCGGGAGGAAGCGTGCCGCCGAAGCGACTGCACGCCCACGCCACCGCGAACAACGCCAGCGCGTGGTACATCTGGTGCTTCGCCCCCGTCTCGAACGTCTGCAGCGCGGTGGGGCTCAACCGCTGCTCGAGCGCGTGAGCGGCGAAGGCGTCGGCGGCGACCGCCAACAGGGCCGATACGGACGCGAGGAGGGCGAACAGCCGGTCCATCCACCCAAGGATAGCCGGGTGCACCGGGGAAAGCTGTCCCGCCGGTGCTATCGTTTCCGCGTAACAGGGTCGCCCACCCTCCGCGTGGCCGCCCTCGGTGGGAGGGTCGGTGGCCGTTCTCGCAGGGTACCCCGCGAACGCCCGCGATCGGTGGGTGGTTTCCCTTCGGACGGGAACGCGCAGCTCCCATGATCAGCTTCATCGTGCCGGCCCACAACGAAGAGGACCTGATCGGGCGGACGCTCGATGCGATGCGGGAAGCGGCCGGCGCCGTCGGCGGCGGCTACGAGCGCATCGTGGTGGACGACGGGTCGACCGACGCGACAGCGGCTCTCGCTTCCCGCCACGGGGCTCGGGTGATCTCGGTCCACCATCGGCAGATCGCTCGGGCTCGGAACACCGGCGCTCACGAGGCCCAGGGCGACCTGCTCGTCTTCGTGGACGCTGACACGGTCGTTCCCGCGACGACCCTCGCCCACGCCCGCGACGCCGTCGCCGCGGGAGCCGTCGGCGGCGGTGCCCTTCCGGTCTTCAGCGAGCCCGTCCCGCCTCGCGTCCGTGCGGTCATCCGCACCTGGCATTTCACGTCGCGAACGACGGGTTGGGCCGCGGGCTGCTTCTTGTTCGCCCGTCGCGAGGTCTTCGAAGCGGTGGGCGGCTTCGACCAGGGTGTGTTCGCCGGGGAGGAGGTCGCGCTGTCGAGGGCGCTGAAGCGGGTCGGGAGGTTCGCCATCCTGAGCGACCCGGTTTACACGTCCGATCGGAAGCTGCGGCGGTATCCGCTGCGAGCCCACTTCAAGGTCGCCCTTCGCTGGCTGTTCACCGGCGGTCGCGCGGTGCGGCGGCGGGAGGGACTCGAGCTCTGGTACGGAGACGACGGGCGATGACCCTCCCGCGTCACCCCTCCTCGACGTCGTCGAGGGCGGCGCGGATGGTCTCGGCGTCGAAGCCGCGCCGGGTGAGAAGGCCCCAGAGCCGCCGTGTGCGGGTGGGCGTGTCGGCCCGCTGCATGGCCGTGGTCCGCAGGCGGGCCCGGGCGAGCTCCCGGGCCTCGTGGACGGCGTCGTAGCCCGCGTCCGCCTCGTCCACGAGGCGGTCCACCAGTTCCGGCGGCAGACGCTTCTGGATGAGCTTCTGCCGGAGGCGGGCGGCGCCGGTGGGGCGTCTCGCTCGCTCCGCCTCGATGAGGGCACGGCCGTAGGCGACGTCGTCGAGGAGGTGGTGGGCCTGGAGATGGTCGACCGTCTCGCGGGCGACCTTGGCGTCGAAGCCGCGGCGGCGGAGGCGGTCCGCAAGCTCTTCCGTGCCGATCATGCGGCGCTCGACGAGCCGGATCGCCTGTCGGTGGGCCTCGTGGCGGACGGCCGCGTCGTGGACCTGGTTGGCGACCTCCTCCGTCCACGGGGTTCCTTCCCCGATGCCGAGGACGGCGAGTTGCTCGCGGGGAAGCTTCGCCACGGCTCGCTCGCCGACGTAGACGTGGCACCGCTGAGGATCGCGTCGGTCCGGCTTGACGCGGGTGACCTGGGCGCTCATCCGCGGGTCTTCATGGACAGTCGGTAGAGCCCTCCCCGTGCCTTCATGAAGAGCGTCCGGCCGTCGGGCCCGCCGAAGGTGAGACCGGTGAGGGGCTCGGGCCGCTCCACCGTCATCAGCTTTCGCCCCTTCGGATCGAGCACCACGACCCGACGTCCGACGGCGAGGTACACCCGCCCGCCTCGGTCCACCTCGACGGCGGCGGCGCCGATCGACGCGAAGGTCTCCCGGTCTCCGAGGGCGCCGTCTTCACCGATGGCGTAGGCGTACGTTTTCCCCGCCGACGCGTCGCTGACGTACAGACGGTCCGACGTCGCCGCGACGGCCGCTCCGTCGTCGCCGGGCGACGGAAACGGCGCGTCCTCGACGGCGACGGGGCGAGCGCCGTCCGCGACGAGCTCACCCTTGGCCTCGCCGAGGATGTCGTCCCGCTCGAAGAACATGACGTGTTGCCAGGGGAGCTCCTCGAACCGACGGGTGAGGCGGTAGCCGTTGGGAGGGATCTCCTTCAGCATCTGCTCGGCCGTCATCTTGTGAAGCGGCTTGATCGGGACATCGGGGTCCTCGGCGCGGTACTCGACGAGGACCATCTTCCCGTCGCGCTTCAAGCTGCGGCGGATGCCCTCGAGCATGTGCTCGGGATGGGTGAACTCGTGATAGACGTCGACGAGCAGGACAAGGTCGAGGGAGCGCTTCGGCAGCTTCGGATCGTGGGGCCGCCCGAGGACGGGCTCGATGTTGTCGAGGCCGGCCTTCTCGGCCCGCTTTTTCAGGAGGGCGAGCATCTTCTGCTGGATGTCCACCGCGTACACCTTGCCCTCCGGCCCCACCCGTCGGGCCAGCCGCAGCGTGAAGTAGCCGTTGCCACAGCCGATGTCGCAGACCACGTCGCCCCGCTCAAGGCCGAGGGCCTCCATGAGGCGAGGCGTGTTCTCCTCCTCCGCCCGCTCGGGGCGGGTGAGCCACGATGCGGCGGCGGCGCCCATGGTGGGGGCGATCTTCCGGCCCTTATAGGTCTGCCGTCCCGGCGGCGCCTTGCCATCCGCCGCGGCGACGGGCCAAGCGAGAGCGCCGACGAGACCGATCGCGACCAAGGTTCGCATGGGCTGCTCCATGAGAGGTGAGGCCGTCGGCTACGAACCGGCGAGCGTGGTACGCTCGGCCGCGAGAAGCTCCTCGAAGCGCTTGCGCACCTCCTCGGACGCGACGGCTCCGAGGTTGGCCCGGAGGATCACGTTCTCCGCCACCCGGATGAATCGCTTCGCCTTCGCCCACTCCCGTTCCAGCGCTCGGTCCCGCTGGTCGAGCCGGTCGAGCCGCCGGCGAACCGACTGCCAGTCGCGAAACTTCTCGTGGTTCGTGATCGCCCGGACCACCTTCTCCGGGCTCGCGGACAGCAGCTCGGTGATCCGCGGATGAAAGCCGTGGTTGAGCTCGGGCCACTTGCGGTGGAGGTCCGCTCGGATGGTCGACCGAAGGCGCCGTGCCCGCTTGGCCTTGTTATTTCGCTTCTCCTGGATCCGCCGCCGGCGCGCCTCGAGGGTCTTCGCCTGCTCCTTCGCCTCGGCGAGGCGGCGCGTGCGGGCGAGCTCGAGCTGCTCCGAAAGGCCGTCGAGGATCGCCTTCTGCGCCGGGGTAGCGGCCCGGGCCAACGCTCTGTACGGCGAGCGCCGGGAGAGGCCCCCCTCGCCGCCGCCGCTCAGGCGGCTGTATCGGCGGAGAAGCGCGCCCGACGTCCGGACGCCGATGTCGATGGTGTCCGCCCGGAGCTGAGCGTAGGCGTGGGCCTCCGCGAGGCTCGTGGTCCCATCGCCGCTGGGGTCCGGCTGGTCGATCTCTTCCTTCGCTCGGGTCCGGCCGGAGAGGGCCGCCCAGAACACGCCGCTGTACTCCTGGTAACCCTTCTTCTTGAGCGCCGGCGTGCACCCGGCGGCCGGTCGATCGTGGACCGTAGAGAAGAAGCCGGCCCGGTTGGCGTCCGCGAGGGCCGCCTTCGGATCGCCGCCCTCGAAGATGACGTTGGCGAAGCCCCCGCTGTAGCACTGGACCATCACGAGCACCACGGGGACGTCCGGGTGGATCTTGTCGAGCCGCTGCGTGAACCGACGGACGGACATCCGCTGGTTCCGCCAGAAATAGATCTCGGTGTTTTTCGGTTGCTCGTCACCGCCGGACGCCCCGTGACCCGTGAAGTACAAGAACAGCCGGTCCTCGGGTTGGAGGAGGGCACCCGTGGTCGCGAACCACCGCTGCACCCGACCGGCCGTGGCGGGCCCGTCGACGTCGGAGATCCGGTTCTGTCGGTAGCGCAACGCGAGACCTTCTCCTTCGCCCTCGAGCCGGGCGAGGAGTCGGTGGGCGTCGAATCGGCTCGCCCCGTCCTCGGGCCGGTACTGCACGTCCCGCGCCCCGTTTCGGCCCGCCGCGAAGTAGACATCCACCTTCGCCGGGGCGGGCTTGGTCCGGCCGAGCAGGCGTTGGACGAACTGCACGTTGCTCTCGAGGGAGAGTTGGCTGTTCGCGGCAGTGGGGCCGCCTCCCACGATGAGCCAATGGTCCTCCGCTTTCGCGGCGCCCGCCAGCAGCACCGTCGTCGCGGCCGCGAGCGGAAGAAAGAGGCGAGGCATTGGAACCGCTCCAACTGGAAGCGAGAGCAAGCTAGCTCGCGGTGGCCCGCGGGTCAAGGTCGATCGCGTGCGGGGCCGCGGACACCCGCCACCGGTCCTCACGCCGTCCGCTCGTCTCCACACAGGGGCGGGCTCCACCCTCGTCGCTTCCCGCGCCGTTCGCGAGCGACGCGCTCTGTCCGATGCAACCGCGTCGGCCGTCCCCCCCACGCGACGCGGTTCACGAGCTCGCCCGTTCCGCCTTCCGGCGGTCCCGCGTGCCGGCGGAGGGCACCCCTTCCTGCGGGCCGTGGGACGATTTTGGGGCACCGGCCCAATTTCGTGTTGACCTGTGGGGCGATGTGGGATAAATTCCCACGCAGTGGAGAGGGCGGACAGGGCGACCCGTCTCCACGGGTCTGGAGGAACGAGGGCGTGATGTGCTTTTCGTCGGCACGTACGAACACACGATCGATTCGAAGGGTCGTCTGGCCATCCCTTCGGACATCCGGCACCAGGTGGGGGCCGACGGAGCCGACAGCCTCTACGCCGTGCTCCAAGAGGGGCCGACCCTCTGCCTCTACACGCCGCGGGGCTTCGAGAAGCGGAGCGAGGAGCTCGACAACTCGGAACGGCCGGCGGACGAGGTCTTGGAGTACGAGAAGATCTTCTACTCGCTGGCCCAGCGGTTGGAGATCGACCCGCAGGGGAGGATTCGCTTGCCGGAGCGGCTGCTCCGGCTCGCGGGGCTCGGTCGGGATGTCGTCCTGATCGGGGTGAAGGACCACTTGGAGCTGCAGGACCGGCAAAGTTGGGAACAGAGCGTGCAGGAGATCCTGGAGAGGAAGCCGGAGATGTTGATGAACCCTCGGCGGATGATGCGCTCCAAGGAGGAGTAGCACGTTGTTCGTCGGGGAAAGGAGTGCGGCAGCGAAGGACGCACGGAAGCGGTCGTCGGTCGGACGTCCGCTGGCTTAAAACCCGTCCGCCGCAGTGGAGGCGTCGGGCCGCGGGTAGTGTCCCTCAGTGAGTGGGCGAGCCATCCGGCTCGAGGGGACCGGCCCGGACGTTCGAGCGACGCCTTCGCTCGCCTCTTTTCGAGGCGAGAGCACATTTTAGCGAGGTGCCGCGGGCGCGCCAAACGGCGCGACGCCTCCCGACACGCCGCTCATTCTCCTCCTCCGCCCCGTTTTCGGTAGCCCTCCACCGAAAACGGGGTTTTATCATAGGCGGGTGAGATGGGGTTCCGTTCCACCACCGTCGCGACACCTCTCGGGCCGACTCAGCCCATCCACTGGCTGCTCCTCGCGTGGGGGGTCGGCACCTGCGCCGCTCGGCTCGGTTGGGCCCCGTCCTGGGCGTGGGCCGTGGCGGCCGTCGCCTTGCCGATCGCCGCGGGCGGCTGGATGCGGGGAAGGCCACAGGTGGCCCTCGCCGGTGCGTGTCTCGTCGCCGCGGCGATGGCGGGGGCTCGGTGGGAGACCTCCGCGGCCGGACGCGTCCAACCGTGGCAGGATCTTCTCGAGGAGGAGCGCCTCGTGGAGGTCCAGGGGACGGTCGTGAGCCCGCCGAGCTATCGGATCGAGTCGCCCGGTGCGATGGGGGCGTTCGACTATCGCCCGCCGAAGACATCGTTCGACATGCGGGTGGAGCGGGTGCTCGGGCCCGACGGGTCGCTGCCCACGGGCGTGGTGGTCCGAGTGGGCGTGCCCGCGCTCGACCGGCGGATCCACCCGGGCGATCGAATCCGTGCTCGTGGCTGGCTCCGGGAGTTCGAGCCGCCGGCGAATCCGGGCGTCGCGGACTACGGGAAGGCCATGGCGCTTCGCGGCGTGGTCGGCCGGCTCTCCCTGGAGGCACCGGGCAACTGGGAGCGGCGGGAAGGGGTCACCGCGTCAGCGCTGGCGAGAGCTCGCGAGACGCTGCAGCTCGCCGCCGCGTGGGCGCTGCGGCGCGATCTCCCGCCGCAGCGCCACGGGGGCCGCGGCCTCCTCGACGCGCTTCTCCTCGGCAATCGAGATCGGCTCAGTCCCGGCCTCGAGCAGACGATGCGGCGGATCGGCCTGGGCCACATCCTTTCGATCAGCGGCCTGCACCTTGGCATCCTCGCGGCCGGCATCTGGATCGCCGTAGCCGCGGCGACGGGGCGGCCCCGCTGGGCGGTCCTCGCCGCGATCCTGGGCGTGGGTGTCTACCTCCTCGTGGTCCCGGCCCGCATTCCAATCCTCCGTGCCGGCGCCATGGTGGCGGTGGGCGGTGTCGCCTTGGCACGCGGGCGGCGAGCGCCGCCGACCGCCTTGCTCGCGGCGGCCGCGCTGGTGCTGCTCGTCTGGGAGCCGTCCGACCTCTTCTCTCCCGGCTTCCAGCTGAGCTTCGGCATCGTCGCGGGGCTCATCCTCTTCGCCCGGCCGGCCTCCGAACGGATCATGGGCGTCGGCGATCCGAGCGCTTCGCTCCTCCGCCGCGTCGGGCGGATCGCGGTCGGCTGGGTGGTGGTCAGCGCGGTCGCGTGGCTCGTGGCGCTGCCGTTGGTCGCCTACCACTTCCACTTTCTGAGCCCCTTCACGGTGGTCTGGACGGTGCTCCTCCTTCCGCCGGTCGCCGTCCTCCTGTGGGCAGCCTATTTCAAGGTGGTGCTGACGCTCCTCTGGCCCGCCGCCGGGTCATGGCTGGCCGCACCGCTTCTCGGGCTCGCGGACGCGATCGCCGGCGCCGCCCGCTGGGCGTCGGACGTGCCCTACGCCACCGTCGATGTGGCCGCGCCCTCCGCGGCATGGGCCGCGACGTGTCTCGCGGTGGTCGCCGCGGCGCTCGGCGGGTGGTACGCGGGCGGGCGATGGCGCGTGGTCGCGTCGGCGTGCATTTGCAGCGTCTGGCTGTTCTTCCCCGCGGCGTGGGCGACGGTCCGCCCCCACCTCCCCAATTCACCCGTCGCCGAGGTCCGCATGTTCGCGGTCGGCGCGGGCTCGGCGATCCTGCTCCGCAGCGACCACGAGACCCTGCTGTTCGATTGTGGGTCGAGGAGCTACATCGACATCACGACGGCAACAGTGGGCCCCGCGTTGCGGTCGCTCGGCGTGCGGCGGGTCGACACGCTCGTCCTCTCCCACGCGGATCTCGACCACTTCAGCGGCGCTGTCGAGCTCGTCGACCGCTTCCGTGTCCGGCGCGTTCTCATAACTCCCCATTTCCTCGAAGCAGCGCGGGAGCAGAAAGCGGCGAAGCGGCTGCTCGAGCTCCTCCGAGCGCAGGATGTGCCCATACGCACGATTTCGGCGGGGTGGGAGCGGTCTTTGGGACGAGGGAAGCTCCGCGCGCTCTGGCCCCCGGCGCAAGTGCGCCGGGAAAAGGATAACAACAACTCGCTGGTCCTCTCCTTCCGCGCCGCCGGCCGCCGCGTGCTCCTCACCGGAGACATCGAGGCCGCCGCCATGGAGGCGCTGTCGCCTCCCGCCGCGGACGTCCTTGAGCTCCCGCACCACGGGGCCTACCACGAGACCGCCGACAGCTGGGTGAACGGGGTGGACCCCGCCCACCTGCTCCAGTCGTGCGGTCGCCGACGCTTCCGGCACGACAAGTGGTCGGGACGCCTTCCCGGCTTTCGACGGTGGGTCACTGCTCGGGACGGGGCGATTACCGTCCGCGTCACCGAGGATGGCGGCCTCCACGCTCGGGCCTTCCGCGACCCCGAAGGGCGGTGAGCCCCGCCCGCGGCATCAGGCGAAGATGCCCTTCTTCACGTTGCCGTGCACGTCGGTCAGCCGGAAGTCCCGGCCCGCGTAGCGGTACGTCAGCTTCGTGTGGTCCAGGCCGAGCATGTGGAGCACGGTGGCGTGGAAGTCGTGGATGCCCACCGGGTCCTTCGCAGCGTTGAAGCCGTATTCGTCGGTCTCGCCGTACGCGAAGCCCGGCTTCGCTCCACCGCCGGCCATCCAGAACGTGAAGCCGCCGGGGTTGTGGTCCCGGCCGTTGGTCAGCTTGCCGTTGTCCTTCACCTGGGCGTCCGGATTGCGGCCGAACTCGCCGCCCCAGATGACCAGCGTGTCCTCGAGCAGCCCTCGCTGCTTCAGATCCTGAAGGAGGCCGGCGATGGGCTTGTCCGTCTCCTCGCAGTTCGACGCGAGGTTCTTCGTGAGCCCACCGTGGTGGTCCCACTGGTTCACGTGATTCACCTCGATGAACCGCACGCCCTCTTCCGCGAACCGACGGGCGAGGAGACACTGGCGGCCGAACGCGTCGGTGGAGCCCTCGTCCACCCCGTACATCTTCCGGACGCTCTCCGGCTCGTTTTGCAGGTCCATCACTTGCGGCACGGCCTCTTGCATCCGGAAGCCGAGCTCGTACGCCTGGATCAGCCCCTCGACCCGCTGGCTCTCCGGGTCGACCGCCTGCCGGTCGAGCAGCTCGCGGTTCATCCTCTGGAGCCGATCCATCTGCTTCCGCTGAGCCTCCCTCGGAAGCGCGTCGTTGCGGATATTCGGAATCTGGCTCTTGGCGCCCTTCAGCCGCGTGCCCTGGTAGATGGACGGGAGGAAGGCGCTGCCGTAGTTCTGTGCCCCGCCGTAGCTGAACCCGGGCGGCGGGGTGATGCTGACGAACCCCGGCATGTTCTGACTCTCGGTGCCCAGGCCGTAGAGCACCCACGACCCGAACGAAGGGCGGACAAAGCGCGACTCCCCCGTGTGAAGCTGGACGTAGGCCTGCTGGTGATTCCCCGTCTGGGCCTTCATGCTCTTGATGACACAGAGGTCGTCCGCCTGCTCGGCGACGTGCGGGAAGAGGTCGGAGATCCAGAGCCCACTCTGTCCTCGTCGCTTGAAGTCCCATGGCGAAGCGAGCAGACGCCGGTTGTTCCGTGGCCCAGCCTTGTCATGGTCCTTCTGGAGCTGCGGCTTGTAGTCGAAGGTGTCCACGTGCGACGGGCCGCCACGCATGCAGAGGAAGATCACCCGCTTGGCACGCGGTTGGAAATGCGGCGTCTTCGCCGCCAGCGGGTTGCGATACGCCGCCGCGGCCTGCTCGCTCGACAACGCCGAGAAGGCGAGGTAGCCGAAGCCGCACGAGGACGCCTTCAGCAACGTCCGCCGGGAAAGATCGAACTGTGCCATATCGAGATCCTTTGTGCGGAACACCGCTGTTTCGGACTCCGTCGGGTGGACCCGGGAGGCTCTCTACTTCCGAGCCACACGCCCCGGGTCCGCCGTCGCGCCATCCCCCGTCACGGAGATCAGATAACGAAACTCCGCGCTCGCGAACAGCGTCTGACAGAAGCTCGCCCACGCTTTCCGCCGTCGCTTCCGCTCGTCCTCGAACTTCCCCGCGAGCGTCTTCGAGATCTCCTCGACGTACTTCACCGCTCGGCGTCGCTCCTCCGGCCGAGGCTTCCGAACCAAGGCCAGCTCGTAAGCGAGGCTCACCCGCTTGGCCGCCGACCCGGGCGCCATCCGGAACAGCCGGTCGGCCATTCGCTGCGACTGCTCGATAACGAACGGCGAGTTCATCATGAACAGCGCTTGGCTCGGCACCGTGGTCACTTCTCGGTTCCCCTGCACCAGGCTCGGCCGCGGGAAGTCGAACGTGGCGAGCACCTGGGGCACGCGACCCCGGAGGATCGGGAAGTAGACGCTCCGCCGGCGCTCCGGGATCCTCTTCTCGAACTTCTTCTTGTGAATCTCTTTCTCGATCCACCCGTTGGGAAGGCTCTGGACCGCTGGCGACCCCTCCACGGGCCGCCGGTCGAGGGCCCCGCTCGCGGCGAGCATGGCGTCTCTCAGGCTCTCGGCGTCGAGTCGCTTCGGCCGCATCCGCCACAGCAGACGATTCCGCGGATCGGCCGAGCCGCCCGCCTCCTGATACGCCGTGCTCATCCGGTAGACGCGGCTGACCATGATCCGCCGGATCAGCCGCTTGATGGACCACCCATCCCGGGCGAACCGGACGGCGAGGTAGTCGAGGAGCTTGGGGTGGGTCGGCTTCCTGCCGAGCACGCCGAGATTGTCCACGGTCCGGACGAGGCCCCGGCCGAAGAGGTAATGCCAGACCCGGTTGACCAGCACCCGCGCCGTCACGGGGTGACGCGGCTGCGTCAGCCACTCCGCGAGAGCCCGCCGGCCGCTCCGGTCGTCGGGGACCTCCGGTGGGCTCTCGCCGGTCAGCTCCGCCGGGAAGCCCCGGGCCACCTTCTTCCCGCGGCTGTTGAAGACCCCGTTCTTCCGGAGCTTCGTATCCCCCGGGTCGCCCCGATCGCGGACGCCCATGGTGTACTTCGGCTCCTTCGGGGGGTTGTTCTTCAGCGACTTGCGCTGGTCCTTGAGCGACCCGACCTTTTGCCGGAGCTTCTCCACCCGTTTCCGGGCCCTCTCCGCCTGCTTCGCCTTCTTCTTGCTCTTGTCCTTTTTCCCCGCTGACTGCTTGGCGTCCTCGAGCTTCTTCAGCTTCTTCTTGGCCTTCTTCAGCGCCTTTTTCTTCTTCTTGAGCTGCTTCCCGACCTTCTGGAGCTTCTTCTCGTGGCTCTCCACGGCCTTCTGCCGCTCGTCCGCGTTCGGACCGATGGGGACGAGGCCTCTCGCCTGGTTGTTGTTCTGGCCCTTGTATCCCTTGCTGGTCGTCCCGAACAGCGTCTTCGTGCTGAGGAACATCCCCGCGAGCCCGTAGTAGTCCTCCATGGTGACCGGGTCGAACTTGTGGTCGTGGCAGCGGGCACACCCCACGGTCAGCCCGAGGAACGCCCGCGAGGTCGCCCGGATCTGCTCATCGGCCACCTGCATCCGGAACTTGCCGTTGTTGCCGATGCTGACGGACTTCGGCCCGATGGCCAGGAAGCCCGTCGCGGTCCGCTGCTCGGACCGCTCGGCGTCCGAGTCCGCGGGCAACAGGTCGCCGGCGAGCTGCTCCCGGATGAACTGGTCGTAGGGCTTGTCCTCGTTGAACGCGTCGATGACGTAGTCGCGGTATCGCCACGCGTGCGGAAACGCCCAGTTCCACTCCTTACCGGTCGACTCCGCGTAGCGAGCCACGTCGAGCCAGTGTCGGCCCCAGCGCTCGCCGAAGGCAGGCGAGGCGAGCATCCGATCCACCGCGCGCTCGAAGGCGCCGGGCCGGTCGTCCTCGAGAAACCGTTCCACGGCGTCGCGTGTGGGGGGCAGGCCGAGCAGATCGAACGACGCCCGCCGGATCAACGCCCGTCGCGTGGCGTCGCGAACCGGGCTCAACCCGGCCTCCTCGAGGCGGGCGAGGATGAAACGGTCGATCGGCGTCCTCGCCCACCCCTCGTGGTCGACCTCCGGCACCTTCGGAAGGGTCGGCGGCTTGTACGCCCAGGTGTCGCTGAGGTCGCTACTCTCCGTCTCGGAGCCGTCCTCTTGCTGCTTCCGCCGCGGGTCGGGCGCTCCCATCCGCACCCACTTTTCGATGTCCGCGATGACGTCCGCCGGCAACTTCTCCTCCGGCGGCATCTGCAAGTCGTCGTGCTGGTACCGGATGGCCCGGATCAGCCGGCTCTCCCCGGGCTTCCCGGGCACCACGGCCGGCTTCCCGGAGTCACCCCCCCGGCGAAGCCCCTGGGGCCGATCCAGCCGAAGGCCACCCTTCAGCTCATCCGCCTCCGCCGAGTGGCACTCGTAACAGTGCCGCGCGAGCGCGGGGCGGACCACTCGCTCGAACAACCGCTCCCCCTGGGCCTCGGCCTGGACGGAGCTGGCCCAGCCTACAGCCGCTGTTGCTGCGATGGCAGCCCAGAGACCGATTCCGCTCCGCATTGTCAAAATCCTTATAGAAGGCGGGAAGCCGCTGCCTATAGTAGGTCGCCCGAGGCGGGAAGTCCGCGCTGGGCTCCTTCCTCGCCGCCCCAGCTTCCTACCCCGTGCCCCGGCGTCAGCCATCTTCGTCTCGTCGTGTGGAACTCGGCATGAATAACGCGTTTGCGTGGGCCTGTCAACGCGGGGCTCGGAGTCCGCTTTCCGCGAGCCCCTTCTCTCCCGAGCGAAGGCGCCGCCGACGAGGGCGGGATCCCACCCCCTCCTTCGACACAGGCCTCGCGTAGGTTCGCGCGGGCCGACATCGGACCTCAGACAAGCCATCAAACCGGTTCCGCTGGGATTGCGTAGGTGACACGCGCTTGGGCCGAGGGGAGCCGCTGAACCCTTGTGCCACATGGTTCTGCGGGCTGCTCGGCGTCGGCCCGGGCCCTCCGCGACGCACCACGCGCTCGCGCTGGTCGCTCGTTCTGCTCCTCCCTTTGCTTGCTCGCACGCAGACAGGTCGGAACGCGCCGGTCACGGGCCTTCGCTCCACCGTGAGCCCTTCTGCGCCGCCGTCAGGAATGGGCGGCTCACATCGTGCAGGGACGGACTGGGCCGGCGCCCGCTCGGTCGGCCGACGCTTCCATCGCATTATGGTAAGACCCGTTTGTGACACACTTTAAAGACAAAAGGGGAGGGTGTCCGGAGAGGTCCGGCGCCTGCTCCCGTCTTGTCGCCCATCAAGACCCGCGACCCGCTCGGGCCGACGAGACGGCCGGAACACCCAATATTCGGGTGGACCGCTGCTCGCGAGCGAATCACAGAGGATCGATGCCGGGCACCCCGTCGCATCTCCGGAAGGTGCGCGTTCGCCGCGACCGCGTCCGGACTGGTTTCGAGTGGACTCCGCTCGAGCGAGCACGAGCGACCGCGCCGATCCTTCGGCCACGAGCCTCCGGCCCTCCCTCCCGTGTTTCACGTGAAACGCGCTCGCCATTGCACAGCCTGCAAGAGGGGGCTGTCGGCCCGAAGCAAATGGCAAAGATCCATTCCAGTCCCCTACCGGACCTCGGTCCCACCACACAAGGGGCCGGCGGAACGCTCGGGTGCTCGGGGACGCCCCCCTCGACCGTCCGGTCGTGGGGAGGGCTCCCCGCTCGTGCTCACGCCGGAGACCCGTGCTCGGGTGCCGCCCCGGTTAAGCGTCCGAGCAGGAGCGAGCCGGGGTCGGACGGAGCTCGGGCCTCGCTGTTTCACGTGAAACGGACTTGTGGCCGGCGGCGGAGGTGATACACTCGCGTCCGGAGGACCGCTCCACGGGAAAGCCGCCGTCGGATGGTTTACGAGGCCAGGGAGGTGCTGATGGGTAAGAAGCGATCGCCACGACTCGGCCGCGGGCTGAGCAGCCTCGTCGCGACACCCGCTCCGGCCGATCCGCAACGAGCGTCCGACACGCAGCAGGAGGGTGGGCCGCCTCCCGCCGAGGACCTGGGGCAAGCGGAAGGCAACCAAATCCAAACTCTCCCCATCGATCGCATCGAGCCCAACCCCTGGCAGCCACGGCAGGAGATGGACGACGCGAGCCTGGAACAGCTCGCCCAGTCCATCCGCCAGGAGGGGTTGATGCAGCCGGTGGTGGTCCGTGAGCGGACGACGCCCGCCGCATCCCAGGCGCCTTACGAGCTCGTGACCGGCGAGCGGCGGTGGCGGGCGGCAAAGAAGGCCGGCCTCGAGGCCGTGCCCGCGCTCGTCCGAGACCTCGACGACCGACGCATGGCCGAATGGGCCGTGGTGGAGAACGTCCAGCGCGAGGACCTCGACCCCGTGGAGCGCGCCGAGGCCTTCCGCCAGCTCATGGAGCAGTTCCACCTCAGCCACGACGCGATCGCCGAGCGTGTGGGCATGGATCGCTCGTCTGTTTCTAACACATTGAGAATACTAGATTTACATCAAGATGTGCGGGAAGCCATCCGCCAAGGGACGCTTTCCGCAGGCCACGGACGGGCTCTGCTCGCGGTCGGCGACACCGAGGCCCAGCGCACGCTCGCCAAGCGGGCGATGGCGGAGGACTGGTCCGTTCGGCGGACGGAGGCGGCAGTCCGAAAGGCCACCGAGCTGACCCGGCCGAAGAAGCAGGCGAAAGGGCCGAGCGGCAAGCGAGCCGCGCACGTGGAGAACCTCGAGCGCCAGATCGGCGAGCAGCTGCAGACGCGGGTGACGATTCGCCCGGGGCGGCGGAAGGGCAGCGGCACGATCTCCATCGACTTCTACAGCGTCGATCAGTTCGACGCGCTGCTCGACCGGTTGGGCGTGGAAGTGCGCTAGCTGGCGGAAACGCGACGGACGTGTCTCGCCGGCAGGGCGGAACGGAGCCGAGCGATCCGGGGGATGCAGAAAAGCGACCCGGGCGGGTTTCCCGCCCGGGCCTCTCGTCCGCCGGCCGCGACGGATCGTCAGCTCGTCGCGGACTCCCCCGAACTGGTGTCGGCTCCTCCGCCGCTCTCTTCACGAGCCTGGTCTAACAAGCGGAGATTCTCTCGAGCGACCTTGCGGAGCGGTTTGCCTTCGTCCGTGCTCGACGTCGCTCGGTCCGCCTTCAGCTCCGCCGCTTTCTGGTTCTTGATCACCTTCTTGTACTGCTTCCGGGCCTTCGTCGGCCGACCCGTCTGGTGGTAGACCACGCCGAGATTGAGGATGGCGTAGGGGTTGTCCGGATTGATCTCGAGGGCCTTCTTCAGCGTCTTCTCCGCTTGCTGGTACTCCTCCTCTTGGATCTGCTCCATCCCCGTGCTCGCGAGCCGCATGTCCTCGCTGACAGAAGGAGCATTGCACCCCACGAGCAGGAGCGTCGCCACCCACATGCCCCCGTACCAGATCGATGCTCTCATCGTCATCCTCCTAGAAAACGGATCCGTCGAACGAGCTCTCTGCCCCCCGGCTACTGCTTTCCGGAAGCGGACGCCTCTCCGCGGACCCGCTCCATCCGGAATATACCACGATCGCCCTCAGTGTGGTAGGTGGATCGCCATTTTCCGTTGTCCACCTTGCCCTCGTACTCGTACACCCCGACGAAGAGACCGAGGTCCGCCGAGCCCTCGAAGCGCGTCGCCCCGTTGCTCCCGGTCACCGTCAGCTCCTCCACAGTGTACTCGAAGGGGAAAAGACCTCCGTAGGTGGCGTGGAACCGAGCTCGATACGTCCGTCCGCCCGTGTGCCGGACGACGGCTCGGAGCTTGCCCTGGTGGCCCGTCTTCTCACTCCGCCAGGTTCCTTTCCACCGCCCCGCGAGGGGCCGGTCCGCCTCCGCCGCTCGGGCCGACAAGCCGGCCGCCTCCTCCCAGGCGCGGTCGAAGCTGCTGCAGCCCGCACCGCCCAACAACGCCACGACGACCACGCCGTGGACACCGGTCCGAAGGGTTTTCCGAACCATGGCCGCCTCCGAACGGAAAGAACCGTTTGCCGCCGTACCTGAGCTCGATTATAGTCCGCCCTCTCCCGCTGACGTCGTGGTTCCGAGGTGTTCGCGTCCCGTTTCCCCGCGATCCCGGCCAAGGCGACACGGTGGTGGCTCGGGAGGGGCGGCTGGCTAGAATCAAAAGAAGCCTCTGCGGATCAAGATATCTTCATAAAGGAACCGACCATGCGACAGGTCACGGCAGCGCTTGCGGCCCCACTTGTCCTCGCCCTCGGCGTGGGCTGCGGCGGCGAGCAGGAGAAGCAGACGAAGAAGACCATCGAGCCCGCCGGCACCTCCGAGGAGCAGAGCTCCTCCAAGGCGAAGACCGCGGAAGGAGAGGCAGCGAAGGCGGACACGGAACAGTCCGGAAAGGCCACGGCCTCGAAGGAGGAAAGCGGGAAGCCGTCCAAGGAGGGCGGGTCCTCTTCCAAGGCCAAGGCGAACGGCGGCGGCAAGCAGAAGAAGGCCGAGAAGGAGAAGGCCGGGAAGACCAGCAAGGGGGAAAGCAAGAAGGGAGGGGAAGGCAAGAAGGATAGCGGCGACGGGTCCGGTGACAGCGGCGGGAAGGCCGCGGGCGGCGTCGTGCGAGTAACCGACAATCCCGCCGCGGACCTGAAGGTGGAGCAGCCCAAGATCGTCGACGGCGTGGTCGAGGTGAAGGTGCTCGGCGTGGGCACGCTGAAGGCCAACGCCTTCTACTACAACATCAAGGAGCTCCACGTTCGGCCGGGGCAGAAGGTGAGGGTGATCTTCAAGAACGTCGGGAAGATGCCCAAGGCCGCCGGCGGCCATCAGTTCATCGTCATCAAGAAGGGCACGAGCTTCCAGACCTTCGTGGCGAAGGCCACCCAGGCGGGCCTCCAGAACGACTACATCCCGCAGGGGAAGAAGATGCAGAAGCAGATCATCGCCGCCTCGGCGCTGCTCGGCCCCGGCGAGCAGCAGACCATTGAGTTCACGGCGCCCAAGGAGCCGGGCAAGCGGACCTTCCTGTGCACCTTCCCCGGCCACTACGCCACGATGCGGGGCAAGCTCGTCGTGGAGAAGCCCTGACCGTCCGAGGACGACGCAAGCGCGTACAACCCCGGCCTGCGGGCCGGGGTTGTTCTTTGCGCCGAGCGGATCGGGGCACCCGACGCCGCCCACGGCGGGCGGCCCCGCGTTCACGTGGCCGTCCGGCGCCACCTTCTCGTCACGACCGTTGACGCGGGTGGGCCGCCCCAATATGTTCGCAGCCTTCTCTCCGGGATGGGAAGGACCGGCCCTCGAAGCTGAAAGGGATCCTCCGATGACGGACCAGACTCAGCGGACGCGGCTTTTTGTCGGGTGTGTCGTGGCACTGGTCGCGACTGCGTTCGGGTTCGCGGTCCGTGGCCAGCTGCTCGGCGCGTGGGGGGAGCAATTCAACCTGACACAGGAGCAGCTTGGCTACATCGCGGGCGCCGGCCTGTACCCCTTTGCGATCTCCATCATCCTCTTCAGCCTCATCGTGGACAAGCTCGGCTACGGGGTCTCGATGGCCATCGCGTTCTCCCTCCACGTGGGGTCGGCGATCCTCCTCCTATGCGCTCCGCTGGCTCTCGCACCGGAGGGCGCCAGCGAGCAGGCGGTGGAGCAAGGCCAGCACGCGGGCTACATCATCCTGTACGTGGGGACCTTCCTCTTCGCCCTTGGCAATGGAACCGTCGAAGCGGTGATCAACCCGGCGGTCGCCACGCTGTACCCTCAGCGGAAAACGCACTACCTGAGCATTCTCCATTCAGGCTGGCCGGGTGGGCTAGTCCTCGGTGGCCTCTTTGGTGTCCTCATGCTCAACACCGGGGAGACGGTCGGTGAGGCCTTGCCCGGCGCCCTGTGGCAGTGGCGGTGGGGTCTTGTGCTTCTTCCGATGCTGATCTATGGGGTGATCCTCCTCGGCCAGCGCTTTCCCGTGCACGAGCGGGTCGCGGCGGGGGTCTCGTACTATGCCATGCTTCAGGAGTTCGGGTGGGGGAGCTGCTACATCGTCTCCTTCCTCCTCGTCGCCGGGATTAACCAGATCATCGTCGTCTTCAACCTCCCGACGTTGGAGGCGTACTGGTGGGCGATCATCGCCGTGGTCCCGACCGTCGCGTTCGGCCTTTACGTCCGCCGCTTCGGCCGCCCGATCTTCTTCTTCCTCCTGTTGGTGATGTGCCTGGTCGCGACCACCGAGCTCGGCGGCGATAGTTGGATGCAGAAGATCCTCGGCACGGTCGCGAGCCCGACCTGGGCGGGTCTGCTCTTCGCCTGGATGGCGTTCATCATGTTCGTGCTCCGGTTCTACGCCGGGCCCGTGGTCCAGGTCCTCGGCCCCATCGGCCTTCTGGCGGCGAGCTCCGCGGTCGCATGCGTCGGTCTCCTCTCGCTGTCGGCGGCGAGCGCTGCCTGGTGGTCGCTGTTCATCGCGGCCACCGTGTACGGGATCGGGAAGACATACTTCTGGCCGACGATGCTCGGGACGGTCTCCGAGCAGTCGCCGAAGGGCGGGGCGCTCGGGATCAACGCTGTCGCGGGCGCCGGCATGCTTTTCGTCGGAACCCTCGGAAACCCGGGCCTCGGGACGGTTCAGAACCAGGAGTTCGTCGCGGAGGTCCGGTCGGAGCACCCCGAGGTCCTGGAGGCGCTGACCTCCGAGCAGACCGGGGTCTTCGTCAGCTACCGCGGCCTCGACCAGGGGAAGAAAAAGGCCTTTCTCAACCGGCCGCCCGAGAAGGTGCCCGCCGATTTCCGAGAGGCGCTGGCGGATCGCCGACAGCGACTGCTGGAGAAGCACGCGTCGGTCAGTGAGCTGGAGAAGGCGGCGAAAGGTGCGGGAATCTTGGCGGACCTGGACCTGCCCGCAGAGAAGGAGGCAAGGAAGACGGCCCTCGTGACGGCGCTCGCCCGGAACGGATATGTCAACCGAGTCTTCCGGAACGCGGGACAACAGACACTCGCTTGGCTCGCGATCCTCCCCGCCATCATGCTCGTCGCCTACCTCGCGCTGATCGGGTACTTCCGGTCGAAGGGTGGCTATCGCCCGGAGACGCTTGTCTCGGAGACCGATGGGGGGGATCAGGCCTCCGGAGAGTAGCGGCGACGGGACCACGGCGGATCACCAACGGGCGCTCAGAGGACATCGGCTCACGTCGCCCGCCGCCTCGCGGCAGTGCGCCGCGCGGTGTCGTGCGGCGTGGCGCTCCCTCCTACCATATACTTGACGCCCTGCGCCCGAGCTCCGCGAGGCCGCGATGCCGGTGGGAGCAGCGCGCACCGCGACTGTCGGTTGGCTCCTCGTCAGCGACATCGACGACACGCTCGTCGGGGATGACGAGGCGCTGGCGACGTTCGTCCGGGCCGCGGACGCGACGCCGGAGCTGACGGTGGCGCTGAACTCGAGCCGGCCGATCGGCAGCGTGCGACAGACCCTCGAGCAGCTCTCCGTGCCACTGAGGCCGAGGGCCACGATCACGGCCATGGGGACGGAGATCCACGTCGACGGGGAGGAGCTGCCGGAGTGGACGCGACGGTTCGCGGGGTGGGACCGCACCCCGATCGACCGGGCCATGGCGGAGCTCGGGGTCGAGCCGCACGCGCCGGAGATGCAGACCCCGCGGAAGGCGAGCTTCACGGTGCCAGCGGCGGAGCGGGAGCGGGCTGCCGCGGCGGTTCGGGCGACCGAGCTGCCGGTGCATATGATCGCCTCGGGCGAGAGCGACTTCGACGTGATCCCGGACGGAGCGGGGAAGGGCGAGGCGACCCTCTTTCTCGCGGACGCCCTCGGCGTCGGACGCGACCGGGTGGTGGTCGCCGGAGACTCGGCGAACGATCTCGCCATGTTCGAGGTCGCGGAGAAGGGTGTCGTGGTCGGCAACGCGCGGGCGGAGCTGCGGGAGCGCGTGGACCGGCGGAAGGTCTGGTTCGCGACCGAGCCACGGGCTCGCGGTGTCTTGGAGGGACTCGAAGGGTTCGGCGTTCCGATCAAGGGGGCACGATGAGCTATAACTTCGGCTCCATCCTGATGATCTCGCTGCACGGGTATGTCTCGGCCACCCCGGAGCTGGGCAAGGCCGACACCGGCGGGCAGGTGGTCTTCGTCCTCGAGCTGGCCAAGCGGTTCTCGCGGCTCGGCTATCGCGTGGACGTGGTGACCCGGCAGTTCGAGGACCAGCCGCAGGAGGACGTGATCAACTCGGGCCTGCGAATCTGGCGCATTCCGTTCGGCGGACGCGAGTTCATCCGCAAGGAGGACATGCACGAGCACATCGGGGACTTCGTCACGAACTTCCTCGCCGCCCAGAAGGTCGAGAACGTCCATTACGACGTGGTCAACAGCCACTACTGGGACGCCGGCTGGGCGGGACAGCGCATCGCCGAGGAGCTGTACATCCCCCACATCCACACGCCCCACTCCCTCGGGTGGTGGAAGCGGAACGACATGGGCGGGAACACGGCGGAGCTCGAGCGGACCTACCGCTTCCGCGAGCGGATCGCCAAGGAGTTCCAGATCTACCGCAACTGCGACCACGTCATCGCCACCTCCAACCACCAAGTGGAGCTGCTCGAGCAGCAATACGATCTGCCCCGGGACCACATCTCCATGATCCCGCCGGGGATGGACGAGAACCGCTATCTGCCGGAGCCGCCCGAGGAGGTGACGGAGGCCCGACAGCGGCTCGGAATCGGGGCGAAGGATGTCTTCTGCGTGGGGCGGGCCGCGACCAACAAGGGATACGACCTGCTGATCCAGGCGCTGCCCCACCTGCGCCAGCTCGTTCCCGACGCCCGGTTGCAGCTCGCGCCCGGGGGCAGAACGGAGCGGGACCAGGAGCGGGTGAACAGCTGGAAGCAGCTCGCGGAGGACCTTGGCGTGGCGGACGCCATCCATTGGCGGGGCTTCGTCCCCGACGAGGAGATGGCGGACCACTATCGGGCCGCCGGCGTCTTCGCGCTGCCCAGCCGCTACGAGCCGTTCGGGATGACCGCGATCGAGGCGATGGCGTGCGGCACGCCCACCGTGCTCACTTGTCACGGCGGCCTCCACGAGGTGGTCAGCTTCGGCGAGCACGCGCTCTACGCGGACCCGCTCCAGCCGATGGAGTTCGCCGCGGCGCTCGCGATGCCCCTGCGATACCCCAAGCTCGCGGAGCGGCTCTCCATCGAGGGGGCTCGCTACGCCCGGCGCCACTTCGGGTGGACGGGCATCGCCCGGCGGACGCTCGCCGTCTTCAACCAGTTCAAGGGGCGGTACGAGGCGCTGTCGGCGGAGATGGAGGAGTCGTGAGCGGTCACTCGGCGACGACGAGTGGACCCTCCGGCGCGGTACGCCTCGCCTTCACGCGGACGTAGGGCGCGATGTAGCGAGCGCGATGGCCCACGCTTCCGGCATCCGCGTCCCCACGGGCGTGAAGGGGCTCCACCAGGTTCTCCACCACGAAGCCGCAGCGGCAGAGGCCGCCCACGATCTCCTCCCACCGATGGAGATACTCCAGCGTCTCCGGCTCCCGCAGGATCGTCCCGTGGACCGAGGGGAGGGGGCCCGAGCGGTAGTAGGGCTCGACGAGCTCGTACCGGCCGCTCCGCCCGGGCCGAATGGTCGCTTGGAGGCTCGTGGGCGTCTTGTGCTGGGAGATGTAGAGCCCGCGTGAGCGGAGGACCCTCGCCACCTGGGCGTAGACGGACGCGAGGCTCGGCACGTAGCAGGTGCTGACGGGCTGCTCGACGAGGTCGAACGCACCCGCGGGGAAGACGGAGAGGTCGTCGATCGACGCTTGGACGGTTTGCAAGCAAAGGCCGTAGGCGCTCGCCACGGACCGGTCCCGCTCGAGCTGGGCCGGGCTGATGTCCACCACCGTGACGTCGGCGCCGGCCGCGGCGAAGAGGACGCCCTGCCGACCGCCGCCGGCGCCGAGACAGAGCACGCGGCGGCCGTCCACCCGGCCGTCGAGCCAGCTCCCGCTCCCGTCGGGGTCGAGGACGCTGTAGGGCTCCTTCACCTCCGCGGGCGAGACGGGTTGGGTGAACAGCGTGCCCCGCTCCGCCCGCTCGTCCCATGCCTGCCGATTGTGGTCGTCCACAGCCACCGCCGTCTCCGGTTGAAGCGTCGGGCCACGCCGCCATTCACGGACGGCGATCATATCCTGTCGGAGCGGTTCTGCGGACGGCTCGGACAGCCGACCGCCCGACAATCGCGGTTCCGAAGGACGCAACAGCCATGGCACAGGGGAACGGTCGCGCGAACACATCCCGGATGGACCGGCGACGGGCCGGCCAGCGCATCACGCAGGGGCTCATCCGGCACGTCGGGAGCATCGTGGAGACGTGCGGCGCCGACGCGATCCTCGTCTACGTGGACGCGGTCCACGGGGACGCGCTGCCGCTGTCCGAGGATCTCGCCCAGCGGGTCATCTACGTCACGAAGACCGTCGCGGAGGAGCAGGACCAGGCGGCCCGCGGTCGTGTGGCCCTTCCCGTGCCCGGTGTCCCGCTGACCCGGCTGGGTCAGGTCAAGATCGCCATCTTCATGGCGCTCGCCCGCGGGCTGGTCCGCCGGGGCGACGTGGTGGTCTGCCTCTCGGGCATCGCGGGTAGCGGCACGCTGGACACGCTGATCGTCACGGAGGTCGGCCGCGAGTTCGAGATCGTCGCCCCCAGCAGCGACGACGAGGGCTCCGAGGGGCTCGGCGACATCCAGCCGGAGGTCCTCGAGCACGCCATGAACCTCGCCTCCGTCCTCGCGAGCGAGGGGCGGGAGGGCAAGCCCGTCGGCTCGCTCCTCGTCATCGGCGACACGGGGCGGGTCCTCTCCCTCTCCCGTCAGCTCATCCTGAACCCCTTCCGCGGCTACTCCGAGGCGGACCGGAACATCCTCGATCCGCGGCTCGAGGAGACGGTGAAGGAGCTCTCCCAACTCGACGGCGCCTTCGTTGTCCGCGGCGACGGCGTGATCGAGAGCTGCGGCGTCTACCTGAACACCACCGGCGAGGCCGACCGCCTGCCCCCCGGCCTCGGCACGCGTCATCACGCGGCGGCAGGGATCACCGCCGTGACGAACGCCGTGGCGGTCACCGTGAGCGAGTCGACCGGAAGCGTGTGCATCTTCCGCGGCGGCCAGCTCATCACCGCCATCGAGCAGCCCCAGACCACGGGGCGGTCCGTGCCGTGAGCGACGGAAGCCGCAGCGCCCGGTCCAGTCCGGCGGCGAAGGGTCTCGCCCCCAGTCCGCCGGCCGCCGCGAGCGCGTGGGGCGAGCTCGTCCGGTCCCCGCGGTGGGTCTGCTTCGGCTCCGGCAGCTCGCCGTCCACCGGTGGCAGCTCCGGCTTCTCGATGTAGTCGGTGGGGAGCTTGCCGGTCAGCGCCTCCAGGAAGGTCTTGATCGAGGCCACCTGGTCGTCCGTGAGGTCCCGCCCGAGCTGGTGCTTGGCCATCATCCGAATGGCCTTCTCGAGCTTCTTTACGGAGCCGTCGTGGAAGTACGGCCCGGTCTTGGCGACGTTCCGGAGGATGGCCACCTTGAACTTCATCTTGTCGCTCTCCTTCCCCGTCACTTCGTAGCGACCCTTGTCCTCCTGGTTCGGCCACGGCTTCACCAGGCCGAGCTTCTGGAAGGTGGTCCCGCCGACCCGCGGGCCGTAGTGGCAGGTGGTGCACCCGATGGAGGCGAAGGTCTTCAGCCCCTTCTTCTCCGCGGGCGTGAGGGCGTCCTTCTCGCCCTGGAGGAACGCGTCGAACCGGCCCGGGGTCATCAGCTTCCGCTCGAAGGCGCCGATCGCCCGCCCCGCGTTGACGAAGGTGACCGGCGGGTTCGCGTTGGGGAAGGACTTCTTGAACAGATCCACGTACTCGGGGATCGACTTGAGGACGCGCTCCACGTATGACTTGCTCGGCATGCCCATCTCGACCGGGTTGAGCAGGGGCTTGATCGCCTGCTCCTCCACGTCCTCCGCCCGGCCGTCCCAGAACTGGGCGATCTGGCCCGCGGCGTTGTACACCGTTGGCGCGTTGCGGGTGCCCTTCTGGTCCTTATGGCCGCGGGAGACGGGCTTGTGGTCGGTGCCGTACTTGCTCAGCGGGTGGCAGGTGTTGCACGAGACTTCGTTGGCGCGGGACAGCCGCTTGTCGTAGTAGAGCATGCGGCCGAGCTTCACCTTCGGCTCGGTGACCGGATTGTCGGAAGACTTCGCCACCTTCGGAAGCGGCTCGAACACCGCGAGCGCGGCCGGGTCGATCTCCACCTCCTCGGCGGACGCCTCCTTTGATGCCTCGGCGGGCTTGCCGCTTTCCTCCTCCGCCTTCTTGGCTTTTTCCTTCGCGGTCTCGGAGGACGCCGCGGTCTCTTGCTTCTCGGCCTTCTTCCCGGGCCTCGTCGGCTTCTCGGGAGCGGCCGTCTCCGCCCCATCTCCCTTGGCGGCCTGCTTCTCCGCCTGCGGCGGGCTCTCCTTCTGACACGCCGCGAGGGCCCCCACGACGAGCGTCGCGTGCAAGAGCGTGAGCGTGCTTCGCATCGTTTTCCTCCTCGTTCCTCGGCTCGGTTCGGAGACTGCTTCTCGGAATCGTTAAATCCGCCCGGAGGATAGCCAATCGCGGACGCGGACACTTATAGGCAGAGGCGATGCGGTGTATAAAGAGCCGGTATCGCGTCAGGGATCCAGCTCCACGCAGATGAGCTTCCGGGAGTCGCGGGCGTAGAGGTGGCCCCGGGCGATCGCGGGGTAGGCGCGGAGGGGCTTGCCGAGGAGCTGGGCTCGCTTCGCCGGTTCGAAGCCGTCGGGATCGGCCGGCGCGACGAGGAGCTCGCCTCGCTCGGTCAGGATCACCAGGCGATTCCCCACGCGGAGCAGGTTGCCCGCGCCGAGGTCCTTCCGCGACCACTGGACCGCACCCGTCTTCAGCCGGATGCAGCGGAGCTCGGGGCCGTACTCTTGCCGGCCGTGGAAGCCGTAGAGATAGCCCGCGTGGTGAATGCTTGTCGCGTAGTGGTTCGACAGCCGGTCGCTGGAGCCCCAGACCTTCTTCAGCTCGCCGTCCCGCCACTCCACGAGCTCGGCACCCGTCCGGTAGCAAGCCGACAGAAAGACGCGACGGCCGACCACAACCGGAACCGCCGCCCGGACGGAGGCGCGAACCGGCGTGCGCCACGGATAACGGAAGCGGATGGAGCCGTCCTTCGGGTCGATCCCGAAGAACGCCTGCCGCATCACCACCAGGACCTGCCGCTCGCCACCGAGCGTCGCCGAGACGGGCGAGGCGTAAGCGGCCTTCTGCTTCGTCGCCCGCCAGAGGACGTCCCCGTTATCCGTCGAGAAGGCCACGATCCCCGCCTCCGGCCCCCCGACGGGGACGACGACCCTCTTCCCCACCACCAGCGGGGAGACCGCCCGGCCGAAAAAGCCCCGGCGAGAGCCGAAGGTCTCCCGCGTGTCCACCCGCCACTGTACCTCACCCGTCTTCAGCGTGAGACAGTGGAGCATCCCCGCGGCGCCGTAGGTGTACACGCGGCCGTCCGCGACGGTCGGCGTGGCGCGCGGTCCCTCGTCGGAGCTGAGCTTCGCGACGAAGTCGGTGGGATACGCGTAGGCCCAGAGGGTCTCCCCCGTGTCCGCGGCGAGCGCTTCCACCCGCTCTCGATCGTCCGCGCGGTGGAAGAGGATCAGCCGCTTGCCGACGATCGCGGGTCCGGCCCAACCCTCTCCCACTTTCTTGGACCAGATGATCTCGGGGCGGCCCTCCCAACCGAACGAGAGCCCGCGGGTGGGAACCGACCCGTCCCGGTCGGGACCGAGGACCTGCGGCCAGTCCCCACCCTCCGCCGGAGACGCACCCGCGAGCGAGACGGCCGCCACCGCCGCGAGGGCCGCGTGGCCCGTCCCCCGACGCCGGGTGCACACGCCAGCGGGGTGCAACGGGGGGCGGACCGCCGGACGCGGACGGCCTCGTCCGCGTGCGTCACTCATCGACGTCGAAGGCCTTGTGGCCCTTGTCCTTCTGCTCGACGAGCTTCTGGACGAGCTTCTTGGCCTTTTCCGTTTTCTGCTCGAGGATGGCGATCTCCGCCTGCATCATCGTGTGGATGGTATCCGCCATCATCTTCCGGAACTTGATCAGGAACTTCCGCTTCTGCGCGGTCGGCAGCTCCTTCACCTTGGACGGCGTCAGCTGCTTCGCCGCCAGAGCGTGCTTCTGCATCTTCACCAGCCGCTGCACCGACTTCATCGTGAACCGCCCCCGCCTCGCGGAGCGGCGAAGCCGCTTGTAGCCGTCGCTGACCTTGCTCATGTGCTTACGGAGCTCAGACTTCTCCTTCGCGGCCGAGCTGAACTGGGTCACCCCGACGGTGCCGACGACCGCGACGGTCGCGGCGAGCAGCCACCAGCGGACGGATGGAACCGTGGACAGCGCCATGTCTCGATCCTTTCAGTAAGCGTTCCTCGGATGAGGCTCGTCGCCTTCTTATCACGCCGCGCTCGTCCTTTCAACTCGACAAACTCCCCGGCGTCGACCACTTGGGCACACACGCCGCCCGGCGGCGTTCCGCACGCTCCTTTTCCGGCCGCCAACGCCGTCGAGGCGAGCTTCGTCGGGCCGACCCAATAAAAAAGGCCGGCCCGAGGGCCGGCCTGTTCCGTCGGGGCTGGCTGGTACGGATCACTGCCTGACCTCGTAGTCGGCGTCGATGACGTCGTCGCCGCCGCCTCCCTGCTGACCGGAGGACTGGCCGCCGGTGTTGCCGGCCTCCTGGCCGGACGCCTCCTGCTGTCCCTCCTGCTGGGACGCCTGCTCGTAGGCGACCTTTCCGAGCTCCATCGACGCCTGCTGCAGCTCCTGGACCGCTCGGTCGAGGGCCTCCTTGTCCTCGCCCTGCATCTGCTCCTCCACCTTGCCGATGGCGGACTCGATGCGGGAGCGGACGTCCTGGCTGACCTTGTCGCCGTGCTCCTGGAGCGACTTCCGTGTCTGGTCCACGAGCTGGTCCGCCTGGTTCCGTGCCTCGACGAACTCGCGACGCTTTCGGTCCTCCTCCTCGTGCTGCTCGGCGTCCTTCCGCATCCGCTCGATCTCGTCCTCCGAGAGGCCCGAGGAGCCCTGGATCTCGATGCTCTGGCTCTTCCCGGTTCCCTTGTCCTGAGCGGAGACGTGAAGGATGCCGTTCGCGTCGATGTTGAACTCCACCTCGATCTGCGGAACCCCCCGCGGCGCCGGCGGGATGCCCGTGAGGTTGAACTGGCCGAGCGAGCGGTTGTCCTTGGCGAACTCGCGCTCGCCCTGGAGGACGTGGACCGTGACCTCGGTCTGGTTGTCGGCGGCCGTGGAGAACGTCTCCTTCTTCGACGTCGGGATCGTCGTGTTCCGCGGGATCAGCTTGGTCATCACGCCGCCGAGCGTCTCGATCCCGAGCGAGAGCGGGGTGACGTCGAGCAGGAGGATGTCCGATTCCTTGCCCTTGTCCAGCTCGCTCGCGAGCGTGGCGGCGCCGATGGCGACCACCTCGTCGGGGTTGATGGACTTGTTCGGCTCGCGGCCGAAGAGGTCCTTCACCAGCTGCTGCACCGCAGGCATCCGCGTGGAGCCGCCCACGAGAACAACCTGGTTCACGTCGCTGGAGGAGACGCCCGCGTCCTGCATGGCCTGCTCGCAGGGCTTGCGGAGCCGCTCGATGACGTCGCTGATGAGCGACTCCAGCTTGGCCCGCGTGACGGTCGTCTGCAGGTGCTTCGGGCCGTTCTGGTCCGCCGTGATGAACGGCAGGTTGATGGACGTCTCCTTCTGCTGCGACAGCT
>CAZQQP010000001.1:264-9558 GCA_964595475.1 uncultured Planctomycetaceae bacterium | reverse complement strand
CGGCGGCCTCCTTGAGCCGCTGCAGGGCCATCGGGTCGTTGCGGAGGTCGATGGTCTCTTTCCGACGGAACTCCTCCGCGATGTGGTCGATCAGCTTCTGATCGATGTCGTCGCCGCCGAGGTGCGTGTCGCCGTGGGTGGACTTCACCTGGAAGGTGCCGACCTCCGGGTCGATCTCCAGGATGGAGATGTCGAACGTGCCGCCGCCGAAGTCGAAGACGGCGACCGTCTCCTCCTTCCGCTTGTCCAGGCCGTAGGCGAGCGCCGCCGAGGTCGGCTCGTTGATGATGCGCTCCACCTGCAGCCCCGCGATCTCGCCGGCGTCCTTGGTCGCCTGCCGCTGAGCGTCGTTGAAGTAGGCCGGTACCGTGATCACCGCCCGGTCCACGGTCTCACCGAAGTAGTCCTCGGCAGTCTGCTTGAGGTTCATCAGGACGCGGGCGCTGATCTCCGGCGGCGTGTACCGCTTGCCGTCGATGTCAACCTGGACCAGCTCGTCCGGCTCACCGACGATGCTGTACGGAACCGCCTTCTCCTCTTCCTCGACCTCCTTGTGGCGACGCCCCATGAACCGCTTGATGGAGTGCACGGTCCGATGGGGGTTGGTCACCTGCTGGTGCTTGGCCGGCTCGCCGACGAGCAGCTCCCCCTTCTCCGTGAACGCGACGGTCGAGGGGGTCAGGCGGCTCCCCTGCTGGTTCACGAGAACCTTCGCCTCACCCCCCTCGTTGACGGCCACGCAGCTGTTCGTCGTTCCCAAGTCGATGCCGATTGGTCGGGACATGGCTTGCTTCCTCTTCTCGTTCTACGGTTCGCCCTGTTCCACTCCGATCCGTTCCCTCTTCCGCTCGGTTCGCCCGCTTCGGGCGCATCCTCGCATTCACGAAGCTCCGTAGCAAGGTGTGTGCCAGGCCCAAGCGCGGCGCCGATCGCCCGGCCGTGAGGCGGCGGCTGCCAGCCATCTGCTGGGCCACGCGGGCGGCTGCCAGATCGGCGCCCGGAGCGGTCCGCGGACGAGGGCCGCGTCACTCGCCGTCGGACTCCTCCGCCATCTGCTTGAGCAGGCTCTTGAACGGCGCCAGGGCGCCCTGGAACACGCCCTGAGGGGTTCGCTTGAGGGCGCCGAGCCAGTCGATCCGCGGGTTCCACGACGGGCCCGTGACGGGGAGGCGGAGCATGAAGGTGTTCCCGACCCAGGGGAGACGAAGGGCGTGGAACGCGTCCGTGCCCACCGAGATCCTCATGTCCAGGTGGGGCCGCCGGTGGCTCGGGAGGAGCTCACCCTGGCGATTCACCCACTCCGTCTGACCATCGAGGGTGACTTTGAGGGCCGGGCCGAGGAAGGTGGCGCTCCACGGCTCATATCCGATGATTCCACCACGCATGTTGAGCTGGATGGGGTCGACCCGGACGCCGAGGAGCTCCTTTCTCACGTTGGCGATCTTGTTGACGTCGAGTCGGGTGCCGAGGCGGGAGAAGAGGTCGAAGAGGCGGCTGACGGGTCCGCGGTTCTCCACGAGCAGCTTGCCGAACCGGATGGTGGCCCGCGGGATCTCCACGGCACGCACGCGGAAGGGGGCGAGAGGGATCGTGAGGCGCTCGCCGCCGTGCTCGGCGGGAATCGCCAGGGTGACCGGCTTTTCCGAGCGGACGGCGGAGGCGAGGAGCGGATGGACGTTGCGAAGGACGTGGGCGCTCAGCGGCGGGGTGATGTCGACGGAGACGCGATGGGCCTTCCGAAGTCGCAGGGCGTTGCCGGTGAGCCGGGCGCTCAGATCCGCGGCGAAGTGGGTGCCGCGGAGGTCCGCGTCCACCGTGCCCGTCAGCCCCTTGAGGTCCACGTCGAGGCGGCCGCCCGCGACCGGCCCCGTTACGGCGGCGACCTTCTCCCGCGTCCGCGGGTGCCGGCCGACGGTCAGAGCGCTGACGGGCAGGGCCGCGACCGTCCCCTCCACGGAGACACGAGGTGGCTCCGTGGAGTCGCTCGCGCCGATCGGGAGGTTCTTCAACGTGGCACGGAGGTCGATCGGCCCGGGGGTCGCCCGCCGGCTCCGGCGGCCGTCCGGCGGGTCGGGAAGGCGAACCACCCGTCCCGTCGCCTCGGCCGAGACGCGCTTCCCGAGGGGCCTGGCCTCGAGCGAAACCTCGATATCACGCCAGACCGCCTCCGCGGACGAGGTTTCGTCCACGAGGGACAGCCTCGGAATCCTGACGGATGCGTCCGCAGTCAGCGATCCAAGGGTGAGCCCCCCCGACGCGTCCTCCGCTCGCGGGCATGACAGCTCCTCGATCTTCACGTCCACCCGGGCGTGGTCGGTAAGGATCAGTCGGCCGGGGTGCTGCCGCTCGGCCGCGAGAAACGGGAGGAGACGGACCTCCCGCTCCGCGGAGGCGAGGTCCACCGGGTCGACCCAGCGGGCGTAGGCCTCCGGGCCCACACGTAGGTGCGCCGTGGCGGGCTCGGTCAGGGTCACACGCTCCGTCGTCGCCTTCCCCGTCGCCTCGACGCCCATACGCGGACCGTCGGCGTCGACCGCGACGTGGAGAGGGGCGCTCCGCCCGCCCCGGCGGAAGCGGAGCGTGCCACCGACCGACCGGCCGACGAGGGCCTCCAAGCGGCCGTTCAGTTCCGCGTGCGCGTCCACCCAGGCGGTCGGCACGCGGGGGACCTCCACTTCCGCATCGAACGTCGCCGGCGAGCGAGCCGCAGCGTCGGCGGCCACCCCCGACGCCGAGACGGCGACGCGAAGTGGGGTGGCGGGATGACCCCCTTCCGGAGCCGCTCGACCCTTGAGGGTTGCCTTCACCTCGTCACTCGGGCCCGCGTAACGAACCTCGGCGCGGAGATCCTGCAGCGTGACCTCGCCGACACCTCGGACGTCGCCGAGGGTGACCCGGTCCACGCGGGCGACGGCTCGCACCCGGACATCGGCGAGGCCCGCTCCACTCCGCGGGATGCGGCATTCCGCGAGCCGCAGATCGATGGGCACAGGCTGTTCGAGTGTGGGGCCGAGGTTGCGAAGGCCCGCCGTGCGGAGCAGACGGGGCGGCAGCGTGACCGAGGCAGTTGCGGGACGGGTCAGACGGAGCGTCTCGGGGCCGAGGCGGAAGGGCAGGCGGAGAGACATGCCGTCGCCGGCGGCGCTGAGCCGTCCCTCCGCCTCTTCAACCCCTTTCCGGCCGAGGTGAGCGGTGGCCTCTCCTGTCACGACGAGGCCGTCCGAGCCGGCGACGGCCCGCGTGGTGGAGCCGCGTGAGCCGTCGAGACGGGCGCGGATCGAGCCTGTGAGCTTTGTCAGCGGGGCGCCGGCCAGTTCAGCGGTGAGCTCCGTAACGCGAACCGCGCCTTTCGCCCCCACCCGCTCCACGACCGCCCGGTCCACCCGGACCGAGCCGTCGACCTCCGTCTCGCCGAGTCGGAACAGCGCACCGGCGGAGCCGGCGGGCCGCGTCACGAAGCGCTCCAGGTGGACGTGGGCCATCGTGGGCCTTGCCAGCCGGAAACGCGACTCCGGTCCTGTTGCTCTCGCGACAGCGTCGGGGTGGACCATCCAGGAGAGCGTCGTGGGACGGCGGAGCGTGAGCCCCCCGTCCCACCGGAGCGAAACGTCCCCCCGGATGCGAGAGCCCTCCACGCGGACACTGAGATTCCTGCTTCGACCGGTCGCCCTCTCGCTTCGCAGGGCGATTCCCACGGTGCGCCCGACGACCGCGGGTACCCCGCCGCCCGCGGCGACGAGACGGTCCACGACAGCTGTCGGAAGCTCCTCGACGCGGAGACGGCCCGTGGGCCGGGGCGGGTCGGGAAACAGCTCGCCCGCTTCGCTTACGACGCGGTGGAGCTTTCCCTGGCTCAGCTCGATCCGGCCGGCTCGCCCGCGGTGGCGGTAGCGAGCGCGGAGATCCACCGAGAGGCCCTCGCCGAGGTCCTCCGTGCGAATCCGGCCGGAAAGGGAAACCGCCTCGATCGGCCGCTCGAGCGCTTCGGCTGTGACGTCCACCGGCTCCGTCGTGAAGCGGGCCCGGCACGCGATCTCGGCCGGGTGGAGCTTCTCGGTCGGAACCTGGAACGCACCCAATTCCACGTCGACCCGCACCGAGGCGGTCGGCCGGAGCTCGCCCGGGAGATACGCGGACGCGAGCTGCGGCCTTACCGTCAGCGAGGCCCGGCCGCCCTTTTCGACGACGAGCGCTCCCCCCTCCACGGCCGCCCGAAGCGTCGCCGAGGCCCTCGGCGCTCTCACCCGCAGGTCGACCGCCCCTTCCGTCGGCAAGGCGCCGCGGCCGAAAGCGACATCCTCCGCCGTGGCTGCTACGCGAAGCTCGTCACCCACCGCGGAGACGAGCCGGTCGCCCGCCCCCGTGAGCGCTCCCACGAGGCGGGTTGGAAGATGCCTCGCCCATACCCGAATCACCGAACCCGGGTCGGAGGCCGAGGGCGGACGGCGGACGGCGACCGCGAACGCGCCGGTGTCCCCATCCAGGGAGACGGAGCCGACGAGGCGGCCGCGAACCGCTCCCGTCTTCTCGCGTCCGACCACGCCGGTGAGCCCGCTCAGGCGGAGAGACGGTCCGCTCTCGCGGTGAACGCGAACCGCGCCGTTGTGGAGGATGAGGTCGAGGGCGACGCGTGCCTCATCCTTTTCGGCTCGTGGTTCTCCCCCGAGGCCGAGCGCTTCTTCGACGTTGGTCCGACCCGACGCCGTCCGCCGCAGGGTCACGTCGACGCCCTCGAGAGAGGTGCGCCCGAGGTCCAAGTCGGCTCCGAAGAGGAGGTCCCACAGCGTCGCGCCGGACGCGAGCCGCCGCACGGTGGCCACGCGTTCGCCGCCGGAGGTGAGGAGGCGAACGTCGCGGGCCGACTGGTCGCCGAACCACGTCAGCGACAGGTCGCCCGCCTCCACGCGGCCGGGAATCACGCGGCTGACGACGGCGGTGACCGCCGGCTCGCCCGCCGCGGTGGAAAGGACCGCCGGAGCGACGGCCGTGGCGACGAGGAGCGACGCCGCGACGACCGCGAATGCGATTCCCCCTCGCCTCCGCCATTTCGCCGGGACGCGCGGCGTCCGCAATCGCCGCTTCCAAGCTTCCGCCAGTCCGGGTCGCATCGCGAACGGCTTCTCCGCGAAGTCGCGGACCATCCTACGATCGTCCCGGCCGGTCGCGAGCATGTGGGCAATGGGCGGCGCCGGCAGGTCGCCTGCCGGCGCCCGACCCGCGCAAGGAGTCCGCTCGGACGGGACAGGCTCGGAGCGCTCGTCCGTGCGGGCTTACCGAGCCGGCGCACACGCTCGCGACCGACCGCCGACCGTCGCTCGGCTCGACGCGACGCACGCCACCCGAACCGGCAATAGGAGACGCAACCGTGACGTGCTACGTGGGCCTGGATCTCGGGGGAACCAACATCAAGGGCGCCCTCGTCGGCGCCGACGGGACGCTGCTCGCCCGCCGGTCCGTCCCGACCCGCTCTGGTGGGGCGACGCCCGTCATCAAGCAGTTCGCCGATCTCGTCGCGGACCTCGGCGGAGCGGCGGGGAACCAGCGGGTGGGCGGGGTCGGCGTGGCCATCGCGGGCCCCGTGGACGCGGACCGCGGCCACGTCCACGCGGCGACCAACATTCCCGGGTGGGAGGACATCCCGCTCGGCCGGCAGCTCGGCGAGGCGACGGGCCTGCCTGTCGCGGTGGACAACGACGCCAACGCCGCGGCGTTCGGCGAGTACTGGGCGGGGACCGGCAGCGACGGGGCGATCCAGCATCTGATCATGCTCACCCTCGGCACCGGCATCGGCGGCGGCGTCATCTCCGACGGACGGCTCGTTCGCGGCGCCTTCGACGCCGGCACGGAGCTCGGCCACGTCATCGTCGAGCCCGCCGGACGACGCTGCGGGTGCGGCCAGCGGGGATGTGTGGAGGCGTATGCCTCCGCGAGCGCCACGGTGCGGGCCGCCGAGGCGAGGATCGGCGAGGGCGAGCGGAGCTCCCTCGGCGCGGTCCGGGAGGCGGGCGAGGAGCTGACGTCGCGGGCGATCTTCGACGCCGCGGAGAGCGGCGACGCGGTGGCGGCGGAGGTCGTGGGCGAGACGATCGACCGGCTCGCGACGGCCTGCGTGTCGCTGTGCCGCGTGTTCGACCCGCAGCAGATCGTCTTCGGCGGCGGGGTCGCGGCCGAAGGCGAGGATCTCCTCGGCCCGCTCCGGGAGCGCTTCCGCGCCCACAGCTGGAGCCTTCTCCCCGACCGCGTCGAGCTGGTTACGACCGCCCTCGGCAACGACGCGGGGACCATCGGCGCCGCGGGTCTCGGCGCCCGACAAGCGAGCGGGGCGTGAGGCGAGCGGGCGAGGCGCTTGACATTAATTAATCGCTCAGGACCATCCTGCCTTCACCGAGTCGAGAACAGGAGACGATTCGTGGCGAAACGGAAGCTCGATGCGCTCACGGCTCGGGAGCTCCGCAAGGAGCTTCAGAAGCGTCAGGGACGGGCGCAGGATCTCGAAAAGCGACGTGACCAGCTTGTCTCGGATATCGAGGGCATCGATCAGGAGCTCGAGGAGCTCGGCGTCACCTCGACGGGAGCCTCGCGTGGGCGGACGACGACGTCCCGGCGGCGCGGGCCCGGCCGGCCCAAGAAGAAGCGAGGGCCGGGACGCCCTCGCGGGAGCCGAACCCGTGGAGCCGGGAACCGGACGCGCCTCAGCGACACCATCGCCAGCATCCTCAGCGACGGAAGGCCGAGGCGCGTGACGGAGATCGTTCAGGAGGTGCTGCAGCAGGGCTACACCAGCAGGTCCAAGAACTTCTCGAACATCGTCAGCCAGGCCCTCTCCAACGATGGCCGCTTCGAGAAATTGGGCAGGGGCCAGTACGGGTTGAAGCAGCAGGAGGGCACTAGCGGGTAGCGGCCGACTGGGCGTCGCGAGGAGGCGTGCGTCGGATGACCTAGCGCGAGCCTTCTCCCTCGCCGCCCGAGTCGGCTTTGCTTCCACGGCGACGGTGCCTCGTAAAAACAAGTTCTCGCGGCTCGCCCGCCGCGGTGGGCGATTTGTGCTGCGCCGCAGGCGACGCATCGACCGGAACGGGCGGGCCGTCGCGGGCCGATCGGCCGGGCGTTGACAGCTCCACGGCGGGTCGCTACGTTCGCCGACGATTGGAGGGCGGCACAGGTTCGCGGATTTCCCAACGGGCGGGTGAGCCTGTCGGCTTCACTCCCTTCAACTGAAGCTCGTTCAAATATCGAGGACCGATGGAGACCCCCGATCCGACCATCTGGCGGGAGATGTTCTCGTACTTGCGTCGTCACCACGGGAGCATCTGGCGGCACTGGTTCGACCAGCTCGAGCCGGTGGACCTCTCCGGCGGGCGGCTGACCATTCGGGCACGGAACGCGATCCAGCGAAACTACCTGGTCCAGATGTGTGCGGGACCCTTCCAGGAGGCCGCGCAGACCGCGACGGGGGCGCTCGTCACGGTGGGCTTCACGAGTCCGGATCAGGAGCCCGCGTCCCATGCCTCCGCGGAGCGAGCGGACGACGGGAAGCGCATCGCCGACAGCCTCGGCGATGACGAGTTCGTCTTCCTGAGCCCGGACCACACCTTCGACAACTTCATCACGGGACCCGGGAACCAGCTCGCCTACGCCGCCGCGGTCGCGGTCGCTCAGCAGCCCGGCGAGGCGTACAACCCGCTGTTCATCCACGGCGGCGTCGGCCTCGGGAAGACGCACCTGCTCCAAGCGATCGGCCAGACCATCCACCTCCACAACCCGGAGGCGCGGATCTGCTACCTGAGCTGCGACGCCTTCATGCACCACTTTCTCGAGGCCGTCCAGAACGGCGATATGCAGGCGTTCCGCCACCGATATCGACACGTGGACCTGCTTCTCATCGACGATATCCACTTTCTGAGCAACCGGGAGCGGACGCAGGAGGAGTTCTTCCACACCTTCAACACGCTCTACCAGGCCGGGAAGCAGATCGTCCTCTCCAGCGACTCCAGCCCCAACGAGATCCCACAGCTCGAGGAGCGGATCGTCTCGCGGTTCAACTGGGGCCTCGTCGCCGGCATCGACAGCCCGGCGTACGAGACGCGGATCGCCATCATCCAGCACAAGGCCCGGCTCCGCGGGCTGCACGTTCCGAACGACGCGGTCTGCTACGTGGCCTCCATGGTCGACTCGAACACCCGCGAGCTCGAGGGGGCGCTGACCAAGGTCCAGAGCGTCGCGAGCATCCGTGGCGCGGACATCGACCTCTCCATTGCGAAGCAGGCCCTCGGCGAAGAGGCCCAGACGCCGCTGACGCCCCACACCACCATCCACGACATCATCAACCGCGTGACCCGCTTCTACGGCCTCAAGGTGACGGAGCTGCTGTCGAAGCGTCGCCACCGCTCCGTGAGCGTGCCCCGCCACGTGTGCATGTACCTCGCCCGACGATGCACCCGCCACAGCCTCGAGGAGATCGGCAGCCACTTCGGCGGACGCGACCACACCACCGTCATGCACGCGACCCGCGCGGTCAGCGACCGCATGGCGACCGATCCCGCCTTCGCGGACCAGGTCCAGCAGCTCGAGGCGGAGCTCAAGAAGCGCTCCTGATCCCCACGCGCTGTGGAAAACTTGTCCACTGCCTGCCGCCGACGGTTGTTCCACGCTCGCGTCAGCCTTGGGAAGTTCTGTGGAAAACTTGTCCACGACGCGAGCCCGCACGCGCCGGCGACCGTCCGCCGACAGATGCCGACAGCGTTCGGAACCGGGCACCCAGAATCGGGGTGATCCATAAGGACAGGCGATAGAGAGCATTACGAAGAGGTCGGCGTGGTTTTCCACAAATCGGCAAGGCTCTCCTCGGCGGCGAGTGAATGTTCCTTTCCCATCCAAGACCGAGCGTGCACGGGGCTTCCGGCCGCGAGCGCTGCCCCGAGCCGCGTCGAGACCGGTCGGGGCCTCCGCCCTACACTGGCCACGTCCCGAGCCCTACGACGAGCGAAGCGGATGAGCGACGAGAACCAAGAGATCGGGCCGATCACGGAGAAGCTGCAGAGCGCCCACCAGCAGATGCTCGATCAGCTCGGCCACGTCATCGTCGGGCAGACGGACGTGATCGACGAGGTGCTCATCTGCCTCTTCTGCCGGGGCCACGCGCTTCTGGTGGGTGTGCCGGGGCTCGCGAAGACGCTGCTCGTCTCCACCATCGCCCGGACGCTCTCCCTCGAGTTCTCCCGCATCCAGTTCACGCCCGACCTCATGCCCGCGGACATCACCGGGACGGACGTGATCGAGGAGGACAAGGCGACG
>CAZQQP010000001.1:0-254 GCA_964595475.1 uncultured Planctomycetaceae bacterium | reverse complement strand
CTTCGGTTCGTGAAGGGGCCGATCTTCGCGAACGTCCTGCTCGCCGACGAGATCAACCGGACGCCGCCGAAGACGCAGGCCGCCCTCCTCGAGGCCATGCAGGAGCAGCAGGTGACGGCGAGCGGACAGAAGCACGAGCTGCCGTCCCCCTTCTTCACCCTCGCGACACAGAACCCGATCGAGCAGGAGGGCACCTATCCGCTGCCGGAGGCCCAGCTCGACCGCTTCATGTTCGAGATTCGCATGGGGTATCC